>NZ_CP128153.1:3302500-3611875 GCF_030292155.1 Bacillus sp. DX3.1 | reverse complement strand
TGATACGTATGTAGCAACAGTCGATGGTACACATGGTACAAAAGGATTTGTAACAGATGTCATCGATGAATATGGAATTGACTTTGACATTTTATATTCATGTGGACCTCTTGCGATGCTACGTGCATTAGAAGGCCGATATAAAGAGAAAAAAGCATATATTTCATTAGAAGAACGTATGGGCTGCGGCATTGGAGCGTGTTTCGCATGTGTATGCCACTTACAAGAAGATCCAAGCGGACATTCTTACAAGAAGGTGTGTAGCGACGGGCCAGTATTTCCAATCGGGGAGGTTGTACTATGAACAGATTGCAAGTTGACTTACCAGGATTATCATTAAAAAATCCAATCATCCCAGCATCTGGTTGCTTCGGATTTGGCCGTGAGTACGCACAGTTTTATGATTTAAGTGTACTTGGATCAATCATGATTAAAGCAACGACAGAACAACCTCGTTTTGGAAATCCAACGCCGCGCGTGGCTGAAACACCAGGCGGAATGTTAAATGCAATTGGCCTTCAAAACCCTGGGTTAGAAAAAGTAATGAATTCAGAATTACCGTGGCTTGAACAATTCGATCTTCCGATTATTGCAAACGTTGCTGGTTCACAAGCAGAGGATTATGTGGCGGTTGCCAAAGAAATTTCTAAAGCACCAAACGTTCATGCACTAGAGTTAAATATTTCTTGTCCAAACGTAAAAACAGGCGGTATTGCTTTCGGGACAGTACCGGAGATTGCTGCGGATTTAACGAAGCGAGTGAAAGAGGTTTCTGAAGTGCCGGTATATGTGAAATTGTCACCGAATGTGGCAAACATTGTTGAGATTGCAAAGGCAATCGAAAATGCTGGTGCAGACGGATTAACGATGATCAATACATTGCTTGGCATGCGTTTAGATTTAAAAACAGCAAAACCAATTTTAGCAAATCGTACAGGTGGACTATCTGGACCAGCAATTAAGCCAGTGGCGATTCGTATGGTCCATGAAGTAAGTCAAGCGGTTAACATTCCGATTATCGGAATGGGCGGTGTTGAATCAGCAGAAGACGTAATTGAATTCTTCTACGCTGGTGCAAGTGCGGTTGCAGTTGGAACAGCGAATTTTGTTGATCCGTTCGTATGTCCAACGATTATTGAAGAATTACCAGCGTTATTAGATGAATTAGGATTCGAGCATATTTCGGAATGTCAAGGAAGGAGCTGGAAATAAACATGTCACAGTCACTAATCGTTGCACTGGATTTTCCAGGTAAAGCAGAGGTAGAACAGTTTTTACATCACTTTGAAGGAGAACAGTTATTTGTCAAAGTTGGTAAAGAACTATTTTACAAAGAGGGACCTGCTATCATTACGTACCTAAAAGAAAAAGGACATCAAATTTTTCTAGATTTAAAGCTTCATGATATTCCGAATACAGTAAAAAGCGCAATGCGCAGCTTAGCTAGTCTAGATGTTGATATGGTAAACGTTCATGCTGCTGGGGGAAGTAGCATGATGAAAGCTGCGCTCGAGGGATTAGAGGAAGGTAAGCAAGAAGGAAAAGAGAGACCGATTTGTATTGCAGTTACACAGCTAACAAGCACATCGGAAGCTATGATGAGAAAAGAGATTGGCATTGAGAAAACGTTAGAAGAAGCGGTTGCTCATTATGCGAAACTAACGAAAGAAAGCGGGCTTGATGGTGTTGTTTGTTCAACCCTAGAAGTACCAAAATTACGTGAAGTATGCGGGAGTGCATTTGTAACAGTAACACCGGGGATTCGTCTTGCAAGTGATGATGTGAATGATCAAGTACGCGTAGCAACGCCGAAGCGTGCGCGTGAACTTGGTTCAAGCTACATTGTAGTAGGACGTAGTATTATAAAGGCAGAAAATCCGCTTGAAGCGTATAAAACAGTAAAACAACAGTGGGAAGGTGTAACAATATGAAAAAAGAAATCGCATCTCATCTATTAGAAATTGGAGCAGTATTTTTACAACCAAATGATCCATTTACATGGTCTTCTGGTATGAAATCACCAATCTATTGTGATAACCGTTTAACGTTATCATATCCAAAAGTACGTCAAGCGATTGCAGCAGGATTAGAAGAGCTAATTCAAACACACTTCCCAACTGTAGAAGTTATCGCGGGAACAGCAACAGCTGGTATTGCTCACGCTGCGTGGGTAAGTGATCGCATGAACTTACCAATGTGCTATGTACGTAGCAAAGCAAAAGGTCATGGTAAAGGGAATCAGATCGAGGGTAAAGCTGAAAAAGGTCAAAAAGTAGTGGTAGTAGAAGACTTAATTTCAACTGGTGGTAGTGCCATTACTTGTGTAGAGGCACTTCGCGAGGCTGGTTGTGAAGTATTAGGTATCGTATCAATCTTCACATATGAGCTTGAAGCAGGAAAAGAAAAATTAGCAGCAGCAAACATAGCATCATATTCTTTAAGCGACTACAGTACACTAACTGAAGTAGCAGAAGAAAAAGGGATGATCGGACAAGCTGAAACAAAAAAATTACAAGAGTGGCGCAAAAATCCAGCTGATGAGGCTTGGGTTACAGCGTAATAAAGAAAACACGACCGCGGGGGGAAACACGGTCGTGTTTTTTTATAGGTAAATAATTTGTTTAGAAGTAAAAACAAAAAAGATGGAAGGTACATAGTTATTGCTTTCTCTCTACAGCTTCGTACTCTTTTACAAATAATAAAGTCATATAAGAAACGATAAATGAGAAAATGCTATACATGCCAACCCAAAAGAAAAAGGACGGACTAAACATTGTAACTCCTAAAATAAGAAAAATGGCAAATGTTACAATGGGCATAACATAATACGTTTTTGTCATGCGAGTCCCAATTACTGAAACAATGAAAATAAGCAATGGACAAAGTAATAAGACGAAAATAAATTCACTCATGGTCATGTCCTCTTTTCTTAAGAAGTAATTCGTTTCTCATAAACGTTTTGAAGTATTTGTTCTCCTCATATGATTTCTTCATATAATCCGAAATCCCCTTTTAGGAGTGGAATACTCTAACAATTTGTGCGGATAAAAAGCGCAAACAAGATCATTCTTGCTTACGCTATAGAAGAAACATTGCTACAATTGTAGTTACAAAAGTGAATGAAAAATTATTAATAGATGATGACAGATCTAAAACATAAAAAGTGCTACCTCATTGTGAGATAGCACTTTTCATTATTTTACTGAATGAGTTTTTTGCATCTTTTTAATCAACCGAATTTGTCCACGGTGACTAAGTTCATCCTCAAACACGTGAAACCATTTGAAGTAGTTATTTGCTGGTTTATCATGCCAAAACGGCGTTGTTTTATAGAGCCACTCATCTGGCATTGATTGAAACGTTAAGATTGTTTTATCACGAACTTCTTGCAAAGTATTTATGTAGTAGTCTAAAGGTTGATTTTTAATATTTTGACGTCCAAGGTCTCCTAATTCAACTCCTGGTAACCAGCGCTCTAATTCCGCTTCTGTCGGCTCGCGATCTTCAAAGGTATGAATCTGATAGTAAAATTCGATTGCAGCCATATGATACAAAAGCATACCAATAGAATTTGCTTGCTCATCGTACAAGTAATCGAGTTCTTCAATTGTTAAACCTTATACAGCCCGTAATGTTGTAGAGCGGGCGTAATTCATCATCGAAACAAGTTTGGAAAACTCCACGTTTAATCCATCAATCTTATCAATTAAGAAATTCAAAATAATTTCCTCCCAGAAAATGATTTCTTCATAAAAAGAATTCTGTGTGTAGAAGGAAATTCCTTTTTCAGATAGATCATAGGATAAAGAAATGAGTAGAATTAGATTTTTTCTTTGAGAAAGCTGGAATAAGTGATGACAGTGCCAAAGAATCTATATAAATACAAATTAAAAACCGACAGAAAACCTTTTTTAGGTGGGAGAGAGCATCCGGCCATGCATAGAAGCGGTCAGATCCTTTTCCTGCCCAGACATAGTGAAAACAAAGAGAGAAAACGAGTGCAGGTCACCTTTTGTTACCCATAGCCGCGGCTTAAATGTCGAAAAACCAAAATGGATTTATATAGATATATAAGTGATATTTTTATTTGCATTTTTTGAACATTTTTAGATGACCATATGTTTTTAATCTAGTAATAAGGGTCTGGAGTAATAAATATTTAAAATGTAGTGATGAAAATATATCCCGCTATTCGGGGGCAGTAATTTAAGATTCTAAGGAGACCAAAGAAGATAGGTGGGGAGAACTGCTCGTAAAATCCCGATTGGTGAGGGCTAATAATCAGTGAGGAGTGTTGTTTTTTAGAATATCGAGTATTATGTATACGCTAGTTTTAGTTATTGATATAATAGGAATTTGTCAGGCTAGTTATAAGCTTGAGGAGAATAATTAAATAGGAAATCGAGGAATGTTAACACATGAAGAAAGCATTAACGATGATGTTATTGTGCTTAACAGCAAGTATGCTAATGGCAGGCTGCGGAAAGAACAATGATGAAGCTCAAGGAAAAGAAAGTACAGTAAAAACGGATTCAAAACGAAAAGTTGAAGAAATTCCAAAAGTAACAGAAGAAGAGGCTAAAAAAGTTTTAAAAGAAAATATTAATGAAATAGTACAGTCTTTTGACGAAATGGAAAAAGAAAATGGCTGGAGCCGTAATAATCCTGGCGATCTTGAAACGGTTAAAGATGGATTGAAGGCTGTTATTTCTGAACAATTTGCAAAAAATCAGTTAAGTAGATTGCTTGAAACATATAATGCTTCAAGAGACACAGACATGCAACCTTTTCCAATCTATATTGAACCTGAAATGAGATTTGCTTTTGTACAAGAAAAGGAAAAGCTAAAAATTGATACATTAGTTCCTGCTAATGATATGGGCAATCCAGCAGAAACATGGGAATTTCATTTAATTTATAAAGATAGTAAATGGTTAATGGATAAATGGTCGTTTGATACAGAAGTTGATTTAAATCTTACAAAAGAAGAAGCAGAGAAGTTTTTACATATTATTGAGTTTAAAGATATAACATTCATAAAAGAAGATAATAGTAATCATAAAAATTATATATTTAAAGTAAATGGACAGACTCTTGCTGTTAATGCTGCAACATCAGTAATTAAATATGGTTATGAGGAAGATTCAGGTGATGAAAATCAAGAACAGGAAGAATCTAATCAAGAACCAACTAACGCTAACCAAAATGATTCGAGCAATAATAAAAATCAAGAAACTTATACAGCCTCAGGGGTAGAATCTTCTTCTTCAGGATTAAGCAAAACCAAGTTTCTTAATGAATTGTCAGCTTTAGAAAAACAAGAGAAACATTCAGGTCTCACTGCTACAATGGACATAGCGAATGAAATTGGAGATAATTCTCAGTTATGGGATGATAAACTGAATGAAATTTATCGGGTGTTAAAGGATAATATGCCAGCTGCTGCATTTGAAACTATGAAAGCAAAACAAATTGAATGGATTAAATTGAAAGAAAATAGAATTGATGTTATTTTAAAAGACCCAAACAACGGAACGATGAGATATATAGATGCTGCTCAAGAGAAATATACAATGACAAAAGAAAGATGTTATGAATTAGTTAATTCATATATGAGTTAAATAAACAAGTATCCTTTTTTTGATAAAGACGATCATGAAATAGATGTAGTCCATAGTAAAAAGGCATTGCACGAAAGCAATGCCTTTTTATTATGGATTGAATTAAGCTTTTAACTTCATAACAGTATCCGCATCTGGTGTTACATACAGTGTCTGTTGGTTATCATATGTAACAAACCCAAGCTTCGCACCGCTCGGTTTTTTCACATGACGAATTTTTGTGAAGTCAACGGGAACAGAGCTAGATTCTTTTGCTTTACTGTAATAAGCAGCAAGTCTTGCGGCTTCTAATAAAGTTTCCTCAGAAGGTTCTAATGAACGAATGACAACGTGTGAACCTGGAATGTCTTTCGTATGTAACCAAATTTCATCACGACGTGCGAATTTAGTTGTTAAATAATCATTTTGTTTATTGTTTTTACCGACTAAAATCTCTGTTCCATCGCTTGCAATATATTTATCTAATACAGGTTTTGTCGGTTTTTTCTTAGCATTTTTGGATTTGCGATTACGAACATATCCTTCTTCAGCTAATTCTTCACGGATCTCTTCAATATCTTTTGAAGAGGCAGCTTCCATTTGTTGCAGTAGGCTGTCAAAGTAAAGAATTTCTTCATTTGTTTTTTCAATTTGTTCGGTAACAATTGCGACAGAATTTTTTGCTTTTTGATATTTTTGGAAATAACGCTGTGTATTTTGTGATGGTGTTCGCAGTGGATCTAATGTAATTTTTACCGTTCTGCTATTTTCATCGTAGTAATTGATAACCTCAATTTCTTTGTCACCTTTTTTCAATGCATACATATTAGCAGTAAGTAATTCACCGAATAATTGATATTTATCGGCTTTGCCAGCGTCTTGTAATGTTTTTTGTAATTTAATTAATTTCTTTTCATTTTTTGTTTTTTCATTGTGCATAAATCGTTCTAAATCATGTGCTTGCTGTTTCACGCGGTCACGTTCTGCTTTTCCAAAGAAGAAGCGATCTAGCAGTTCACTTACAGATGAGAATGCTTTTTCTTCACCTTTTAGATGTGTAAGTGGGAATAAGTAAAAGAATTCTTTCCCGTTTGCCTTTATCATTGTTGGCGTATACTGATGTAATTTCAGCGATTTCTGTAATGTGAAAAATGCTTCTGATAATGCATTTTCATTTACCATGCCAGCTTTTGTGACCACTTCTTTTGCAAATAGTGGAGAAATCCCCATAAAGGTTTGAACAAGTTGTTTATCCATATTTCCTGCTAAAAAGTCTAATGGTCTAATTAATTCTTCTTTCGTTTCAATCTGTAAAGGATTCTTTTTATGCTGCGCTGGTGGTGCGATATACTCTGCTCCAGCATATACAGTACGGTGACGGTTTACTGCTAAGGAAACGTGTTTTAAGCTATCCAAAATCATATTTGTTTTGGAGTCTACTAAAATAATATTGCTGTGACGACCCATAATTTCAATGATTAATGTTTTTACTGATTCATCACCAATTTCGTTACGGCTACGAACCGTGATTTGAATGATTCGTTCTAAATCAATTTGTTCAATCTTTTCAATAAATCCACCTTCTAAATGTTTGCGCAGCAACATGCAAAACATGGGCGGCAGAGCGGGTGAGTCATAGCTTTGACTTGTAAGATGCATACGCGCATATGTAGAGTGGGCGGAGAGAAGTAGCTTTTGATTTTTTCCGTTTGCCCGAATATGTAACAAAATTTCATATTTAGACGGTTGGTATATTTTGGAAATCCTTCCTGTTTGAAGAGAATTTGCAATTTCATGTGTAATCGCTCTCGTAAATAATCCATCGAATGCCATAATGAACACTCCTTTCTAACTAAATGTTAATTATAGCATTTTTTTGGACGAGGCTGAATAAGCTTTCATTAGAGCATGTCTGCAATCAGGAGGTCGATGGCGAGATGAATTGGTATGAAATGCGTGCACATGAAGTAGAAGAAAGAACGAATACGAATGTAAAGATAGGGCTCACAGAGCAAGAAGCAGAAGGGCGATTAAAAAAGCTTGGCCCAAATGAATTGCAAGAAGCAAAGCGGCCTTCTGCACTCGTTGTATTTTTGGCACAGTTTAAAGATTTTATGGTACTTGTCTTATTTGGTGCAACAGTTATTTCAGCATTTTTAGGAGAGTATATCGATGCGATTGCTATTGTAGCAATTGTCATTATTAATGGGATTCTCGGTTTTTTCCAAGAGAGAAAAGCAGAAAAATCACTAGAAGCTTTAAAGGAATTAGCCGCCCCGCAAGTCACAGTTTTACGAAATGGAAAATGGATAAAAGCGCCGTCAAAAGGTCTGGTCCTTGGTGATGTTATTAAATTCTCTAGCGGGGATCGTATTGGAGCTGATATTCGACTCATTGAAACATCAAGTTTATATATTGAAGAATCAGCTTTAACAGGAGAATCTGTACCCGTTCAAAAGAAAGTGGAAGCACTGCAAGGTTCAAATGTAGCGATTGGTGATCAAAAAAATATGGCTTTTATGGGAACGATGATAACGAGAGGCTCAGGGGTAGGAGTAGTAGTAGGAACAGGAATGAATACTGCCATGGGACAAATTGCAAATATGTTACAAAATGCAGAGCAAATGGAAACGCCTTTGCAGAGAAGGCTAGAACAACTTGGGAAAATTTTAATTATTGTTGCTCTTATTTTAACAGCGCTCGTCGTACTCGCAGGGGTTTATCAAGGGAACGAAGTATATCACATGTTCTTAGCGGGTGTGTCACTTGCAGTTGCTGCGATACCTGAAGGTTTACCAGCTATTGTTACAGTCGCTTTATCACTCGGTGTACAGCGTATGATTAAAAAGAAAGCAATCGTTCGAAAACTTCCAGCGGTAGAAACTTTAGGGTGCGCTTCAGTTATTTGTTCGGACAAAACAGGGACGATGACACAAAATAAAATGATGGTCACGCACATGTGGGCCAGTGGAGACACATGGCATGTAACAGGGAAAGGGTATGAACCTACTGGATCGTTTATGAAAGATGAGCAGAAGATTGATCCGACATCTGCCCGTTCTCTATATCAATTATTAACATTTGGTTGTTTATGTAATAATGCCAACATTATGAAGAAGAAAAAATCGTATGTCTTAGATGGAGATCCGACAGAAGGAGCACTTGTTGCCGCGGCAATGAAAGCGGGTATATCACGAGAAGCTTTAAAAGGAAAGTTTGAAATCATTCGTGAGTTTCCTTTTGATTCAACACGGAAAATGATGAGTGTCATTGTTCGTGATCGTGACGGTAAAAAGTTTGTAGTAACAAAGGGAGCGCCGGATGTCCTTTTACAAATGAGTCAAACCATTTTATGGGGAAATAAACAGCAGCCGTTAAGTGAACTGTATCGAAATGAAGTGCAAACGGCTATTCATAATCTTGGAAGTCAAGCGCTCCGGACGATCGCTGTTGCGTTTAGACCTTTAAAAGTCACAGATCAAATTGAGCATGAAAGAGAAGTAGAAAAAGATTTAATGCTTGTTGGCATACAGGGAATGATTGATCCCCCAAGACCGGAAGTAAAGCAAGCGGTACAAGAGTGTAAAGATGCTGGTATTAAAACAGTGATGATTACAGGAGATCATAAAGTAACAGCGATGGCAATTGCTGAACAGTTAGGCATTTTACCACCGAATGGCCGTGTTGTGGAAGGTGTAGAGCTGGCAAAAATGTCTGTCGAGGAACTAGAGGATATTGTAGAAGACACATATGTGTTTGCCCGCGTGTCTCCTGAGCATAAATTGAAAATTGTGAAGGCTCTTCAAAATAAAGATCATATCGTAGCGATGACAGGGGATGGAGTAAATGATGCTCCAGCAATTAAAACTGCTGATATCGGAATAGCAATGGGGATTACGGGTACGGATGTGGCAAAAGAAGCTTCATCTCTCGTACTGCTAGATGATAATTTTGCTACTATTAAAGCAGCAATTAAAGAAGGAAGAAATATATATGAAAATATCCGGAAATTCATTCGTTACTTATTAGCATCAAACGTTGGAGAAATTCTTGTTATGTTATTTGCAATGCTGCTAGGATTACCGCTTCCACTCGTTCCTATTCAAATTTTATGGGTGAATTTAGTGACGGATGGTTTGCCAGCGATGGCGCTAGGGTTGGATGCTGCTGAGGGGGATGTGATGAGGAGAAATCCACGTCATCCGAAAGAAGGTGTATTTGCGAGAGGGCTTGCTTGGAAAATTGTGAGTCGCGGCTTTTTAATTGGCATTGCAACGCTGCTTGCATTTATCATTGCATATAATCAACATCCAAATGAATTGAAATATGCACAAACAGTTGCGTTTGCAACACTTGTATTAGCGCAGCTCATTCATGTGTTTGATTGCCGAAGTGAACATTCTATTTTTCATCGCAATCCGTTTGGAAACCTGTATTTAGTTGGAGCGGTAATCATTTCGGTTTTATTAATGCTCGTTGTTATTTATTATCCGCCACTGCAACCGGTTTTTAGTACGATGCCAATTCAGGCAAGAGACTGGTTACTCATTGTTGCTTTATCTTCTATTCCAACGTTTTTGTTAGTCGGTTCTTTACTAACGGGTAAAAAAGAGAAAAAGAAGCCTGCAATTTATAAACGAGGTATAAACTTGAAATAGTCAATGATATGAAAATGTGATATAATTTACAAAAGGTAGTAGAGTTGCATCTCTATTACCTTTTTCGTTGAGTTATTTCATGGCTTGGATGTGATAAAGATGATTTCGAGTATGACAGGATTTGGACGAGCAAAGGTGGAAAACGATGCTTTTCAAATTATAGTAGAAATGAAGTCAGTGAACCATCGCTTTTTAGAGATGAACATTCGACTTCCGAAGCAAATGATGGTATTTGAGGATAAAATTCGTAAGTTGATTGCTGAACAAGTTCGCCGCGGACGTATTGAAATGTCTGTTACTATTGCAGGTGAAGGGCTTGTTGAACGAAAATTACGTGTGGATTGGCCACTTCTGGAACAATATAAATCCATTATGGAAGATGCAAAAATGAAATTTCAATTACAAGATTCCATTACATTACAACAATTAATGACAATGCCAGAGGTAACGGCAATTGAAGAAATGGAAAATGTAAACGAACAATTTGAAGATAGTTTATATGAAGCTGTTCGCCAAGCTGCTCATATGTTGAAAATGATGAGAGATGGTGAAGGGAAACGATTACATAAAGATATAGAGCATCGTCTACAAGAGATTCACAATTGTGTAAATGCGATTATTCCACATGCACCAATTGTGATTCAAAAGTACCGGGAACGATTGGGAAATCGTTTAAAGGAATTACATAATCAAGAGTTAGATGAACAACGGTTGCTAACAGAAATAGCTATGTTTGCAGAGCGTTGTGATATTCATGAAGAATTAGTTCGTTTACAAAGCCATTTAGATCAATTTAATGAAGCATTGCAAATTATGGAGCCCGTTGGTAGAAAAATGGACTTTATCGTACAAGAAGTGCATCGTGAAATTAACACGATTGGTTCAAAGGCAAACGACCTAACAATTTCAAAATATGTTGTAGAAATGAAAAATAACCTTGAAAAAATTCGTGAACAAGTACAAAATATTGAGTAGCTGTCAAAAAAGTAGATAAAGTTATACGTGGTGGAGAAATCGGATAGACTTACTAGGAGGCGCAAACTATGGCCATGCGGTTTTTAAATATTGGATATGGGAATATCGTATCTGCTCATCGAATTATTGCTATTGTAAGTCCGGAGTCAGCTCCTATTAAACGAACGGTACAGGAAGCACGTGAACATAACGTGCTGCTTGATGCTACGTATGGGAGAAAAACAAGGGCAGTTATTGTCATGGATGATGGGCATATTGTATTAAGTCCAATTCAGCCTGAGACGATTGCACATCGTTTAAATAATAAAGAAGATTTAAGTGAGGAAGGGTAGGTTTTACATATTTATGAGAAGTAGAAGAGGGTTGCTCATCGTTCTTTCAGGACCTTCTGGCGTTGGGAAAGGGACGGTTCGAAAAGAATTGTTCAGCCATGAAGATGCAAAGTTACAATACTCTATTTCAGTAACAACACGTAAACCACGTGAGGGTGAAGTAGATGGTGTGGATTATTTCTTTAAAGAAAGAGAAGAGTTCGAAGAAATGATTCGTAACGAAAAGTTGCTTGAATGGGCAGAGTTTGTTGGGAATTATTATGGAACACCAGTCGATTATGTAGAACAGACATTGCAGCAAGGGAAAGATGTGTTCTTAGAAATTGAAGTGCAAGGCGCACTTCAAGTAAAGAAAGCATTTCCAGAAGGCGTATTTATCTTCTTAGCTCCTCCAAGTTTATCAGAGCTTAAGAACCGTATCGTTGGCCGTGGTACAGAGACAGAAGATGTCATTCAAAATCGTTTAACAGTAGCAAAAGAAGAAATCGATATGATGGACGCTTATGACTATGTTGTAGAAAATGATCAAGTAGAACTTGCTTGCGAACGTATTAAAGCCATTGTGGTCGGTGAACACTGTCGCCGCGAGAGAGTAGCAAAATATTACAAAGAAATGACGGAGGGTATATAATATGTTAAATCCATCAATTGACTCATTATTAACAAAAATCGACTCTAAATATACATTAGTAACAGTAGCAGCGAAACGTGCTCGTGAAATGCAAATTGCTGATAATTGTGTGATTACGCAACCTGTATCTCATAAATGTGTGGGAAAAGCACTAGAAGAAATTGATGCAGAAGTATTAAGCTACGAGCCAAGCGAAGAGAAAGTGTCTGAATAAGGCATTCTCTTCGACAAATGAAAACATAGACATTATACTTTTCTATGTAACGGTAACAACCTATTTACAAGTAGGTTGTTATTTTTTTACGGTAGAGACGGAACAAAAAAGACTTTTGTTTGATGGAATGCTAGCACTGACTAGCTGGAATTACTACATTTCAGCAGAATAAGTTTTAAAAGAAAGAGGACGAGTCATATGCTAAAAGAGAAAAAGATACTTCTATGTGTAACAGGAGGCATTGCTGTCTTTAAAGCAGCGGCTTTAACAAGTAAATTAACGCAAGCAGGAGCACTTGTAAAAGTAATGATGAGTGAGTCAGCGATGAAGTTTGTGACACCTCTTACGTTTCAAGCGCTTTCTCGCCACGATGTATATACAGATACATTTGATGAAAAAGATTCTGCAGTGATTGCACATATCGACTTAGCAGATTGGGCAGATGTGGTACTTGTTGCACCAGCAACAGCGAATTGTATTGGGAAACTTGCAAATGGCATTGCAGACGATATGATTACAACAACAATATTAGCTACTACAGCACCGGTCTGGATTGCACCTGCTATGAATGTGCATATGTATGAAAATAAAATTGTTCAAAAAAATATGGTAACGTTAAAAACGTTTGGATATACATTTATCGAACCTGGAGAAGGTTTTTTAGCTTGTGGATATGTTGCAAAAGGTCGCTTAGAAGAACCAGAAATAATTATCACTCGATTACAAGAGGTTTTTGCACAAAATAAGCCACTGAAAGGAAAAAAACTTTTAGTGACAGCAGGGCCAACGCGTGAAAAGATTGACCCCGTTCGTTTTATGACGAATTTTTCATCAGGAAAAATGGGATATGCTTTAGCAGAAGTTGCAGCAGAACTGGGAGCAGAAGTGATTCTTGTTTCAGGTCCAACAGCTTTAACACCGCCTGCGAATGTAACAACCGTACAAGTTCAGTCGGCGCAGGACATGCTAGAAGCTGTGCTACACAATTATCATGCTATGGATGTCGTGATTAAAACAGCTGCGGTAGCAGATTATCGTCCGAAGTTTGTCTATGATGAGAAGATGAAAAAGAAAAGCGGCGATACAGTTATTGAATTAGAAAGAACGATAGATATTTTGAAAACATTAGGTGAGAAAAAAGAACATCAACTGCTCATCGGTTTTGCGGCTGAAACAACAAATGTGGAAGAATACGCAACGAAAAAATTACGTGAGAAAAATGCTGATATGATTGTGGCCAATGATGTGAAGGCAGTTGGTGCGGGCTTTGGGACGGATACGAACATTGTAACAATGTATAAAAAAGGTGGAGAGACTATTCAATTACCGCTTTTAACAAAGCGAGAAGTAGCTCGTGAAATCTTAATGCAAATTGAAGCGATGCTAGAAGAGGACCACGCATGAAATTTGCCAGTGTAATCGTTGATGTACCAGCACGTCAAACGGATAGGCCGTTTGATTATGTCATTCCAAAGAAATGGGAAGATCTTGTACAGACGGGTATGCGTGTTGTTGTTCCTTTTGGTCCGCGAAAATTGCAAGGTTTTATTATTGAAATAAAAGACTCTGTAGATGTAGAAAGTAAAAAATTAAAGGCATTACATGAAATATTAGATGTGACACCAGTTTTAAATGAAGAGTTGTTAAAGCTCGGGTTTTGGCTTACCAATGAAACGTTATGTTATACCATTTCCGCTTTTCAAGTTATGCTTCCAACTGCTATAAAAGCGACTTATAAAAAGCAATTACAGCTTCATAAACCTGAAGAAGTAGCTAATGAGGTACGTGTTTTATTTCAAGAGAAAGAAGTAATAGATTGGGAAGAACTTGGGGCACATCCACATATATATCGTATAGTACAAAAAGAGATTGCAAACGGTACGATTGAAGTTGTGTACAAAGTAAGGGATAAAGTACAAAAGAAAAAACAAAGAGTGGTTCAGCCTGTGCTTCTTCAAGAACAATTAGAAGCAGCAGCATATGAGCTGAAAAGTAAGAAGCAACAAGACGTACTTTATTATTTTGTAGAAAATTATCATAGCGTACCATTAAAAACATTAACAGAAGAACTGCAAATAACAGATGCGCCGGTAAAGTCACTTGTGAAAAAAGGGTTACTCTCAGAAAAGTATGTGGAAGTATATCGTAATCCTTATGACGATGATGCATTTGAACAGACAAAGCCATTTCCGCTTACAACTGAACAAGAGCAAGTGATTACGCCTATTTTGTCATCTATTGCAAATGAAACGCACAATTCATTTTTACTATATGGTGTAACAGGAAGTGGTAAAACCGAAGTGTATTTACAATCAATCGATGCGGTATTGCGAAAAGGAAAAGAAGCGATTGTGCTCGTTCCAGAAATTGCGTTAACACCGCAAATGGTAGATCGTTTTAAAGGACGCTTTGGCTCTCAAGTTGCTGTTCTTCATAGTGCATTATCAGTTGGGGAAAAATATGATGAATGGCGTAAAATTTTACGAAAAGAAGTCAAAGTGGTTGTGGGAGCACGATCTGCCATTTATGCTCCATTTGAAAATTTAGGTATTGTTATTATTGATGAAGAGCATGAATCTAGCTATAAACAAGAAGACAATCCACGATATCATGCGCGTGATGTTGCGATTTGGAGAGGTCAATATCATGGCTGTCCAGTCGTGCTCGGAAGTGCCACACCGACACTTGAATCATTTGCTAGAGCAAAAAAAGGTGTCTACGAGCTGTTAACAATGCAAAAACGTATGAATGAACAAGCGTTGCCTACAGTGGAGATTATCGATATGCGTGAAGAATTGCGTGATGGGAATCGTTCGATGTTTTCTAAGCTGCTTCATGAAAAAATAACGGATCGATTAGAGAAAAAGGAGCAAATGGTTCTCTTTTTAAATAGAAGAGGGCATTCGACATTTGTCATGTGCCGTGATTGTGGCTATGTGGTACAATGCCCACATTGTGATATTTCACTTACGTATCACAGGATGAATAATCGTTTGAAATGTCACTATTGTAGCTATGAGGAAAATTTACCAAATGCTTGTCCTGCTTGTGATAGTTCCTATATTCGGTTCTTCGGAACAGGTACACAAAAGGTGGAAGAAGAAATTACAAAGTTGTTTCCTGAAGCGCGTGTCATTCGAATGGATGTTGATACGACAAGTCGTAAAGGGACGCATGAAAAGCTGTTAAAAGCATTCGGTGAAGAGAAGGCGGATATTTTACTAGGAACGCAGATGATTGCGAAAGGTCTTGATTTTCCAAAAGTTACGCTTGTTGGTGTATTAACCGCTGATACGATGCTACATTTGCCAGATTTTCGAGCAAGTGAAAAAACGTATCAGTTATTGACACAAGTAAGCGGACGTGCTGGACGTCATGATTTACCAGGGGAAGTGGTAATTCAAACGTATACACCGGAGCATTATAGTGTAGAACTAGCAAAAGATCAGCAGTACGATGTGTTCTTTGAACGAGAGATGCATATGAGGAAAATGATGCAGTATCCACCCTACTATTATGTTGCTCTTGTAACAGTATCGCATCCAGAATTATTAAAAGCAGTGCAAGTAACGGAAAAAATTGTCGGCTACTTACGGCAACACTGTTCACAGCAAACGATGATATTAGGTCCGGTTGCATCAGCAATTCCAAGGATAAAGGATAGATATCGCTATCAATGCATGATAAAATACAAACGGGAACCAAACTTAAAGTACGTGCTCAGAATGGTAAATGAACATTATCAAGCAGAAATGCAAAAAGAGCTACAGATCTCAATTGACTTTAATCCAACAATGTTAATGTAGCGGAGGGAAATATGGCAGTTTTAGCAATTGTAAATCATCCAAATGAAGTGTTAGAAACCCCATGTGAACGGGTTATTAACTTTGATAAAAAGTTAGTGAAGTTATTAAAAGATATGCACGAAACAATGTTAGTTGCAGATGGTGTCGGTTTAGCTGCACCGCAAGTCGGTGTAAGTTTGCAAGTGGCTGTTGTTGATATCGGCGATGATACTGGAAAGATTGAACTGATTAATCCAGTTATTTTAGAAAAACGTGGTGAACAAGTAGGTCCCGAAGGCTGCTTAAGTTTTCCGGGACTTTATGGTGAGGTAAAGCGTGCGGAATATATTAAAGTGCGCGCTCAAAATCGTCGTGGAAAAGTATTTTTATTAGAGGCCGACGATTTTCTAGCACGTGCAATTCAACATGAAATCGATCATTTACATGGTGTATTATTTACATCGAAAGTGACGAGATATTATGAGGAAAATGAATTAGAAGAGATGTAAAAGGAGCGGTTTTTGAATGGTGAAAGTAGTATTTATGGGAACACCGGACTTTTCTGTACCGGTGCTTCGTCGTCTTATTGAAGATGGATATGATGTGATTGGTGTTGTGACGCAGCCGGATCGTCCAGTGGGCAGAAAAAAGGTTATGACGCCAACTCCTGTTAAGGTAGAAGCGGAAAAACATGGTATTCCAGTGTTGCAACCGTTAAAAATTCGTGAAAAAGATGAATATGAAAAAGTGTTGGCCTTGCAGGCGGATTTAATCGTGACAGCTGCATTCGGACAAATTGTACCAAACGAAATTTTAGAAGCACCAAAGTACGGATGTATTAACGTCCATGCTTCATTACTCCCAGAACTTCGCGGTGGTGCACCAATTCATTATTCCATCATGCAAGGAAAAGAAAAAACAGGCATTACAATTATGTATATGGTTGAAAAATTGGATGCTGGTGATATTTTAACGCAAGTAGAAGTTGAAATTGAGGAACGTGAAACAACAGGTTCATTATTTGATAAATTAAGTGAGGCTGGATCACATTTATTATCGAAAACAGTGCCGCTTTTACTACAAGGGAAATTAGAACCTATCAAACAAAATAATGAGGAAGCAACTTTTGCATACAATATTAAACGTGAGCAAGAAAAAATTGACTGGACGAAAACAGGTGAAGAAGTTTACAATCACATTCGTGGCTTAAACCCTTGGCCGGTTGCTTATACAACTTTAGCAGGACAAGTTGTAAAAGTATGGTGGGGTGAAAAAGTTCTAATAAAAGAGCAAGCTGAAGCGGGCACAATTATAGCAGTTGAAGAAGATGGTTTTGTTGTGAAAACAGGAAATGAAACGGCAATCAAAATTACTGAATTGCAGCCATCGGGTAAAAAACGTATGAACTGTGCACAATTTTTACGTGGAACAAAACCTGAGATTGGCACGAAGTTAGGAGAAGAAGCATGAGGCAAAATGTTCGTGAGTTAGCCCTTGATGGTTTAATACAGATAGAAAAAAGCGGTGCATACAGCAATTTACTTTTAAATAATTTGATTGAAAAAAGTGAAATTGATAAAAAAGACATCGGATTATTAACAGAAATTGTATATGGAACGATTCAACGCCGTGATACACTTGATTACTACTTGCAACCATTTTTAAGAAAAAAAGTAGAGGCATGGGTAAAAGTTCTATTACGCCTTTCTTTATACCAGATGTTATATTTAGACCGTGTTCCAGAAAGAGCGGTCATTCATGAAGCGGTTGAAATTGCAAAGCGTCGTGGTCATAAAGGAATTGCAGGAATGGTCAATGGGGTACTTCGTTCTATTCAGCGTGAAGGTGTTCCATCTGTAGATGAAATCGAAAATCCAGAGAAGCGACTTGCAGTTGCAACAAGTCATCCTGAGTGGCTTATTCATGAGTGGGTAACAGCATATAATCTAGATACGGCACAAAAAATGTGTGAAGTGAACTTGCTTCCGCCTGTTTCTGCTGCACGTGTAAACGTGGCAAAAGGAACGGTAGAAGAGGCTATTACCTTACTGCAAAATGAGGGTGTACAAGCGAAGCGTGGCGACTTATCGGAAGATGCCATTCAAATTGAAAAGGGGAATGTAGCGCATACAGAAGCATTCCGAAAAGGTTTTCTTTCCATTCAAGATGAAAGTTCTATGCTTGTTGCACGTGCCTTAAATCCAGAAGCAGGAGATACAGTTCTTGATAGTTGCGCTGCTCCAGGTGGAAAAACAACGCATATTGCAGAACTGTTAAATGGAACTGGGCAGGTAATGTCACTGGATTTACATCCACATAAAGTGCGTTTAATTCAGCAGCAGGCGAAGCGCCTTGATTTAGAAAACGTGGAAACAAAAGCGTTGGATGCAAGAAAAGTACAAGAGCATTTCGAAAACGAAAGCTTTGATAAAATATTAGTAGACGCACCGTGTTCTGGGTTTGGTGTAATACGCCGCAAACCTGATATTAAATTAGGTAAAGGAAAAGGAAAAGAAGATAGCGAAAGACTATCGACAATCCAGCTAGCGATACTAGAAAAAGTAGCACCTCTTTTAAAAGAAGGCGGCCGACTCGTTTATAGTACGTGTACAATTGAAAAAATAGAAAATGAACAAGTGATAGAGCAATTTCTACAAGCACATCCTGAATTTGAATGGGATTCTACTGTGAAAGAGCGCATGCCAGAAAAGGTAAGCCCGTATATAAATGAAGGACAATTACAAATTTTACCGCATTATTTTGCAACAGATGGCTTTTATATTGCTTGTTTAAGAAAGAGGGTGTAGCATCATGGAAACGACTGTAAAAAAACAAAAGAAAAATCTAGAAACAAAAAAAATGTCTATTTATTCTTTACAACTTCATGAGATGCAAGATTGGTTAAAGGAACAGGGAGAACCTACATTCCGTGCAGGCCAAATTTTTGATTGGTTATATAAAAAACGTGTGAAAAATTATGAGGATATGACAAACCTTTCCAAAGGATTGCGTGATAAATTGTCGAATTCCTTTGATATTACTACGTTAACTACGTTAGTAAAACAAACATCTTCCGATGGTACAATTAAATTTTTATTTCAATTATATGATGGCTATTCCATTGAAACGGTATTAATGCGACATGAATATGGAAATTCCATTTGTGTAACAACGCAGGTTGGTTGCCGAATTGGTTGTACGTTCTGTGCATCAACGCTTGGTGGTTTAAAGCGTAATTTAGAAGCTGGAGAAATTGTAGCACAAGTTGTAGAAGTACAGCGTGCGCTCGATGAAACAGAAGAACGTGTTAGTTCTCTTGTTGTAATGGGAATTGGAGAACCGTTTGATAACTATGATAATTTAATGGCATTTTTACGCATTGTAAATCATGAAAAAGGAATTCATATCGGTGCGCGTCATATGACGGTTTCAACTAGTGGAATTATCCCGAAAATTTATAAGTTCGCTGAGGAAGATTTACAAATTAACTTTGCGATTTCGCTGCACGCTCCTAACTCAGAATTGCGTTCAAAATTAATGCCGATTAACCGTGCTTATAAGCTACCTGATTTAATGGAAGCTATTAAATATTATGTAAATAGAACCGGGCGTCGTATTACATTCGAATATGGTTTATTTGGAGGAGAAAACGACCAAGTTGAGCATGCTGAAGAACTTGCTCAACTGTTAAAAGGTGTTAAATGTCATGTGAACTTAATTCCGGTTAACTATGTACCGGAACGCGATTACGTGAGAACGCCACGTGAACAAATTTTCTTATTTGAAAAAACGTTAAAAGATCGTGGTGTGAATGTAACGATTCGTCGTGAACAAGGACATGATATTGATGCTGCCTGTGGCCAGTTGCGTGCGAAGGAGCGCAAAGAAGAGACGAGGTGACAAGATGAAAACCGTGTTTCTATCGGATAAAGGAAAAGTTCGTCAACATAATGAAGATAGTGCAGGAGTTTTTCAGAATTTAGATGGAAATATATTAGTAGTAGTGGCTGATGGAATGGGAGGTCATCGAGCAGGCGATATCGCTAGCTCGATGACCATTCAATTATTCCGTGATTACTGGAAACAATCTTATAATATGGATACACCAAAAAAGGCAGAGCAGTGGCTACATACGTATGTCGAGATGATTAATGAGCGAGTATATCAGTACTCTAAGAAGCATACAGAGTGCAGTGGAATGGGGACAACAATTGTTGTGGCTGTTTGTACAGCGGGATTTGTAACGATTGGACATATAGGAGATAGCCGTTGTTATATGGTATCAGATGGACATATATCGCTTGTAACGGAAGACCATTCACTCGTAAATGAACTTGTAAGACATGGAGAGATTTCAAAAGAGGATGCGGAATACCATCCGAAAAAGAATGTGCTATTACGGGCACTTGGAACAGAAGAAAAAGTTGAATTAGATGTCAAAACATTAGTGTTAGAAGAAAACGATCAACTGCTTCTTTGCTCTGACGGATTATCAAATAAAGTTGCAATGGATGATATGAAAAAGATTTTGCAATTAAACCAACAGCTAGAGACAAAGGGAAAACATCTTGTTCAACTTGCGAACGATCTTGGTGGAGAAGATAATATTACTCTTGTCATTGTTGATTATACGGATCCGGCAAACGAAAGTAGGTGAATGACAACGTGATGATTGGAAAACGCCTAAATGACCGTTATAAATTGCTGAAAATGATTGGCGGCGGCGGAATGGCCAATGTATATTTAGCTCATGACGATATACTGGACCGGGATGTGGCGGTAAAAATATTGCGGCTCGATTATGCAAATAACGATGAATTTATTAAACGTTTTCATCGAGAAGCGCAATCTGTCACAACGTTGTCGCATCCAAATATTGTGAATATGTATGATGTTGGGGAAGAAGATGGCATTTACTATCTTGTCATGGAATATGTCCCGGGACAAACATTAAAACAATACATAAATCAGCGAGGGCTGCTACCTATAGGAGAAGCTCTTGATATTATGGAGCAGTTAACATCTGCAATGGCACACGCCCATCATTTTGAAATTGTACATCGGGATATAAAACCACACAATATTTTAATTCGAAGTGATGGGATTGTAAAGGTGACGGATTTTGGAATAGCGACGGCAACGAATGGTGCAACAACAATTACGCATACGAATTCAGTCCTTGGTTCTGTTCATTATTTGTCACCTGAACAAGCGCGCGGGGGAATAGCGAATAAACAGTCAGATATATATTCTCTTGGAATTGTCATGTTTGAATTGTTAACGGGACGCCTGCCATTTTCTGGAGAGTCTGCAGTTGCCATTGCATTAAAACATTTACAAAATGAAACACCATCTCCGAAACGATGGAATCCGGATATTCCGCAAAGTGTGGAAAATATTATTTTAAAAGCGACTGCCAAAGATCCATTTCATCGTTATCAGTCTGCAAATGCGATGAAGCGAGATATTGAAACAGCATTATATCCAGAGCGAATTAATGAGCAGCCGTTCTATATACCTGAAGATATGGAAGCGACAAAAGCAATTCCAATCATTCAGCAGGAACATTTACTGGAAAATGTGAGTGATGAAACAATCATACTAACTGAAAAGAAGACGGATGAACAGACGAAAGATGAGCAAGTGAAACCAAAAAAGAAAAAACAGCGAAGTAATAAATGGTTTAAAGTTTTAATCACAACATTTTTACTTTTAGCTATTGGTACTACGTTAGCTCTTACTGTAATTCCAGGATTTTTTATACCGAAAGATGTAAAAGTTCCAGATGTGTCCGGTATGAAATATGAAACCGCGGTCAATTCTCTTGTTGAGAAAGGGTTTGATGTGGCCGAACCTAATATTGTCTATACAGATGATGTGGAAGCTGGGAAGGTTATTAAAACAAGTCCAGTAGCAGGACGTGTTGTGAAGGAAGATACAAAAATTACTATTTATCAATCTGGTGGAAAACAGAAGAATAAAATGCGTAATTTAATTGGCAAAGATTTTGAAGGTCTGAAGAATGAATTAGAAGGACAATATAAAATTGTTGTCCCCTATTATATTGAAAGCGAAAAGCCGAAAGGTGAAATTGTAGAACAAACGCCAAATGCAGATGAGTTGATTGTAGAAAATGAGCAAGATATAAAAATTTGGGTAAGTAAAGGTCCTTATGAAATTCGCCCTGCTAACTTTTCGGGGTGGACAGAAAATAGCGTGAATAGCTATTTGAATGAGAAAAAAATTATCCCAGATGTAAAAAGGGAATATTCAGATACAGTTGATAAAGGACTGGTGATTTCGCAATCCCCAAAACCAGGAATACCATTAAAAGAAGGGGATAAAGTAACAATTATTGTATCTGATGGACCGAAACCAAAAGTAACGAAAACTGTAAAAGTAGATAATATTGTGATTCCATATGAAGCTTCTCTAGCTGGTGAAAAAAAACCACAAACAGTTGAGATCTATAAAGAAGATATGCAGCAGAAGATGGATAAGCCAATTGAGACGCGAACGATAACAGAATCAGCTACTATTTCTCTAGAGTTTGTAATTCAAGAGGAAACAAAAGGACATTATAAAATTGTTCGAGATGGAACGACTATCATTGATAAAGAAGTGCCATATCCAACTCAATAAAGGGGAGTCTCCATTCGTTGGATTCCACTTTCCTTGTATGATGAGTGGATCCTATTGCTTCTATACGCTACGAGAATTTAGGTTGCATATCCTGCTCTAGCAGATAGTAAAGCTTTGCGACTCAAAATATAGAGGATTAAGCAAGCTCTGAACTGATGAATGTATAACTTTAAACAATTAGTTACAAATTGGAGTTATCCCGCATTAACGGGCAGTAATACCCTCACTTCAAAGTTTAGCGAAAGCAAAGAAGTTAGGTGAGGGATAAACTGCCCGTAAAAGCCTGATTGGTGAGGGCTAATAATCAGTGGGGGATGAAGAAAACCCCGACTGATTAAAGTTTCACTTTATATAGAATAAAGGAGGATTATATGGCAGAAGGAAAAATTATAAAAGCTTTAAGTGGTTTTTATTATGTACAGCATGAAGAAGGTATTACACAGTGCCGTGGCCGTGGTGTATTCCGAAAAAATAAAATTACACCACTTGTTGGAGATCAAGTCATTTTTCAAGCGGATAATCCGAGTGAAGGGTATGTTTTAGAGGTTTTTGAGCGTAAAAATGAACTTGTCAGACCACCAATTGCAAACGTCGATCAGGCGATTCTTGTTTTTTCTGCAGTCGAGCCAGATTTTAATCCGGGATTATTAGATCGCTTTTTAGTATTAATTGAATTTCATAACATTACACCTATTATTTGCATTAGTAAAATGGATTTAGTAGATGACAAAATGCGAGAAACGGTTGAATCGTATGCAAATGATTATCGTGCAATGGGATATGACGTAATATTTACTTCTACAATCGCATCGGACAGTATTGATATTTTAAAACCATTGTTAGAAGGTTGTGTTTCTGTTGTTGCGGGGCAATCGGGTGTAGGAAAATCATCAATACTAAATGTACTGCGTCCGGATTTAGCATTGAAAACAAACGATATTTCAACTCATTTAGGCCGCGGTAAGCATACGACAAGACATGTGGAATTAATTGAAGTGGGAAGTGGTCTGGTCGCAGATACACCAGGTTTTAGTTCTCTCGATTTCATTGATATAGAAGTAGAAGATCTTACACATTGTTTTCCAGAGTTGAAAGAAGAGAGTCAATACTGTAAATTTAGAGGGTGTACACACCTTTCGGAACCGAAATGTGCGGTAAAGACAGCGGTTGAAGAAGGTAAGATTACTCGTTATCGTTATGAAAATTACAAACAGTTTGTAGAAGAAATTAGAGAGAGAAAGCCGAGGTATTAATCATGATTAAAATTGCACCATCGATTTTATCAGCAGATTTTTCGAAATTAGGGGAAGAGATTAAAGATGTAGAGAAAGGCGGAGCGGATTACATTCATGTTGATGTAATGGATGGACATTTTGTTCCGAACATTACAATCGGTCCATTAATTGTAGAGGCAATTCGTCCGATTACATCTTTACCATTAGATGTACATTTAATGATCGAAAATCCTGATAATTATATTCCTACTTTTGCAAAAGCAGGAGCAGATATTATTACTGTTCATGTGGAAACTTGTCCACATTTACATCGTACAATTCAATTAATTAAATCGCATGGTATTAAAGCAGGAGTCGTTTTAAATCCGCATACACCAGTTTCTATAATTGAACATGTATTAGAAGATATAGATATGGTATTACTTATGACAGTAAATCCAGGCTTTGGTGGGCAGAAATTTATTCATTCTGTATTACCAAAAATTAAGCAAGTTGCAGAAATGGTCAGGGAGCGTAATTTGCAAGTAGAAATTGAAGTTGATGGTGGTGTAAATGCTGAGACTGCTAGGCTTTGTGTGGAAGCAGGAGCAAACGTCCTTGTAGCAGGTTCAGCAGTATACAATCAAAAAGACCGTGGTGAAGCAATTCGAGTAATTCGTGGATAAAGATACAAGTAACACTTATGACTTGAGAGTTTTATGACCGTTAGAACGGGGAAAGTGTGAAAAAGGCAATCTACCGACTGGCAGATTGCCTTTTTTCTATAGAAGGAGAAGAGAACATGATTATTCATATTTTAGCTGGTGGACCCGTCGAGTATTGTGCTGATTTCTCCAAATATAAAAGTGAAGAGGTTGTATGGGCTGCGGTAGACCGAGGGGTGTACCATTTATTGCAGAGAGGGATCATACCGTCAGTCGCTTTTGGTGACTATGATTCAGTTACAGCTGAGGAATTAGCATGGATGCAAAAACAAACAAGTGAGTTACATATTGTTCCGCGGGAAAAGGATCAAACTGATTTAGAAATTGCAATTAACTGGGCATTGGAGCAAAAGCCAAAACTAGTTCGTATTTTTGGTGCTACAGGTGGAAGGCTTGATCATGGTTTAGCGAACATACAAATGCTGCTAAAAGGTTTGCATGCACATACTGAAATGCATATTGTTGATAATCAAAATGAAATAGCTGTAAAAAAAGTGGGTACATATATAATTGAAGCAAATAACCAGTTTCCATATGTATCATTTGTACCGGTTACGGAAATTGTAAAAGGCATTACACTTCACGGTTTTAAATATCCTCTTACGGATAAAACGATAGAATGGGGATCGACACTTTGTATTAGTAATGAACTCGTTGCGGAAAAAGGTACTTTTTCATTTACTTCTGGCATATTAATGGTGATAAGAAGCGCTGATTGAAGAAACATTTTTGCTGCTACGCCATATAGTAAACAAGTGGAGTAATGGGGATTAGGAGGGAAACCATGAGATTTTATACAATTAAGTTGCCAAAATTTCTTGGTGGAATTGTTCGTGCGATGTTAAATACCTTTAAAAAGGGATAAAAAAAGCGCCTATTACCGGTGCTTTTTTCATGGAGATAATAAAAAAAGAGCCTATAGGCTCTTTTTTTTATTATTAAACACGTTCGATTTTGCCAGATTTTAACGCTCTAGCAGAAACGTAAACACGTTGAACTTTACCGTCGATGCGTACGCGAACTTTTTGAAGGTTAGCGCCCCATTTACGTTTTGTTTTGTTCATTGCGTGAGAACGTGAGTTCCCAGAACGAGATTTTCTTCCAGTAATAGCACAAACACGAGCCATCTATATTTCCCTCCCTTAACTACCGTAACATACGTATTTTTTTCAATGTTAGTCTTTTATGCGATGCTAAAAACACTACTATAATTTAACACAACTAAAAAGAGAATGCAACAGTGTATAAAAAAGAAATCAAGAAAAATTACTTGACACTATATGAAAAGAAAGAAAGGTAGAAATCAAGAGAAATCACTTGACATATTATAGTGATACATGTTGTATAATAACAATGGACTATTGTGCTCATCATAAAAAGTGCTACTTTATTGTATAAATGTGAGAGCGAAAAGAAAGAACGATGGAATTTTCTTTGAAAAGATTATATGATAGTAACTAAAGTAGTCTAGCTCACTTTCACCATTTCTGAAGGGGGAAACGAGATGTCAATTGAAATTAAAACGAAGTACGGTCAAATTGATATTAGTACAGAGGTAATTGCAACAATTGCTGGAGGTGCCGCGGTAGATTGCTACGGTATCGTTGGTATGGCTTCAAAAAACCAATTAAAAGATGGATTAACAGACATTTTACGAAAAGAAAACTTCACTAGAGGCGTTATCGTTCGTAAAGACGAAGATGAAGTACATATTGATATGTATATTATCGTGAGCTATGGTACAAAAATTTCAGAGGTAGCACATAACGTCCAAACGAAAGTGAAATATACACTAGATCAAACGGTAGGACTAGCAGTAGATTCTGTAAATATCTATGTCCAAGGAGTTAAAGTAATAAACTTGTAATGTGCATTAAGGAGGAAGAACTGTGTCAATTCAAAAAATTGATGGAAAACGTTTGTCACAAATGATCATACAAGGAGCGAATAATTTAACAAACAATGTTCAGCTTGTTGATGCTTTAAACGTTTTTCCAGTTCCAGATGGCGATACCGGTACAAATATGAATTTATCAATGACTTCAGGTGCGCGCGAAGTTAAAGAGAAACCGTCACAACACGCTGGTAAAGTCGGAGTAAGTTTAGCAAAAGGATTATTAATGGGAGCACGTGGTAACTCGGGTGTTATTTTATCTCAGTTGTTCCGTGGCTTTTCTAAATCAATTGAACAAAAAGAAGAGTTAACAACAGCTGATTTTGCAGCAGCTTTAGAAGCTGGTGTAGAAACGGCATATAAAGCGGTTATGAAACCGATTGAGGGAACTATTTTAACAGTTGCGAGAGAAACGAGTAAACATGCAGTCACAGTTGCGAAAAAACAGCGCGACTTTGTTTTGTTTATGGAAGATGTTGTGAAAGAAGCAAATGCATCGTTAAATCGTACGCCAGATCTATTACCTGTATTAAAACAAGTTGGTGTTGTAGATAGCGGTGGTAAAGGTCTTGTTGTGGTATATGAGGGCTTTTTAGCTGACTTAAAAGGAGAAACAATTTCTTCTGATGCACCAGCGCAACCATCTATGAATGAAATGGTACGTGCAGAGCATCACCGTAGTGTACAAAGCCAATTGAGTACAGAAGATATTACATACGGATATTGTACTGAATTTATGGTGAAATTGGAGCCGGAGAAAATGAAAGAACATAATTTCTCTGAGCAAAAATTCCGCGAAGATATTAGTGCATATGGTGATTCGTTACTTGTTGTATCGGATGAGGAAGTTGTAAAAGTTCATATTCATGTAGAACATCCTGGAGATGCGATGAACTACGGGCAACGTTACGGTAGTTTAATTAAAATCAAGGTAGAAAATATGCGTGAGCAGCATACTGCTTTATTGGATGAGCCAACACCAATGCATAAGGAAATAAAGCAACCCAAAGAGAAACAAGAGTACGGCATTGTAACAGTAGCGATGGGATCTGGTATTAAAAACCTATTCGAGAGCATCGGCGCGACACAAGTGATTGAGGGTGGCCAAACGATGAATCCAAGTACGGAGGATATCGTAAAGGCAATTGAAGAAGCTAACGCTGAAAAAATTATTATTTTACCAAATAACGGGAATATCGTGATGGCAGCAGAGCAAGCTGCGTCTGTCGTTGATCAAGATGTTATCGTTGTTCGTTCTAAAACTGTTCCACAAGGGATGGCTGCTATGCTAGCGTTTAATCCTGCAGGAACGTTAGAAGAGAACGAAGAAAGCATGAAAGAAGCACTTGCTCATGTGAAAACAGGTCAAATTACGTATGCAGTTCGCGATACAGAAATTGACGGTGTAGCAATTCAAAAGAATGACTTCATGTGCATTGCAGACGGCAAAATTGTCTCTACAAATGGAGACAAAGTAGCTGCAGCAGAGCAATTGCTAGCAAGTATGTTGGATGAAGATTCTGAGATTTTAACGATTCTACAAGGTGAAGATGCAACTGATGAAGAAGTTGCTGCATTAGCTGCATTTGTAGAAGGAAAATTCGAAGATGTAGAGGTAGAAGTTCACCAAGGAAATCAACCTGTATATTCTTTCATCTTCTCTGTAGAATAAGCTGAAATCCTTATTTTTGTTGAGGGATGAGCTGTTTATCTGCTAATGAGTGAGGGCTAGCGACGGGATGTTGTCAGTGGCTCTTCTTCAAAAGGCTAGCATAATGATGATAAAGAAGAGCCTTGCTGTTATAGTGAGGCTCTTTTCTTTCGTATATATTTCTTCGTTTTGTATATCGCTCGTGGAAAGCTTGGGTAGTAAGACTCCCGCCTCAAAGAGGTGAGATGAAGGTAACGACGTTGATGGAAGTTTCACTTTATGAGATCTCGCTGAATGAATTGGTTCATACTCATAGTTGTCCCTTATTCAGTTTGCTGATTTTCAAATATGTTACATACGACGGATAGAGTGAAGAGTATATGAGAGTAGTTGCGCTTAGAATGCCTATGATAAAATAGAGATGGTAGAAGAGAGCAATTACAAGTTGTGTGGAATTACTATGAATATAAGTATCGAAAGTAACGATATAGTGACAATAAGAAAATGAAGTGACGGAGCGTGAAAATCTTGAATGAAGTTGTGCAAGTTCCTGTTACGGTTGTAAAGGGAATCGGGGAAGAGACATCTGAATTATTACATGAGATGGGGATTTATACAGTTTCCCATTTATTAGAGCATTTTCCGTACCGTTATGAAGACTATGCGATGAAGGATTTAGCAGAAGTAAAGCACGATGAACGAGTGACAGTAGAAGGAAAGGTGCATAGTGCTCCCTTATTGCAATATTATGGAAAGAAAAAATCGCGTCTCACAGTTCGTGTTCTTGTCGGACGGTATTTAATTACGGCTGTTTGCTTTAATAGACCGTATTATAAGCAAAAATTAAACCTGGATGAGACGGTAACGATTACTGGTAAGTGGGATCAACATCGCCAAACTATTTCTGTATCTGAGCTTCACTTTGGCCCAGTGGTACGACAGCAAGAAGTAGAACCGGTGTATTCTGTAAAAGGAAAATTAACAGTGAAGCAAATACGCCGTTTTATCGCACAAGCACTAAAAGAATACGGTTCTACTATAACAGAAGTATTACCGGAGGGTTTGCTAGGGCGTTATAAATTATTACCACGTTATGAGGCGCTTCGGGGGCTGCATTTTCCTGTTGGACAAGAAGACTTGAAGCAAGCACGTCGCCGTTTTGTATATGAAGAGTTTTTCTTATTTCAACTTAAGATGCAAGCTCTTCGTAAAATGGAAAGAGAGAGTTCGAAAGGAACGGAAAAAACAATTTCTACCGAAAAATTAGAAGAGTTTATCGAGGCGCTTCCGTTTCCGCTAACTGGTGCCCAGCGCCGCGTTGTTTCTGAGGTTATGAAAGATTTACAGTCTCCATATCGAATGAATCGATTGTTGCAAGGAGATGTAGGGTCTGGGAAAACAGTAGTAGCTGCTATTGCTCTTTATGCAGCAAAGTTAGCGCATTATCAGGGGGCGTTAATGGTTCCTACAGAAATTTTAGCAGAGCAACATTATCAATCGCTAGCGGATACGTTTTCTCATTTTGGTATGAATGTTGAATTATTAACAAGTTCAGTAAAAGGAGTGCGTCGTCGTGAAATTTTAGCGAAACTCGAGCAGGGAGAAATAGATATTCTTGTTGGAACGCATGCCTTAATTCAAGATGAGGTCATTTTTCACAGGCTAGGACTTGTTATTACGGATGAACAGCACCGTTTTGGAGTGGCGCAGCGCCGCGTCTTGCGGGAAAAAGGAGAAAGTCCAGATGTGTTATTTATGACGGCAACTCCAATTCCTCGAACGCTGGCAATTACTGCTTTTGGAGAAATGGATGTTTCGATTATTGATGAGATGCCAGCTGGCCGTAAAGTAATTGAAACATATTGGGCGAAGCACGACATGTTAGATCGTGTTCTCAGCTTTGTTGAAAAAGAAGTGAAGAAGGGAAGGCAAGCTTACGTTATTTGTCCACTAATTGAAGAATCTGAGAAATTGGATGTGCAAAATGCGATTGATTTGCACAGTATGCTTATGCATCATTATCAAGGGAAGTTTCAAGTAGGGTTAATGCACGGGCGCCTATCTTCAAAGGAAAAAGAAGATGTGATGGGGCAGTTTAGTGAAAATGAATTACAAATCCTCGTTTCGACAACGGTAGTTGAGGTTGGTGTTAACGTGCCAAATGCAACGGTTATGGTCATTTATGATGCAGAGCGTTTTGGTTTATCTCAGCTTCATCAGCTTAGAGGACGTGTGGGGCGTGGGGATGAACAGTCTTATTGTCTTTTAATTGCAGATCCCAAATCGGAAACTGGGAAAGAGCGCATGCGTATTATGACAGAAACGAATGATGGATTTGTATTATCGGAGAAAGATTTAGAGTTACGAGGTCCTGGTGATTTCTTTGGAAGTAAACAAAGTGGTCTACCAGAGTTTAAGGTGGCTGATATGGTACATGATTATCGAGCGTTAGAAACGGCAAGGCAAGATGCAGCATTGCTCGTTGATTCGGAAGCGTTTTGGCATAATGAACAATATGCAACATTGCGCGTTTATCTAGAAAGAACAGGTGTATTTCAAGGAGAGAAGCTCGATTAAAAGGGAATGTATAAAATTTTTGTTGCATTCTACTTTTAATGATTATATACTACTGTTAGTACCTAGTCATAAAAATTGGATGGTGCGGTATGAAAAAAAGAAAAAGTAAAAAAGAAAGACAAGCGTTATTACAACAAACGATAGAAACGAATCCGTTTGTCACGGATGAAGAATTAGCAGAGCAGTTTCAAGTAAGCATACAAACAGTTCGCCTTGATCGCATGGAATTATCTATTCCTGAGTTAAGAGAGCGAATTAAGCATGTGGCAACGAAACAACATGAAGAAGATGTAAAATCCTTGCCTCTAGAAGAGGTAGTTGGAGAAATTATTGATATAGAATTAGATAGACACGCAATTTCCATCTTTGAAGTAAAGGTGGAGCATGTGTTTAAACGAAATCAAATTGCCCGTGGGCATCATTTGTTCGCCCAAGCAAACTCACTAGCTGTTGCGGTTATTGATGAAGAACTTGCTTTAACTGCAAAGTCTACTATTCGATATATTCGCCCTGTAAAATTGGGAGAGCGCGTTGTCGCAAAAGCACGCGTTGAAGATGTTGAGAATGATAAAGGTCGAACGGTTATCAAAGTGCACAGCTTTGTTGGAGAAGAACTTGTTTTTTCAGGCACTTTTGAAATGTATCGATCTAGTAATTATAGTGAGGAAGGTAATAAGTTATGAAAATCGCAATAGATGCAATGGGCGGAGATCATGCTCCAAAAGCAGCCGTATTAGGAGCAATGAAAGCAATTAGGCAGTATTCAGATTTACATATTACATTGGTAGGAAAAGAAGATGAGATTCGTAAATATTTAACGAACGAAGAACGCATTACAGTGCTTCATACGGATGAAATCATTGAAGGAACAGATGAGCCTGTAAGAGCGGTTCGTCGCAAAAAGCAAGCTTCGATGGTACTTGCAGCGCAGCAAGTAAAAGAAGAAGCGGCTGATGCTTGTATTTCGGCAGGTAATACAGGAGCTTTGATGGCAGCTGGGTTATTTGTTGTTGGACGTATGGAAGGGATTGAACGTCCAGCATTGTCACCTACAATGCCGACAATTGATGGCAAAGGGTTTGTTATGTTAGATGTTGGAGCAAATGTTGATGCCAAACCAATTCATTTATATCAATATGCTGTCATGGGTTCTGTATATGCCGAAAAGGTAAGAGGAATTAACAATCCACGCGTTGGTCTTTTAAATGTTGGGACAGAAGATGGAAAAGGAAATGAACTTACAAAGCAAGTATTTGCAATGCTGAAAGATGCCCCAATTAACTTCGTTGGGAACGTCGAGTCAAGGGACTTATTACAAGGTGTGGCAGATGTAGTTGTATGTGATGGATTTACAGGGAATGTAGCGTTAAAATCACTTGAAGGAACAGCGCTTGCGTTATTCTCTATGTTAAAAGAACAATTAATGAGTTCGTTTACAAGTAAATTAGCAGCGGCGGTTTTAAAACCGAAGCTTATGGTATTGAAAGATAAAATGGATTATTCGGAGTATGGCGGTGCGGCATTGTTTGGATTAAAAGCACCTGTCATTAAGGCTCATGGTTCTTCCAATGATCAATCGATTTTTAGTGCGATTCGTCAAACGAGAGAGATGGTAGCGAAAGAAGTGATTCCTATGATTTCAAACGTAATGGAGAAAGAGCCGCTTCAATAAGAGGAGGATTTGAAATGGGAAAACTAGCATTTCTTTTTCCAGGCCAAGGTTCACAAATAGTTGGAATGGGACAACAATTAGCGGGAAATGATAAAGAGGTTGCGAAAGTATTTCAGAAAGCAGATGAAATTTTACATGAGTCTCTTTCATCATTAATTTTTGAAGGGCCTCAGGAGAAGTTGACAGCAACGACAAATGCACAGCCGGCGTTATTAACAACGAGTATTGCAATTTTAACAGCTTTAAAACAATATGACATTACGCCTGATTATGTTGCAGGACATAGTTTAGGTGAGTATAGCGCACTCGTTGCAGCTGGAGCATTGTCATTTGAAGATGGTGTATACGCTGTAAGAAAACGAGGCGAGTATATGGAAGAGGCTGTTCCAAACGGAGAAGGTGCAATGGCCGCTATTTTAGGAGCAGATCCAGCTATGCTTAAGGAAGTAACAGAAGAAGTTACAAAAGAAGGTTATGCTGTGCAAATTGCGAATATGAATAGTACAAAACAAATTGTAATTTCTGGGACGAAGCAAGGTGTAGAACTAGCTTCGCAAAAGGCAAAAGAAAACGGTGCGAAACGCGCGATTCCACTTCGTGTTAGCGGTCCGTTTCATTCATCATTAATGAAGCCGGCAGCTGAGAAATTTCAAGATGTTTTAAATGAAATTGCAATTCAAGATGCAAAAGTTCCGGTTGTTGCAAATGTTTCGGCAGATTGCATCACTCGTAAAGAAGAAATTCAAGAAAAGCTAATTGAACAGCTCTATTCACCTGTTTTATGGTATCCGTCAATTGAACGTATGGTAGAATATGGTGTGGACACATTTATTGAAATTGGACCTGGGAAAGTTCTTGCTGGCCTTATGAAATCAATTGCTCCTTCTACAAAGGTATATGCAATATATGATGAGGGGACGTTGAAAGAGACCATTTCAAGTTTGAGAGGAGAAAGCGGATGTTAAAAGGGAAAGTTGCATTAGTAACAGGTGCATCACGCGGGATTGGCCGTGCAATTGCTATCGATTTAGCAAAGCAAGGTGCAACAGTTGTAGTTAACTATGCTGGAAATGAACAAAAAGCAAACGAAGTTGTGGATGAAATTAAAAATCTTGGTTCGGAAGCAATTGCAGTACAAGCAAATGTTGCAATTGCTGAAGAAGTTACAAATATGGTGAAACAAACTGTAGATACTTTTGGACAAGTTGATATTCTTGTAAATAATGCAGGTGTAACGCGAGATAATTTATTGATGCGTATGAAAGAAGAAGAATGGGATACAGTTATTGATACAAACTTAAAAGGTGTTTTCTTATGTACGAAAGCAGTATCGCGTTATATGATGCGTCAGCGTCACGGTCGTATTATTAATATTGCTTCTGTTGTTGGGGTTACAGGAAATCCAGGACAAGCAAATTACGTGGCAGCGAAAGCTGGGGTTATAGGGTTAACAAAGACGTCTGCAAAAGAATTGGCTAGCCGTAATATAACAGTAAATGCCATTGCGCCTGGGTTTATCGCCACAGATATGACAGAGGTATTAGCTGAAAACTTGAAAGAAGAAATGTTGAAAATAATTCCTGCTGCAAAGTTTGGAGAAGCGCAAGATATCGCGAATGCTGTAACATTTTTTGCTGCTGATCACAGTAAATATATTACGGGACAGACGCTACATGTCGATGGCGGTATGGTAATGTAACAAAAGAAACGAGGAAAGAATTGATTTTGCCTAGTTTTTTTGTTCAATATTTAATATAATACTTGAGGGGAGGTGAATGGAAAATGGCAGATGTTTTAGAGCGTGTAACAAAAATCATCGTAGATCGTCTTGGAGTAGACGAAACAGAAGTAGTACAAGCTGCTAGCTTTAAAGAAGATTTAGGTGCAGACTCCCTAGATGTAGTAGAACTTGTTATGCAATTAGAAGATGAGTTTGAAATGGAAATTTCTGATGAAGATGCTGAAAAGATTGCTACTGTTGGCGATGCTGTGACTTACATAGAGAGTCATCTATAATGTTTGAGTGAAGTCCCGTTTTATAGCGGGGCTTTCTCGGCTTATATCTGGAGGGACCTATGCCGTACCGAAAATATAAAGAAAAAAAATATGAAACAAAGTATCGTGAAGCTTTTAAAACGTTTCAACAAAAAATAGGTATTACGTTTACGGATGAAAAATTATTGATTCAAGCATTTACGCATTCATCGTATGTGAATGAGCATCGAAAAAAGCCACATGAAGACAATGAACGTCTTGAATTTCTTGGAGACGCTGTATTAGAACTAACTGTATCGCAGTATTTGTTTCAAAAATATCCGACAATGAGCGAAGGGGAATTAACTAAGCTGCGTGCAGCTGTTGTGTGTGAACCATCTCTTGTCCGTTTTGCTAATGAAATGTCATTTGGTAACCTCGTTCTATTAGGAAAAGGGGAAGAAATGACGGGTGGACGTGAACGACCAGCTTTATTAGCGGATGTCTTTGAAGCGTTTATTGGTGCCCTTTATCTTGATCAAGGATTGGATACAGTTTGGGAATTCTTAAAAGAAATTGTATATCCAAAAATTAATGAAGGTGCTTTTTCTCATGTGATGGATTATAAGAGTCAACTGCAGGAATTAATTCAGCGTGATGGTAGCGGTAACATTGAATATCAAATTCTGCAAGAAAAAGGACCAGCGCACAATCGAGAATTTGTGTCACGTGTAACGTTAAATAGCGTGGCTTTAGGTCTTGGAAGCGGGAAGTCTAAAAAAGAAGCAGAACAGCAAGCTGCTGCAGAAGCATTGAAAACATTAAAAGAACAATTATAAAGAAGCATAAGGAATCCCCCTTTAAATGAGGGGGATTCCTTATGCATAGAATGAAACTTTATCCCGCTATTCGCGGGCAGTAAACCCCGATTGGTAAGGGCTAATAATCAATGGGGGATGAAGCTCCCCACTGATTAAAGTTTCACTTTATTAGAAAAAGAAGAGTTCATTCTTACTTGTATATAAAAGATAAATATAGATCCGTATTTTAGGTTGTTTTTGTAACACATGGAAAGAAATCGTCTATGACAACCGAGAAAAGGGGGAAGGCCTTTCGTGTTTTTAAAGAGATTAGAAATAGTAGGATTTAAATCTTTTGCAGAGCGTGTATCCGTTGACTTTGTTCCGGGTGTAACATCTGTAGTTGGTCCAAACGGAAGTGGAAAGAGTAATATTACGGACGCGATTCGCTGGGTACTTGGTGAACAATCTGTAAAATCATTACGCGGAGCAAAAATGGAGGATGTAATTTTTGCTGGAAGTGATACACGTAAAGCGGTTAATGTTGCAGAAGTAACATTAACCTTAAATAACGAAGATCAGCGTTTGCCAATTGAATATAACGAAGTAAGTGTTACGCGCCGTGTCTCTCGTTCAGGAGATAGTGATTTTCGTATTAATAAGCAGTCTTGTCGTTTAAAAGATATTATTGATTTATTTATGGACTCTGGTATGGGACGGGAAGCTTTCTCGATTATTAGCCAAGGGAAAGTTGAAGAGATTTTAAGCAGTAAATCAGAAGAGCGTCGTGGCGTATTTGAAGAAGCAGCTGGAGTGTTAAAATATAAACTCCGTAAAAAGAAAGCCGAAGGAAAATTAGCGGAAACGCAAGAAAATTTAAATCGTGTGCAAGATATTATTCACGAATTAAGTAGTCAAGTGGAGCCACTTGAAAGACAGGCATCGATTGCGAAGGATTATCTTGAGAAAAAAGAAGAGTTAGAAAAAGTAGAAGCGGCTCTCATTGTATATGAAATTGAAGAATTACATGAAAAATGGGAAACACTTCGTAAGCAGTTTGGACATAATAAAGATGAAGAAGTCAAAATGTCAACGCACTTACAAAAAAGTGAAGTAGAGTTAGAAGAATTCCGTGGTCAACTGCAAGCAATCGATGAATCAGTGGATTCGTTGCAAGAGGTTCTTCTTCTTTCTAGTAAAGAGTTAGAGAAATTAGAAGGGCAGCGTGAGTTATTGAAGGAGCGAAAGCAAAATGCAACTTCGCATTGCGCACAGCTTGAGCAATCTATTCGTGAGTTAACAGAAAAAGTTGGAACCTATGATGGTGATATTGAGGCAAGCACAGAAGAACTAATGAAATTTGCGAGCCGAGTAAAAGAGTTAGAACAGAAACTACAAGACAACGAGAAACTTCTTTCTACATATGCAGAGGATTTGGAAGAACAAATTGAACATTTAAAAGGTGATTATATTGAGCTTTTAAATCGACAAGCAAGTTATCGTAATGAACTGTCTATGCTAGAGGAACAATTCCAGCAACAAAATTCTAAAAATCAACGTCTTGATGAAGAAAATGCAAAGTATGTACAGATGCGTATGCAAATTTCAACAAAAAAAGCAAAGCTTGTAGAGAATTATGAACAAGTAAAAGAGAAAATTGCAAACACCATTACAAACATACAAAAGACGGAAGCTACGCTTGGAAACTGCAAAGCGCAATATAGTGAAAATGAAACGAAATTGTACCAAGCGTATCAATTTGTTCAGCAGGCTCGTTCCCGAAAAGAAATGTTAGAAGAGATGCAAGAAGACTATTCAGGATTCTATCAAGGTGTAAGGGAAGTATTAAAAGCACGCGATGGTCGGCTTCATGGAATTGAAGGTGCGGTAGCTGAGCTTCTTACTGTGCCGAAAGAATATGAAGTAGCAATGGAGATTGCACTCGGTGCAGCGATGCAACATGTTGTTGTACAAACAGAAGAGCATGCTCGTCAAGCGATTGCCTTTTTGAAACAAAACAGGCATGGTCGTGCGACATTTTTACCGCAAGCGGTTATAAAAGGTAGATCGTTATCTTTTGATCAGCAACGCACTGTAAACCAACATCCATCATTTATTGGAGTTGCAGCAGAGCTTGTACATTACAACAAAAAATATGAAAATATTGTTTCGAATTTATTAGGAACAGTAGTTGTTGCGAAAGATTTAAGAGGGGCGAATGAATTAGCGAAGCAATTGCAATATCGCTACCGCATTGTAACGCTGGAAGGTGATGTTGTAAATCCGGGTGGCTCTATGACCGGTGGAGCTGTAAAACAAGCTAAATCTTCTTTATTAGGACGTCAGCGTGAATTAGAAGAGTGGAGTAAGAAGCTTACTGACATGGAAGAAAAGACGTCTAAGCTAGAAAACTATGTGAAAGCATTAAAACAGGAAATTCAAGAAAAAGAATTGAAAGTGAAAGAATTGCGTCACAATGTAGAAGAAGAGCGTGTAGATGAACAAAAATTAAAAGAAGAAGTAAATCAACTAACATTAGAAGAGCACCGTATAAATGATCGCTTATCTATCTATGATTTAGAAATAGAAGGATTTTTACAGGATCAAGTCAAAATGCAAGGGCGAAAGCAAGAGCTGGGAGAAATTTTATCGGGTCTTCAAGAAGAAATTACACAGCTTGATGAAAAAATCGCTGCTTTAACGAAACAAAAGAGTGAACAGCATTCTTCGAAAGAAAAAGTGCAGACGGAAATGACGGAGTTGAAAGTACAAGCGGCAGAGCAACAACAACGTTTATCTAATCAAAAAGAGAAAGTAGATCGTCTGACGAAAGAGCAAGAGGAAGCAGAGCGGACACTTGTGAAAACGAAAGAGGATTTAGCGTTCTTAAAACAAGAGATGACATCAAATTCAAGCGGTGAAGAACAAATTACGAATATGATTCAAAAGAAAGCGCATGATCGGAATCAGACATCGGAATTAATCAGTTCTCGTCGTGAGCAACGCCTTACGCTGCAAGAACGAGTAGAGCATTTAGATCGCGAAGTAAAAGAGACAAAAGGGCAACATAAATATGTACTCGAGGTTTTAAAAGATCAAGAAGTGAAAATCAATCGTCTTGATGTTGAATTAGAAAATAGATTGCAACATTTACGTGAAACGTATACCATTTCATTTGAAGCAGCAAAACTGAAATACATAATGACGATGCCTGCAGAAGATGCACGTAAAAAAGTAAAATTAATCAAGCTATCAATCGAAGAGCTAGGCGCGGTAAATCTTGGAGCGATTGATGAGTATGAGCGTGTAGCAGAGCGCCATACGTTCTTACTGGAGCAACGGGATGACTTAGAAGAAGCGAAGTCAACGTTGCATCAAGTCATTACTGAGATGGATGAAGAGATGAAAAAACGTTTTTCTACTACATTCCAAGCGATTCGTACAGAGTTCCAAGCGGTCTTCTGTGAATTATTTGGTGGTGGCAGAGCTGATTTAGTGATGACAAACCCGCAAGATTTATTAAATACTGGCATTGATATTGTAGCGCAGCCACCAGGTAAAAAATTACAAAATTTAGGTTTGCTTTCAGGTGGAGAACGCGCTTTGACAGCGATTGCTTTGTTATTTGGTATTTTAAAAGTACGACCTGTTCCGTTCTGCGTGCTAGATGAGGTTGAGGCGGCTCTTGATGAGGCGAACGTAGCTCGTTTTGCACAGTATTTGAAAAAGTTTAGTGATGAAACACAGTTTATTGTCATTACACACCGAAAAGGTACGATGGAAGAATCTGATGTACTATATGGGGTAACGATGCAAGAGTCTGGTGTTTCTAAGCTTGTTTCTGTGCGTTTAGCTGACGAAGAAGAGGTTGTTACGAATAAATAGGAAGGATGGGAAGAATGAGCTTTTTAAAAAAACTGAAAGAAAAGATTGCGAAACAAACGGATACAGTAACAGAGAAATTTAAACATGGATTAGAAAAAACGAGAAATTCGTTTGCGGAAAAAGTAAATGATCTAGTGTATCGCTACCGTAAAATTGATGAAGATTTCTTTGAAGAACTAGAAGAAATTTTAATTGGTGCAGATGTTGGTGTTGGGACAGTGATGGAACTCATCGAGCAGCTGAAGGAAGAAGTACAGCGTCGAAACATTCAAGATCCGAAAGAGGTGCAAGCAGTCATTTCTGAAAAGTTAGTGGGTATTTACAAAGGTGATACTGACTTTAGTAATGAAATAAATGTGCAACAAGATCAATTAACGGTTATTTTATTTGTTGGTGTTAATGGCGTTGGGAAAACAACAACAATTGGAAAGATGGCTCATAAATTTAAATCGGAAGGCAAGTCTGTATTGTTAGCAGCAGGAGATACGTTCCGCGCAGGAGCGATCGAGCAGTTAGAAGTATGGGGTGACCGTGTGGGTGTTGAAGTCATTAAACAAGGATCAGGTTCTGATCCAGCGGCTGTTATGTACGATGCAGTTCAAGCGGCAAAAGCACGTAAAGTAGATGTGTTATTATGTGATACAGCAGGTCGTTTGCAAAATAAAGTGAACTTAATGAAAGAGCTGGAAAAGGTAAAACGTGTGATTGAGCGTGAAATTCCAGGTGCTCCTCATGAAGTATTGCTCGTAATTGATGCAACAACAGGACAAAATGGCTTAAGCCAAGCGAAAACATTCCGTGAGGTGACAAATGTCACAGGTATTGTCTTAACGAAATTAGATGGAACCGCTAAAGGTGGTATTGTATTAGCGATTCGTAATGAGATGGATGTACCCGTGAAGTTTGTTGGTCTTGGAGAGCAAATGGACGACTTACAGCAATTTGATCCGGAACAATATGTCTATGGTTTGTTTGCAAATCTCGTAGAAACAGAAGAAGCATAAGAGGAAGAAGAGGCGTAACCGCTTCTTGTTTATAAAGTGAAACTTTAATCAGTGGGAGTTTTCTTTATCCCCCACTGATTATTAGCTCTCACCAATCGGGCTTTTACGGGCAGTTTATCCCCCATCTATCTTCTTTGGTTTCCTTAGAATCTTGAGGTGAAGGTATCACTGCCCGTTAATGCGGGATAAAATTTTATACGATGTTAAGAAAAAAACTTGACACCCTTTTCTACTCCATGTAAACTAATGCATGTAAAGGGAAATCACTTAACAAAGGATGATCCAACATGCTCGAGAAAACAACGAGAATGAATTATTTATTTGATTTTTATCAATCGTTGTTAACGCCAAAACAAAGAAGTTATATGTCGCTTTACTATTTGGATGATTTATCTCTTGGTGAAATTGCAGAAGAATTTGATGTAAGTCGCCAAGCCGTGTATGATAACATTAAACGGACTGAAGCGATGCTTGAAGAATATGAAGACAAATTAGTATTACTTCAAAAGTTTCAAGAGCGACAGCGACTTGTTGCAAAGCTAAAACAGCTACTCAGCGAAGAAGAGCATGTAAATGAAGAAATGAAACAAGTTGTTGAAGCTATCGAAAAATTAGATTAGGAGGGCGGCAATATGGCATTTGAAGGATTAGCCGACCGACTTCAACAGACGATGCAAAAAATCCGCGGTAAAGGGAAAGTATCCGAAGCCGACGTAAAAGAAATGATGAGAGAAGTTCGTCTTGCTCTTTTAGAAGCAGACGTTAACTTTAAAGTAGTAAAAGATTTTGTAAAGCGTGTGTCTGAGCGTGCTGTCGGACAAGATGTAATGAAAAGTTTGACACCTGGACAACAAGTTATCAAAGTTGTACAGGAAGAACTTACACAATTAATGGGCGGGGAACAAAGTAAAATTGCTGTTTCCACGAAACCACCAACTGTTATTATGATGGTTGGATTGCAAGGGGCAGGTAAAACAACAACAACAGGAAAACTTGCGAATTTGCTTCGTAAAAAGCATAATCGTAAGCCGATGCTTGTTGCAGCTGATATTTATCGTCCAGCAGCTATTAAACAGCTTGAAACATTAGGGAAGCAATTGGACATGCCTGTTTTCTCATTAGGAGATCAAGTAAGTCCAGTTGAGATTGCGAAACAAGCGATTGTGAAAGCGAAAGAAGATCATCATGATTATGTTTTAATTGATACAGCAGGTCGTCTGCATATCGATGAAGAACTAATGGGTGAATTAGCGCAAGTGAAAGAAATTGCTAAGCCAGATGAAATCTTCCTTGTTGTCGATGCGATGACAGGGCAAGATGCGGTAAATGTTGCGCAAAGTTTTCATGAACAGTTAGGTTTAACGGGTGTTGTTTTAACAAAGTTAGATGGTGATACGCGCGGTGGTGCGGCATTATCTATTAAAGCTGTTACAAATACACCAATTAAATTTGCTGGTATGGGTGAAAAATTAGACGCAATAGAAGCCTTTCATCCTGAGCGCATGGCATCCCGTATTTTAGGGATGGGCGATGTTTTAACGTTAATTGAAAAAGCACAAGCTACAGTTGATGAAGAAAAAGCAAAAGAGCTTGAGCAGAAAATGCGTACGCTTTCGTTTACGCTAGATGATTTCTTAGAGCAACTTGGACAAGTGCGTCAACTTGGACCGCTTGATGAATTGCTTGGAATGCTTCCTGGTGCAAATAAAATTAAAGGGCTAAAAAATGCGCAAGTTGATGAAAAACAAATTGGGCATATTGAGGCAATTATACGCTCTATGACAAAAGTAGAGCGGGAACAACCGGAAATGATCAATGCTAGTCGTAAAAAACGCATTGCCAAAGGTAGCGGTACAACGGTACAAGAAATCAATCGTCTATTAAAGCAGTTTGAAGATATGAAAAAAATGATGAAGACGATGACAGGCATGCAAAAAGGTAAGAAAAAAGGACTAGGTGGATTGAAGTTTCCATTTATGTAAGGAAAAAAAGATGGCTCTGTTAAGAAAAAATACTTTACAAAGCATTAGTCTTTTTGCTAATATAATTATCTGTGTGAAATAAATTCGGAGGTGCTTTATAAATGGCAGTTAAAATTCGTTTAAAACGTATGGGAGCTAAAAAATCTCCTTTCTATCGTGTAGTTGTTGCAGATTCTCGTTCTCCTCGTGACGGACGCTTCATCGAGGAAATCGGTACTTACAATCCGGTTTCTCAACCAGCTGAAGTGAAAATCAATGAAGAAGCAGCATTAAAATGGTTAGGAAACGGTGCGAAACCATCTGATACAGTTCGTAATCTTTTCTCTAACCAAGGTATCATGGAGAAATTCCACTTATCTAAACAAGGTAAGTAATTGAGACGATGGCTATGAACAGGTTAATCGAAACGATTGTCAAGCCTCTTGTCGATCATCCTGAAGATGTAAAGGTTACACAGGAACTGTGCAGCGGAGAGATGAAGTATCGATTAACCGTACATCCTGAGGATGTGGGTAAGGTCATTGGAAAGCAAGGGCGAGTTGCAAAAGCAATTCGAATGCTCTTGTATTCAGTGGGACATCATAATCATGAAAAAGTTACACTGGAAATTCAATAAATGTAAAAAGGGCGAGGATCTGTTCCTCTCCCTTTTTTAACATTTTAAGAGAAATTGCATGTTCCATATATGGAATGGAGATGCTTAACTTATATAGAAAACAGGGGTGACATGCTGTTTATGACAAAATGGTTTAATGTAGGGAAAATTGTAAATACTCATGGAGTTAGAGGAGAAATACGCGTCATTTCTCGTACGGATTTTCCAGAAGAACGCTATAAAATAGGAAATGTGTTGTACATATGGAATGATAAAGGGACGGAACCACTTCCTGTAAAAATAACTTCTCATCGTCAGCACAAGACGTTTGATCTATTGACGTTTGAAGGTTATAACAATGTAAATGAAGTGGAACAATTTAAAGGCTCCCTATTAAAGGTACCTGAAGATCAACTTGGTGAATTAGCTGAAGGTGAATACTATTACCATGAGATTATTGGCTGTACTGTTGTAACAGAAGATGGAGAAACATTAGGGGAAATAAAAGAGATTTTATCTCCTGGTGCAAATGATGTATGGGTGATTAAGCGTCCGAAAGGACAAGAACTTTTAATTCCGTATATTGACGATGTTGTACTACAAGTAAATATTGAAAATAAATTAGTAACCATTCATGTAATGGAAGGATTGCTATAATGAAAATTGATATTTTAACATTGTTTCCAGAAATGTTTACTGGTGTGTTCGGGTCTTCTATTTTAAAAAAAGCACAAGAAAAAGAAGCAGTTGAGCTTCGAGTTGTGAATTTTCGTGATTACACGACAAGTAAACATAATAGTGTTGATGATTATCCATACGGGGGCGGGGCTGGAATGGTTTTGACTCCGCAACCTATCTTTAATGCAGTAGAGCATTTAACAAAGGAAACGGAACGTAAACCACGGGTTGTATTAATGTGTCCGCAAGGTGAGCGCTTTACGCAGAAAAAAGCCGAAGAATTAGCACAAGAAGAACATGTTATCTTTGTGTGTGGTCACTATGAAGGATACGATGAACGGATTCGTGAGCATCTTGTAACAGATGAAATCTCCATTGGGGACTATGTGTTAACGGGTGGAGAGTTAGCATCTATGGTCGTTACGGATAGCGTGGTGCGTCTTTTGCCAGGCGTACTGGGAAATCAGCATTCACAAGTGGAAGATTCTTTTAGTACAGGCTTGTTAGAACATCCGCACTATACACGTCCTGCTGATTTTCGCGGCATGAAGGTGCCAGATGTGCTCATGTCTGGAAATCATAAGCATATCGACGAATGGCGTCATAAAGAGTCGCTGCGTCGTACGTATACACGTAGACCGGACTTATTGGAAGAACGTCCTCTATCGAAACAAGAAGAAAAATGGCTTAAGGAAATCAAAACAGATAAGTAACGGCTTCATATATTTGCTATTGCAACAGAACTAGCAATATGCTATTATAACACTTGTGCTACTCAAAGAAGTAGCCGTATTAACGATGTTCCGCTGTAATTTAGTATAGACTTTGCAAGAGCATCTGTTTAAAGGAGAGAATTGAATATGCAACAATTAATCGCAGAAATTACAAAAGGCCAATTGAAAACTGACCTACCTTCATTCCGTCCTGGTGATACTTTACGTGTACACGTAAAAGTAGTAGAGGGTACTCGTGAGAGAATTCAGATTTTCGAAGGTGTTGTAATTAAACGTCGTGGTGGCGGAATCAGTGAAACGTTCACAGTTCGTAAGATTTCTTACGGCGTAGGTGTTGAACGTACATTCCCAGTTCACACACCAAGAATCGCGAACATCGAAGTACTTCGCCGTGGTAAAGTACGTCGTGCTAAGTTATACTACTTACGTAACCTTCGCGGTAAAAAAGCGCGTATTAAAGAAATTCGATAAGACATGTATGGGAGCTTGTAATTGCACAAGCTCCCTTTTTCCAATCTATATGGATTTTTGATATAATACCAACAGCTTACATAACTGTGGAGGGGAAATGCATGAAGAAAGAAAAGAGCTCACTTTGGGAATGGATAAAAGCGATTTTAATCGCTGTTGTGTTAGCGGTTGTGATTAGACAGTTTTTCTTTGCACCCATTCTTGTAGATGGTGTATCGATGTCACCGACGCTTCATGACCGTGATCGAATGATTGTAAATAAAATTGGCTATCACATTGGAGAGCCAAAGCACTTTGATATTATTGTGTTCCAAGCAACGGAAGACAAAGATTATATTAAACGTGTTATCGGTTTGCCAGGCGATCACATTGAATATCGTAATGATAAGCTCTATATTAACGGAAAACCTTACGAGGAGCCGTATTTAGAGAAACAGAAAAAACAGCTAGCTGATGGACCTCTTACATATGATTTTAAGCTTGAAGAAATTACAGGTAAAACAACTGTTCCAAAAGGTCAATTATTTGTATTAGGCGATAATCGTCGTTTTAGTAAAGATAGTCGCACAATTGGGACAATCTCAATCGACCAAGTAATTGGAGAAGCAAATATGTTATATTGGCCATTAAAAGATGCACGTATTGTGAAATAAACGAAAAAAAGAAGGTGGCAACATGGTAATTCAATGGTTTCCAGGACATATGGCAAAAGCGAGACGTCAAGTAACAGAGAAGTTAAAGTTAATTGACGTTGTTATTGAACTCGTAGATGCTCGATTACCTTTATCTTCCCGAAATCCGATGATTGATGAAATTATTACGCATAAGCCAAGATTAGTTGTTTTAAATAAAGCAGACATGGCAGATGATCGTGTAACGAAGCAATGGATCGCTTATTTTGAAGAAAAAGGTCATAAAGCAATTTCGATTAATGCGCAAGCTGGACAAGGTATGAAAGAAATTACAGCAGCATGTAAATTACTTGTGAAAGAAAAATTTGATAAAATGATCGCAAAAGGGATTAGACCAAGAGCAATTCGTGCTTTAATCGTTGGGATTCCGAATGTTGGAAAATCTACGTTAATTAATAAATTAGCGAAGAAAAACATTGCAAAAACTGGCGATCGTCCAGGTGTTACAACAGCTCAGCAATGGATTAAAGTAGGTAAAGAAATGGAATTGTTAGATACGCCAGGTATTTTATGGCCGAAATTTGAAGACGAAATGGTTGGACTTCGCCTTGCGACAACTGGCGCGATTAAAGATTCTATTTTAAATTTACAAGATGTAGCTGTGTACGCACTGCGCTTTATGGAGAAGTATTATCCAGAACGTTTAAAAGAGCGTTATAAATTAAATGAAATTCCAGAAGATATTGTGGAACTATTTGATGCAGTTGGGAAAAATAGAGGTTGCTTAATGGGCGGCGGAATGATTGATTATGATAAGACATCAGAACTTATTCTGCGTGAACTTCGCGGTGGTAAACTTGGGAAAATGACATTTGAAACACCAGAAGAATTTGTAGAAGAGGTATAAAGACGTGCGTTTGTACGTCTTTTCTTTTTTGCGTTTGATTACGCTGTAACGGTAATTATTGCTTTAAAACTGAGAGGAAGCAAAGAGGTTAGGTGGGTACATTCACCGTAAGAATCCAGTTGTCTATCGACGAGAGAGAAGGCCTTGATTAATAGAAGTTTCACTTTATAGAGAAATAGTAGATGTATCATTCGCTGTTGGAGCGCACTTTACAGGAGGACACACAAAATGCAAAAGCTAACGATTCAAGAAGTAGCATGTTTATTGCAAGAAATTACAGCAGAAGCAGATGAACGTTTTCAACTGTTAGTAAAGGATGAGCGAAAAGGCGTTCAAAAACAGATTGTGAAATGGCGCAAGCAAAAAGAGCATGCGGAAAAAGAAAGAGAACAATTTATAGTGATGTCTAAGTTTGAACGGGCGTTACGCAAAAAGGGAATATCGTATATTGCTGGAATTGATGAAGTAGGAAGAGGGCCATTAGCAGGGCCTGTTGTTGCTGCTGCTGTCGTGCTTCCAGATGATTTCTATATGCCAGGGTTAAATGACTCTAAAAAGCTGAGTGAAGCGAAGCGTGAACGGTTTTATGAGGAGATTCAAGAACATGCACTAGCGATTGGAATCGGAATTATACCACCTCAGGTAATCGATGAGATAAATATTTATCAAGCAACGAAACGAGCGATGTTAGATGCCATTGCAAATTTATCATGTACACCAGAGCATTTGCTCATTGATGCAATGAAACTTCCTACACCAATTTCGCAAACATCCATTATTAAGGGAGATGCGAAAAGTATTTCTATTTCAGCTGCATCTGTGATTGCAAAAGTAACACGTGATCGCATGATGAAGGAGCTCGGGAAACAATATCCGCAGTATGGATTCGAGCAACACATGGGTTATGGAACGAAGCAGCATCTACAAGCAATTGAAACACACGGTGTATTAGAGGAACATAGAAAAACATTTGCTCCAATTAAAGATATGAATAAAGAATAAGCTATGAATCCATAGCTTATTCTTTATTTTTATATACCAACATTACTATTTTCAAAAAAGAATAAAGCGATTTCAGTTTTCTGACACTTTATTGTAGACAGCGTGGCAATCATTTTATACAATGGCAATGTAGTGTTTTTTAAACATTAAAAAACTTTTCGAGTAAAACAGGAAAACAGGGGAGGATGGGACCATGAATATCCATGAGTATCAAGGTAAGGCAGTCCTTAGAAGCTATGGGGTTAGCGTTCCGAACGGGAAGGTTGCCTTTACAGTAGAAGAAGCTGTAGAAGCAGCGAAGGAACTAGGAACGAGTGTATGTGTAGTAAAAGCACAAATTCACGCTGGTGGACGCGGCAAAGCTGGCGGTGTAAAAGTTGCGAAAAATGTAGAAGAAGTTCGTACATATGCGGAAAGTATATTAGGTACTACACTTGTTACGCATCAAACAGGTCCTGAAGGTAAAGAAGTAAAACGCTTACTTATCGAAGAAGGATGCGATATTAAAAAAGAATATTATGTTGGTCTTGTTTTAGACCGTGCAACTTCTCAAGTTGTTTTAATGGCGTCTGAAGAAGGCGGAACAGAAATTGAAGAAGTAGCAGAAAAAACACCAGAAAAAATCTTTAAAGAATATATTGATCCTGCAGTAGGTCTGCAAGGATTCCAAGCACGCCGTATTGCGTTTAACATCAACATTCCAAACAAGCTCGTAGGTCAAGCTGTGAAGTTTATGATGGGCTTATACCGTGCATTTATTGAAAAAGACTGTTCTATCGCAGAAATTAACCCACTTGTAACAACAGGTGATGGGAAAGTTATGGCGTTAGATGCAAAATTAAACTTCGATTCTAATGCGTTATATCGCCATAAAGATATTTTAGAACTTCGTGATCTTGATGAAGAAGATCCAAAAGAAATTGAAGCTTCTAAATATGACCTAAACTATATTCCTTTGGATGGAAATATTGGTTGTATGGTAAATGGTGCTGGCTTAGCGATGGCAACGATGGACATTATTAAACATTATAGCGGAGATCCAGCTAACTTCTTAGATGTTGGTGGCGGTGCTACAGCTGAAAAAGTTACAGAAGCTTTCAAAATTATTCTTTCTGACAAAAATGTAAAAGGTATTTTTGTTAACATTTTCGGTGGCATTATGAAATGTGATGTAATTGCAGAAGGTGTTATCGAAGCGACAAAACAAGTCGGTCTTGAACTACCACTTGTTGTTCGTTTAGAAGGTACGAATGTAGAGTTAGGAAAGAAAATTTTAAATGAATCTGGTCTAAATATTGTTGCAGCAGAATCTATGGCGGACGGTGCACAAAAAATTGTTTCACTAGTAGGCTAATAGAAAGCGGGGGAGAAAAATGAGCGTATTAGTTAATAAAGATACAAAAGTTATTGTACAAGGTATTACAGGTTCTCAAGGTTTATTCCATACAAAACAAATGCTTGAATATGGTACGAAAATTGTCGGTGGTGTAACGCCTGGTAAAGGTGGTACTGACATTGAAGGTGTACCAGTATTTAATACGGTAGAAGACGCTGTAAAAGCAACAGGTGCAAACGCTTCTGTTGTGTATGTTCCACCCGCTTTTGCGGCAGATGCAATTATGGAAGCTGTCGATGCAGAGGTTGACTTAGTAGTATGTATTACAGAAGGTATTCCTGTATTAGATATGGTAAAAGTGAAGAAATACATGGAAGGTAAAAATACACGTCTTCTTGGACCAAACTGTCCAGGTGTTATTACGCCAGATGAATGTAAGATTGGTATTATGCCAGGATATATTCATAAAAAAGGTCATGTGGGTATCGTGTCTAGATCTGGTACGTTAACATATGAAGCTGTGCATCAATTAACACAAGAGGGGATCGGTCAATCAACTGCAGTTGGTATCGGTGGTGACCCTGTGAATGGTACAGACTTTATTGATGCTTTAAAAGCATTTAATGAAGATGAAGAAACACATGCTGTTATTATGATTGGTGAAATCGGCGGAACGGCAGAAGAAGAAGCTGCTGAGTGGGTACAAGCAAATATGACGAAGCCTGTTGTTGGCTTTATCGGTGGCCAAACAGCGCCTGCAGGCAAACGTATGGGCCATGCTGGTGCAATCATTTCTGGTGGTAAAGGTACAGCTGCTGAAAAGATTAAAACAATGGAATTTTGTGGTATTAAAGTTGCTGAAACACCAGCTGTTATGGGTGAAACATTAATCTCTGTTTTAAAAGAAAAGGGATTATTTGAAACTTGTAAAAACTACTAATCTTTTTGAAAGGCACCTTCGTTTAGAGGGTGTCTTTTTACACATTTTACTGTTAACATAATAAAAATTATGGGTAAGGAGAATGAACGTGAAAAATGAGAGATTACTTCATCTTCATTATATGTTGGCGGATCATTGGAAAGCGTTGAATCAACTATTAAAAATAGATCCAGATATAAATCGTATCTATACGTTTAGTTCCGCTCAATTTAAAAAGTATGCGGGACTATCTTCGGAAAAATCCTCTGAACTTGCTTCTTTCTTGCAAACATCAACTCCTGCCACTTGTATACGCCATTTAGAAAAAAATCATATTTTTTATGTCACGATATGGGATGAAGATTATCCACCATTACTGCGTGAAATTTCAGATCCACCGTATGTTTTATATGGAAGAGGAAAGAGGGAACTATTAGCAAAAGGTAATAAAATTGCAGTTGTTGGAACGAGAAATCCGTCTTTGTATGGGAAAGATAGCATACAATCTATTTTACAACCGCTTTTATGCAAAAAATGGATGGTTGTTAGCGGATTTGCAAGTGGAATTGATACGTTTGCTCATGAAATTACAGTTCAGCAGCAGAGTCCGACGATTGCGGTGTTAGGACATGGACTACAGTATATGTATCCGAAGGAAAATCACCTGCTTTATGAAACGTGGAAAGAACACATGCTCTTATTAACAGAATATCCACCCCATTATCCTCCGCGAAAATGGTATTTCCCAAAACGAAATCGAATTATAAGCGGTCTTAGTAAAGGTGTATTAGTTGTGGAAGCGAAAGCGCGGAGTGGCTCACTCATTACTGCTGACCTCGCTTTAGAACAAAATAGGGAGGTGTTTGCCGTTCCTGGCCCTATTTATGCGGAGGGTGCAGCGGGAACGAATCAGCTCATTCAGCAAGGAGCAAAACTTGTTCAAAAAGCAGAGGATATTCTAGAAGAATTTCTAAATTAACCTTATATTTTTATGTTTTTATTAAACAATTATTGACAAATGGTAGATTGTCGCTGTATGTTATACTCATTCTTGATTGACAAAAACAAGAGAAATCACTAAGATTAATGAAGACTTGAATCCACCTCTTAAGGAGGCACTAGCATGTCAGATTACCTCGTAATCGTGGAGTCGCCTTCTAAGGCGAAAACCATTGAGAAATATTTAGGGAAAAAATACAAAGTCGTCGCGTCTATGGGACATGTTCGCGATTTACCTAAAAGCCAAATGGGGATCGAAGTGAAAAACAACTTCACCCCGAAGTATATTACCATTCGTGGTAAAGGTCCTGTCTTAAAAGATTTAAAAACGGCAGCAAAAAAAGCAAAGAAAGTCTATCTCGCAGCCGATCCAGATCGCGAAGGAGAAGCGATTGCTTGGCATTTAGCGAATACGCTAAATGTAGACGTCGAGTCAGATTGCCGTGTTGTATTTAACGAAATTACAAAAGACGCAATTAAAGAGTCATTTAAACACCCTCGTGCAATTAATATGGATTTAGTAGATGCACAACAAGCAAGACGTATACTTGATCGTCTTGTTGGTTATAATATTAGTCCTTTATTATGGAAGAAAGTTAAAAAAGGATTAAGTGCAGGACGCGTACAATCTGTAGCGGTTCGCTTAATTATCGATCGTGAAAAAGAAATTCAAGCATTTATTCCTGAAGAATTCTGGACAATTAAAACGGAATTTGTAAAAGGAAAAGACACATTTGAAGCATCTTTTTACGGTGTAAACGGGGAAAAGGTTCAGTTAACAAATGAAGAGCAAGTAAATGACATCATTGAAAAGATGAAAGACAATGCATTTTCAGTTGAAAATGTAACAAAAAAAGAGCGAAAGCGTAATCCTGCACTGCCGTTCACAACATCGTCTTTACAGCAAGAAGCTGCACGTAAATTAAATATGCGAGCAAAGAAAACAATGATGCTTGCGCAGCAACTGTATGAAGGAATAGATATTGGAAAACAAGGAACTGTAGGTCTTATTACGTATATGAGAACAGACTCAACACGTATTTCAGAGACTGCTCAAGGAGAAGCACGTTCGTATATTACCGAAGCATTTGGTTCAGATTACATAGGAACAGAGAAAAGGAAGGAAACGAAAAAGGCAAATGCGCAAGATGCGCATGAAGCGATTCGTCCAACTTCCGTAATGAGAAAGCCAGATGAGTTGAAAAGTTACTTAAGTCGTGATCAGCATCGTTTGTATAAGTTGATCTGGGAGCGATTTGTTGCAAGTCAAATGGCATCTGCTATAATGGATACTGTTACAGCTAGACTCATTAATAACGATGTTCAATTCCGTGCAAGCGGATCAGTAGTGAAATTTCCTGGTTTTATGAAAGTATACGTGGAATCAAAAGATGATGGTGCGGAAGAGAAAGATAAAATGCTTCCTCCTTTAGAAATAGGGGAGACGGTACTTTCAAAAGATATGGAACCGAAGCAGCATTTTACACAACCGCCACCACGTTATACGGAGGCTCGTTTAGTTAGAACGCTAGAAGAGCTTGGAATCGGTAGACCGTCTACATATGTACCGACACTAGAAACGATTCAAAAACGAGGTTACGTTGGTTTAGATAATAAACGATTTGTTCCTACTGAGCTTGGTCAAATTGTAATTGAACTTATTTTAGAGTTCTTCCCAGAAATTATTAACATTGAGTTTACTGCTAATATGGAGCAAAATCTTGATGAAGTAGAAGAGGGAAAAGCAAATTGGGTAAAAATTGTCGATGATTTCTACGTAGGTTTTGAGCCGCGTTTGGAAAAAGCGGAGAAGGAAATGCGTGAAGTAGAAATTAAAGATGAACCTGCCGGGGAAGACTGTGAATTGTGCGGTCATCCAATGGTCTTTAAAATGGGTAAATTCGGGAAGTTTATGGCTTGTTCTAATTTCCCAGATTGCCGCAATACAAAACCGATTGTGAAAGAAATCGGTGTAACGTGTCCGAAATGTGATAAAGGACAAATTATTGAACGTCGAAGCAACAAAAAGAAACGTCTTTTTTATGGATGTGGTACGTATCCAGAATGCGACTTTGTTTCTTGGGATAAGCCGATTGGTCGGAAATGTCCGAAGTGCGAAGGAATGCTCGTAGAGAAGAAATTGAAAAAAGGTGTTCAAGTACAGTGTATTTCTTGTGATTATGAAGAAGAACAACAAATGTGAGCGTAACTGCTCACATTTTTTTCGGGATAGAAAAGGAATGGTGATATATATGACAACACAAGTGGTAAACGTCATTGGCGCAGGTCTTGCAGGAAGCGAAGCTGCTTATCAAATTGCAAAACGTGGTGTCCAAGTAAGGCTATATGAAATGCGACCAGTGAAGCAAACACCAGCACATCATACAGATAAGTTTGCTGAACTTGTATGTAGTAACTCGCTTCGTGCGAATACATTAACAAACGCTGTTGGTGTAATTAAAGAAGAAATGCGTCTTATGGATTCTGTTATTATTCGTGCAGCGGATGAATGCTCTGTACCAGCAGGGGGAGCTTTAGCAGTGGATCGCCATGAATTTGCAGCAAAAGTAACAGAGTATGTAAAAAATCATCCGAACGTAACGGTAATGAATGAAGAAATTACAGAAATTCCAGAAGGACCGACTGTTATCGCAACGGGTCCGCTTACTTCTCCATCGCTTTCTGCACAACTAAAAGAGTTAACGGGTGAAGATTATTTTTATTTCTATGATGCTGCTGCACCGATTGTTGAAAAAGACAGCATTGATATGAATAAGGTGTACTTGAAATCCCGTTATGATAAAGGGGAAGCGGCGTACCTGAACTGTCCGATGACAGAAGAAGAATTTGATCGTTTTTACGAGGCTTTAATTGCTGCAGAAACAGTTCCGCTGAAAGAGTTTGAAAAAGAAGTTTTCTTTGAAGGGTGTATGCCGGTTGAAGTAATGGCAAACCGCGGTAGACAAACATTAGTATTTGGACCAATGAAACCAGTTGGATTAGAAGATCCGAAAACAGGAAAACCGCCGTATGCGGTTGTTCAATTACGTCAAGATGATGCAGCGGGAACGCTTTACAATATTGTCGGTTTCCAAACACACTTAAAGTGGGGACCGCAAAAAGAAGTGTTGCAATTGATTCCTGGATTAGAAAATGCAGAAATTGTACGCTACGGTGTCATGCATCGTAATACTTTTATTAATTCACCTAGGTTACTTCGCCCGACATACCAATATAAAAATCGTGATGATTTATTCTTTGCTGGTCAAATGACGGGTGTAGAAGGGTATGTAGAATCAGCTGCTTCAGGACTATTAGCAGGTATTAATGCAGCACGCCTTGTTAAAGGAGAAGAGCCTGTTGTTCTGCCTCCTGTAACTGCAATGGGAAGCATGGCAAATTATATTACTGCAACAAATCCAAAAAACTTCCAGCCGATGAATGCGAACTTCGGTTTATTTATGCCACTAGAAAAGAAAATTAAAAAGAAACAAGAACGCAATGAAGCGTATGCAACACGCGCTTTAGAAACAATTCAAAATTTTGTAAATATTTAGTTAAATTTCTTGCAAAGGTTACTAGGTTGTGATACGATTTAGTAGCCTTTATTGAGGTGAGATGTATGGATGTGAACAATTTGTTACAATTATTCGTCGGATATTTACAAATTGAAAGAAATTATTCAAAATATACTATTGTAAGTTATCAGAATGATGTAGAACATTTTGTGCAATTTATGGAGCAAGAAGGCATATCCTCTTTTTTAGACGTTACATACATAGATGTTCGTTTATACTTAACAACCTTGCATGATGAACAGTTAGCCCGTAAATCTGTCGCAAGAAAAGTATCAAGTTTACGAAGTTTATATCGCTTTTTGATGCGTGAAGGATATCGAGAGGATAATCCGTTTGCACTTGCGTCACTCCCCAAAAAAGAATGGTCAATCCCAAAGTTTTTGTACGTTGAAGAGTTAGAAGAATTGTTTGAAGTTTCTGATACAGAAGAACCGTTAGGACAAAGAAATCAAGCTTTGCTGGAGCTTATGTATGCAACAGGGATTCGTGTAAGTGAATGTGTAAGTTTACAACTCAATGACATTGATTATTCCGTTGGGACAATTTTAGTGACGGGGAAAGGCAAAAAGCAAAGATACGTTCCGTTTGGAAGTTATGCACAAGATGCTTTAATTACGTATATAGAAAACGGGAGAAAGAAGTTAGCTAAAAAAACAGAGGAACACTCTCAAATGGTGTTTTTAAATGCAAAGGGTACGCCGTTAACAGATCGAGGTGTCCGTTATATTTTAAATGAACTCATTAAGCAAGCTTCTCTTACAATGCGAATCAGCCCACATATGTTAAGACATACTTTTGCTACACATATGCTAAATGAAGGGGCGGATTTACGAACTGTACAGGAGTTGTTAGGGCATGAAAATTTATCAACGACGCAAATTTATACGCATGTTTCAAAAGAAAGATTGCGTTCTGTTTACATGAAGCATCACCCACGAGCATAAATTGCTTTTAAAAGCTATAAAAACATATAAAGGAGTTTTTTCTATGGGAAATTTCCATGCTACAACGATATTTGCGATTCACCATAATGGAGAGTGTGCAATGGCTGGTGACGGGCAAGTGACGTTTGGAAACGCTGTTGTAATGAAGCATACAGCACGTAAAGTCCGAAAGCTATTTCAAGGAAAAGTGTTAGCTGGCTTTGCTGGGTCTGTTGCGGATGCATTTACTCTTTTTGAAATGTTTGAAGGGAAATTAGAAGAGTATAACGGGAATTTACAACGTGCTGCAGTTGAGATGGCGAAACAATGGCGAGGCGATAAAATGCTACGCCAATTAGAAGCGATGTTAATTGTTATGGATCAAACAACGTTACTTCTCGTATCGGGAACAGGAGAAGTGATTGAGCCGGATGATGGTATTTTAGCAATCGGTTCAGGTGGACATTATGCGCTTGCAGCCGGGCGTGCTTTGAAACAACATGCGAGTGAATATTTAACAGCAAAGGCGATTGCAAAAGCAAGTTTAGAAATTGCTAGCGATATTTGTGTGTATACAAATAACAACATTATTGTTGAAGAATTGTAGAATCGTAAGGGAGGCATTTCTATGCATTTACATTTTACTCCGCGTCAAGTTGTAGAGAAGTTGGATCAATATATTATTGGTCAAAAAGATGCGAAAAAAGCGGTTTCAGTAGCACTGAGAAATCGATATCGCCGCAGTAAGTTAGACGAAAATTTGCGCGACGAAATCGCTCCTAAGAATATTTTAATGATCGGACCGACAGGGGTTGGAAAGACAGAGGTAGCACGACGAATGGCGAAGCTCGTTGGAGCACCTTTTATTAAGGTTGAAGCAACAAAATTCACAGAAGTTGGCTATGTGGGCCGTGACGTTGAGTCTATGGTGCGTGACCTTGTAGAAACGTCAGTTCGAATCGTAAAAGAAGAGATGATGGTCAAAGTCAAAGATAAAGCTGAAGAACAAGCAAATCAACGACTTGTAGAAATTTTGGTACCAAGCCCACAAAAACAATCTGGATTTAAAAATCCGTTAGAGATGTTATTTGGTGGAAACCAAAATACAAATCAGACTACTGAAACGCAAGATGATATGGAAATTGAAAAAAAACGTCAAGATATCGAAAAACAACTTGCTTCTGGTCTGCTTGAAGATGAAATTGTATCGATTGAAGTTACGGAGCAACAGTCTTCCATGTTTGATATGCTTCAAGGAACAGGTATGGAACAAATGGGTATGAATTTCCAAGATGCATTAGGGAGTTTTATGCCGAAAAAAACAAAAAAACGCAAACTTTCTGTGAAAGAAGCAAGAAAACTCTTGACAAATGAGGAAGCACAGCGCTTAATTGATATGGATGAAGTTACACAAGAGGCTGTTTATCGTGCTGAACAGCTCGGGATTATTTTTATTGATGAAATTGACAAAATTGCTGGTAAGCAGTCGAATAGCGTGGACGTATCGCGTGAAGGTGTACAACGTGACATTTTACCGATTGTAGAAGGTTCAAACGTTGCAACGAAATATGGCTCAGTAAAAACGGATTATATTTTATTTATTGCAGCTGGTGCTTTTCATATGTCCAAACCTTCTGATTTGATTCCGGAGTTGCAAGGAAGATTTCCAATTCGAGTTGAATTAACGAAATTATCAGTGGATGACTTCGTGAAAATACTTGTGGAACCGGATAACGCTTTAGTGAAACAGTATATAGCATTATTAGAAACTGAAGGTATAGAAATTGAATTTTCAGACGAAGCTATTCGTAAGATTGCTGAGATTGCTTATCAAGTCAATCAAGATACGGATAACATTGGAGCAAGAAGACTTCATACGATTATGGAAAAACTTCTTGAAGATTTATCATTTGAAGCATCTGAAATTACGTTAGAAAAGATAACGATAACACCTCAATATGTAGAGGAAAAATTAGCGACAATTGCTAAAAATAAAGATGTGAGCCAGTTTATTTTGTAATAGTATCATCAGGTGACTCGCCCTAGTTTCCAAGTGATGAAAAATATGTAAGTAACATGTAGGAGGAACTTTTGAAATGGAATTATTAGCAAAAACGAGAAAATTAAACGCGTTATTACAAAGCGCAGCAGGAAAACCTGTAAACTTTAGAGAAATGTCAGATACAATGTGTGAAGTAATTGAAGCAAACGTATTTGTTGTAAGCCGTCGCGGTAAATTATTAGGATATGCAATTCATCAACAAATCGAAAACGAACGTATGAAACAAATGCTTGCAGAGCGTCAATTCCCAGAAGAGTATACACAAAGCTTATTTCACGTAACAGAAACATCTTCAAACTTAGGTGTTGAAAGTCAATACACAGCATTTCCTGTCGAAAATAAAGAATTATTTGGTCAAGGCTTAACTACAATCGTACCAATCGTTGGTGGTGGTGAGCGCTTAGGTACATTAGTGTTAGCTCGTCTTGGTCAAGAGTTTTTAGATGATGATTTAATCCTTGCTGAGTATAGCTCTACTGTAGTAGGTATGGAAATTCTGCGTGAAAAAGCAGAAGAAATCGAAGAGGAAGCTCGTAGCAAAGCAGTTGTTCAAATGGCAATCAGCTCATTATCATACAGTGAGTTAGAAGCAATCGAGCACATCTTCGAAGAGTTAAACGGAACAGAAGGTTTACTTGTTGCAAGTAAAATTGCTGATCGTGTAGGTATTACTCGTTCTGTAATCGTAAACGCACTTCGTAAATTAGAAAGTGCGGGCGTAATTGAATCGCGTTCTTTAGGTATGAAAGGAACGTACATTAAAGTATTAAACGACAAGTTTTTACAAGAACTTGCGAAATTAAAAACTAACTAATTGTTAGGGAAAGCTCTCTTCGTATGAGGAGAGCTTTTTTTATTCTATAAGAGACTCATCGTCTCCTAATAAGTAATAAATTCCTCTGCTAAAAGAAGGCCCACTTTATCCCGCTATTTGCGAGCGGTAATACCCCCACCTCAAAGTTCTGCAAGAAGCAAAGAAGTTAGGTGGGAGATAAGCCGCCCGTAAAAGCCCGGTTGGTGAGGGTAAATGATCAGTGGGGGATGAAGAAAAGCCTTACTGATCAAAGTTTCACTTTATAATAGTAGGGGCGCTTAAAGTAGAAAAAGAGTGGTAATACTGAAAATGAACCTTTGAAATGGACGTGTAAAATCATAATAAAAAAAGAAAGTTTTACAATGTTCGTATTTTCAACTTGATTGTGATATTTCATTATGATATAGTAATCAGTGGTGTCAGTACAAAGTACACACGTTTACTGATTTAAGTGTTGGTGCTACGCTTGTAGTTTCACTTAAAGATGAAGTGAACGGAGGATATCAGAAACCATTTAGGAGGAACAAAATCATGGCAGTAATTTCTATGAAACAATTGCTTGAAGCAGGTGTTCATTTCGGACATCAAACTCGTCGTTGGAACCCAAAAATGAAACGTTACATTTTCACAGAGCGTAACGGTATCTACATCATCGACTTACAAAAAACTGTGAAAAAAGTTGAAGAAGCTTTCAACGTAATGAGAAACATCGCTTCAGAAGGCGGTAACATTTTATTCGTTGGTACAAAAAAGCAAGCACAAGAAGCTATTAAAGAAGAAGCAACTCGTGCTGGTATGTACTTCGTTAACCAACGTTGGTTAGGTGGAACGTTAACAAACTTCCAAACAATCCAAAAACGTATCAAGCGTCTTAAAGATATCGAAAGAATGCAAGAAGATGGTACTTTCGAAGTACTTCCTAAGAAAGAAGTTGTTCAACTTAAAAAAGAGTTAGAACGTCTTGAAAAATTCTTAGGCGGTATTAAAGATATGAAAGGTCTTCCAAGTGCATTATTCGTAGTAGACCCTCGTAAAGAGCGTATTGCAGTTGCTGAAGCACGCAAATTACACATTCCAATCATCGGTATCGTTGATACGAACTGTGATCCAGACGAAATCGATCACGTAATTCCAGCAAACGATGATGCGATTCGTGCTGTAAAACTTCTTACATCTAAAATGGCAGACGCGATCCTTGAAGCAAAACAAGGTGAAGAAACTGTTACTGCGTAACAAATTTGGAAAGGTGATAAGGGGTTCGGCCTTTTATCACCTTTTTTAAGGTATATACATATTTTAGGAGGATGAAAAGTATGGCAATTACTGCACAAATGGTAAAAGAACTTCGCGAAAAAACTGGCGCAGGTATGATGGACTGCAAAAAAGCTTTAACAGAAACTAACGGCGACATGGAGAAAGCAATTGACTTCTTACGTGAAAAAGGTATTGCGAAAGCTGCGAACAAAGCAGACCGCATTGCTGCTGAAGGTTTAACTTATATCGAAGTAAATGGAAATGAAGCAGTTATTTTAGAGCTTAACTCTGAAACTGACTTTGTTGCTAAAAACGAAGGTTTCCAAGCATTAACAAAAGAATTAGCTGCTCACTTATTAGCTAACAAGCCTGCAACTATTGAAGAAGCTATGGCTCAAACAATCGGAAGCGAAGGCAAAACAGTAGAAGCTCACATCAACGAAGCAATCGCTAAAATTGGTGAAAAACTTACACTTCGTCGTTTCGAAATCGTATCAAAAACTGATGCTGATGCATTTGGTGCTTATCTACACATGGGTGGCCGCATTGGTGCACTAACAGTTCTTGAAGGAACTACAGAAGAAGATGCAGCAAAAGACGTATCAATGCACGTTGCAGCTGTTAACCCTAAATACATTGACCGTGATGCTGTAACAGCTGAAGAGGTTGAGCATGAGCGTCAAGTATTAACGCAACAAGCGTTAAATGAAGGCAAGCCTGAAAAAATCGTTGCAAAAATGGTTGAAGGTCGCCTAGGTAAATTCTTCGAAGAGATTTGCTTACTTGATCAAGCTTTCGTTAAAAACCCTGACTTGAAAGTTCGTCAATTCGTAGAGTCTAAAGGTGGCACAGTACGCGGATTTGTTCGCTACGCTGTTGGTGAAGGTATTGAGAAGCGTGAAGACAACTTTGCTGAAGAAGTAATGAACCAAGTAAAAGGTAACAACTAATAAAGACTAGGGAACACATTGTGTTCCCTTTTTTAAAATAAAGATGTAAGCAATTGGAGGTTCATTATGAGTCAACCGAAATATAATCGTGTCGTTTTAAAGCTGAGCGGTGAAGCTTTAGCTGGTGAAAAAGGGTTTGGCATTAACCCATCTGTTATTAAATCAGTTGCAGAGCAAGTAAAAGAAATCGCTGAATTAGATGTTGAAGTTGCAGTTGTTGTTGGCGGCGGAAACATTTGGCGCGGGAAAATTGGAAGCGAAATGGGCATGGATCGTGCAGGAGCAGATTACATGGGCATGTTAGCGACAGTTATGAATTCGTTAGCTCTTCAAGATAGCTTGGAGAATATCGGCATTCAAACACGTGTTCAAACTTCTATTGAGATGCGTCAAGTGGCAGAGCCTTACATTCGTCGTAAAGCAATTCGTCACTTAGAGAAGAAGCGTGTTGTTATCTTTGCAGCGGGTACAGGTAACCCTTACTTCTCTACAGATACGACTGCGGCATTACGTGCAGCGGAAATCGAAGCTGATGTTATTTTAATGGCGAAAAATAATGTAGATGGTGTTTATAGTGCAGATCCAAGTGTGGATCCAACAGCAACAAAATATGAGTCACTTACATATTTAGATGTATTAAAAGAAGGTTTAGGTGTAATGGACTCTACTGCTTCTTCTTTATGTATGGACAATGACATTCCATTGATTGTATTCTCTGTTATGGAAAAAGGAAATATTAAACGTGCCGTTCTTGGCGAAAATATCGGAACAATTGTAAGGGGGAAATAAAAATGGGACAACAAGTATTAAAAGCAACAAATGAAAAAATGGAAAAAGCAGTTTCAGCATACTCACGTGAGCTTTCAACAGTTCGTGCTGGTCGTGCAAGCGCAGCTGTATTAGATAAAGTACAAGTTGATTACTACGGTGCGCCAACTCCGGTTGTACAATTAGCAAACATTACAGTACCGGAAGCACGCTTACTTGTAATTCAACCGTATGATAAATCTTCTCTTGGTGATATTGAAAAAGCGATTTTAAAAGCAGATTTAGGTCTAAATCCTTCTAATGATGGAACAGTAATTCGTATTGCGTTCCCTGCATTAACAGAAGAGCGCCGCCGTGATCTTGTGAAAACTGTTAAAAAATATGCTGAAGAAGCAAAAGTAGCAGTTCGTAACGTACGCCGTGATGCAAATGATGATCTTAAAAAACTTGAAAAATCTGGCGATATCACAGAAGATGACTTAAGAGGATATGCAGAAGATATCCAAAAAGAAACAGATAAATATATTGCAAAAGTTGACGAAATCGCGAAAAACAAAGAAAAAGAAATCATGGAAGTGTAATAGCGATTCCTTCGCAAATATGACCCTCTTCTTAAGGGGGTCTTTTTACACTTTTAGGCATACGTCTGCTTGTTGGAGGGTATGAATGATGTTTAAAAAGCTTCCTTTTTTTAAGGGCAAAAAGGTCACATCGTTTGATCATCTCATTGAAGAAGCAAAAAAGGGGCATATCCCAGAGCATATTGCTATTATTATGGATGGTAATGGAAGATGGGCAAAAAGAAGAGCGATGCCTCGCATTGCAGGACATCATGAAGGGATGCAAGTTGTAAAAAAAATTACAAAGTTTGCTAGTAAACTTGATGTGAAAGTACTGACTCTTTATGCTTTTTCTACCGAGAACTGGAAAAGACCGAAAATAGAAGTCGATTATTTAATGAAGCTTCCAGAAGAATTTCTAGGTGCATTTTTACCAGAGTTGATTGAGGAAAATGTACAAGTTCGAGTAATTGGGCAAAAAGATCGTCTTCCTACGCATACGCGCAGAGCAATGGAAAAAGCCATGGAAGATACAAAAGAGAATACAGGATTAATTCTCAATTTTGCGTTAAACTATGGAAGTCGTGATGAAATTGTTTCTGCTGTGCAAAATATGATGAAGGATAACGAAGAAGGGAAAATTCGTTCGACAGAAGTAAATGAAGAAATGATTTCTTCTTACTTAATGACGAGAACATTACCTGATCCAGACCTGCTTATTCGTACGAGTGGAGAACTTCGTATTAGCAATTTCATGCTATGGCAAATTGCATATTCAGAACTTTGGTTTACGGATGTATATTGGCCAGATTTTACGGAAGAACATTTACTAAATGCAATTACAGACTTTCAACATAGAGGACGCAGATTCGGGGGCGTGTAGAAAGAGAGGGTTTGGTAGTGAAACAGAGAATTATTACTGGAGTGATTGCTGCCGCACTATTCATTCCCATCGTATTTTACGGTGGCGTGCCTTTTACAGTTTTAGTGTATGCACTTGCTTCAATTGGGCTATATGAATTAATTCGTATGAACAAGCTTACACTTATTTCGGTGCCGACAGTTTTAGCTGCATTATTATTGTGGATTATTTTAGTTCCAAGTAATGCACTGGGAATGTTTGGTTGGATTGGATTAGATAAATTAGAAATCACATTTGTGATTGTTTTGTTACTTTTATCATATACTGTCCTTTCGAAGAATACATTTACTTTTGACAATGCTTCATTTTTGCTTATGGCAACGACTTATGTTGCAATGGGATTCTTATATTTGAATGAAACAAGAATCGCTGGGATTCATTATGTGTTTTATGCATTATTTGTCATTTGGGCAACTGATTCAGGTGCATATTTCATTGGAAAAGCAATTGGAAAAAGAAAATTGTGGCCAGAGATTAGTCCGAATAAAACGATAGAGGGCTCATTGGGCGGTATTATTTGTGGAATTGTAGTTGCTTTTGTATACAACATGTTTTTCCAAGTTCATGGGAACATTGGAATGTTAATTGTTGTTACGATAGCCATTTCAATTTTTGGACAAATTGGTGATTTAGTACAGTCCGCATTTAAGCGTCATTATGGTGTGAAAGATTCAGGTACAATCTTACCTGGACATGGCGGAATATTAGATCGAACAGATAGCTGGTTGTTCGTATTACCTATTTTACATTTCTTACATTTCATTTCATAAACGAACGAGGGGTTGGAGTAATGAAAAACATTAGTTTATTAGGTGCAAGTGGATCGGTTGGAACGCAAACATTGGACGTATTGCGCTCGCACCCAGACCAATTCCGTCTCGTTGCTTTTTCTGTAGGGAAAAATATTGACCATGCAATACAAGTCATTCAAGAATTTTCTCCTCATCTCGTGTCAGTGCAAAGAGAGGAAGATGTTGTACGGTTGCAATCTGTTTCTGGAAATACGAAAGTCGTATACGGTGAAGAAGGTCTTTTAGAAGTAGCCCTTCATTCAGAGGCAGAGGTTGTTGTAAATGCTGTTGTAGGAAGCGTAGGACTATTGCCGACATTGCGTGCGATTGAAGCGAAAAAGACAATTGCAATTGCGAACAAAGAAACGTTAGTAACAGCTGGACATTTAGTAATGGAAGCTGCGCAAAAATATAACGTGTCCTTACTTCCTGTAGATAGCGAGCATTCGGCTATTTTTCAATGCTTGAATGGAGAAAATGAAAAGCGTATCTCTCGCCTAATTGTGACAGCATCCGGTGGAAGCTTTCGTGATAAGACGAGAGATGAATTGCATCATGTGACAGTAGAAGATGCACTTTGTCATCCAAACTGGTCAATGGGTTCGAAAATTACAATTGATTCTGCTACAATGATGAATAAGGGATTGGAAGTTATCGAAGCACATTGGCTTTTCGGTATTTCTTATGAGCAAATCGATGTTGTTTTACATAAAGAGAGCATCATCCATTCTATGGTTGAATTTAAAGATCGCAGTGTAATGGCACAACTTGGTTCACCTGATATGCGTGTACCAATTCAATATGCACTTACATATCCAGATCGTTTACCACTTCAGAATACAAAACAGTTAAACCTATGGGAAATAGGAACATTACACTTCGAGCAAATGAATCAAGAGCGTTTCCGTTGTCTCCGTTTTGCATATGAAGCAGGGAAAACAGGAGGAAGTATGCCAACTGTGATGAATGCGGCAAATGAAGCTGCTGTAGAAGCTTTTTTACAAAAGAAAATCGGTTTCCTAAAAATAGAAGACCTTATTGAAAAAGCAATGCACCATCACAATGTCATTGCACGTCCGAGCTTAGAGGAAATTCAGGAAATCGATGCGGCCACAAGACGGTTTGTGATGGAACAAATTTAGCAAAGGTGGTTATGGAATTGAATACAGCGATTGCCTTTATATTAATTTTCGGTGCACTCGTATTTTTCCATGAGCTAGGGCATCTATATTTTGCAAAAAGAGCAGGCATTTTATGTCGTGAGTTTGCAATTGGTTTTGGACCAAAAATATTTTCGTTTGAAAAGAATGAAACAGTTTATACAGTTCGACTACTTCCACTTGGAGGCTATGTTAGAATGGCTGGTGAAGATGCGGAAACGGTGGAATTAAAACCAGGGAAAAAAGTTGGACTTGTTTTAAATGAGAACGAAGAGGTTATAAAATTAGTTTTAGACCAACGTGAAAAGTATCCAAATGTTCGTGTGATTGAAGTGGAACAAGCTGATTTAGAACATAATCTCACCATTTCTGGTTACGAAGAGTATGAGGAAGATTTACAAACATTTCGTGTGAATGAAAAAGCACGTATTGTTTCAGCGGGGGAAGAAATACAAATCGCTCCGTTTAAAAGACAGTTTGGTTCTAAAACGTTAGGACAGCGAGCGTTAACAATTTTTGCAGGACCTGCTATGAACTTTATACTGGCATTTGTTATCTTTGTCATCATTGGATTGGTACAAGGGATTCCTATAGATAAGCCGATGATTGGGAAAGTAATGAAAGATAGTGTTGCAGAGCAGGCAGGATTAAAGCAAGATGATACGATTCAAATGATTAATGGTAAAGATACAAACACTTGGCAAGATGTTGTAACAATCGTGCGTGAAAACGCAAATAAAGAAATTACGATGAAAGTACAACGTGACGATAAGCCATTTACTGTAAAAGTAACGCCTTCTGCTGATAAAGAGGGCAAGGAGGAAGTTGGTAGAATTGGTGTATACTCTCCAGTAGAGAAATCTATTTTTGGTTCTATTAAATCTGGATTTGAACAAACATATACATGGACAAAAATGATTTTTGTTTCCCTTATTCAATTGGTAACAGGACATTTTTCAATTGATGATTTATCTGGTCCAGTAGGTATTTATAATTTAACAGATCAGGTGGTAGAGTATGGGCCGATTCGTGTTCTTAGCTTAGCGGCTGTTTTAAGTATAAACCTTGGTTTATTTAACTTATTGCCAGTTCCAGCTCTTGACGGAGGACGCCTTTTCTTCTTCTTAATTGAAGCCTTGCGCGGGAAACCGATTGATCGCCAAAAAGAAGGAATGGTCCATTTTATTGGTTTTGCTTTATTAATGCTACTTATGTTAGTTGTTACATGGAATGATATTCGGAAGTTTTTCTTATAAAGTGAAACTTCTATCAAAGAGAGTTTTCTTCATCTTCCACTGATAGAAAGCTTTCAACAATCGGACTCTTTGGGGCAGTTATCTCCCACCTTACTTCTTTGATTTCTCTGAATCTTAAGGTGAGGAGGGGGCTGCCCCTTAGAGCGGAATAAAGAGGTGCTAATAGATGAAACAAAGTATGGTATTTAGTCCTACACTACGTGAAGTGCCAGCTGATGCTGAGATTAAAAGTCATCAGTTATTACTCCGTGCAGGATTTATGCGTCAAAATGCTTCAGGTATTTATAGCTTTCTCCCACTTGGCTTGAAAGTATTGCATAAAGTAGAACGTATTGTTCGAGAAGAAATGGAACGAGCGGGAGCAGTGGAACTATTAATGCCAGCTCTTCAAGCGGCTGAATTATGGCAAGAGTCGGGCCGCTGGTATTCTTACGGTTCCGAATTAATGCGTATGAAAGATCGTAATGATCGTGAGTTTGCTTTAGGAGCAACACATGAAGAGGTAATTACTGATCTTGTACGTGACGAAATTAAGTCCTATAAAAAATTACCTTTAACACTATATCAAATTCAAACAAAATTCCGTGATGAGCAGCGACCTCGTTTTGGCTTGCTACGCGGAAGAGAGTTTTTAATGAAGGATGCATATTCTTTCCATGCGACGCAAGAAAGTTTAGATGAAGTATATAATCGTCTTTATCAAGCGTATTCGAATATTTTTGCTCGTTGTGGTTTAAATTTCCGTGCAGTTATTGCTGATTCTGGAGCAATGGGCGGAAAGGATACACACGAATTTATGGTATTATCCGATGTTGGAGAAGATACAATTGCGTATTCTGATACATCTGATTATGCTGCAAATATTGAAATGGCACCTGTTGTCACTTCCTATGAAAAACGTGATGAGGCGGAAAAGGAACTTGAAAAAGTAGTAACGCCAGATCAAAAAGCAATTGAAGAAGTATCTGCATTCTTAAATATTGAAGCTTCAAATTGCATTAAATCTATGGTTTTTAAAGTAGATGAGAAATTTGTCGTTGTACTTGTTCGCGGAGATCATGAAGTAAATGATGTAAAAGTGAAGAACGTATACGGTGCTTCAGTTGTGGAACTTGCTTCTCATGAGGATGTAAAAGAGCTGTTACAATGTGAAATTGGTTCTTTAGGACCGATTGGTGTAGCAGGAGATGTAGAAGTAATTGCTGACCATGCTGTACAAGCAATTGTAAATGGTTGCTGTGGTGCAAATGAAGAAGGTTTCCATTATGTAAATGTAAATCCAGAGCGTGACTTTAAAGTAAGTCAATATACAGATTTACGTTTCATCCAAGAAGGAGATCAATCTCCGGATGGAAATGGAGTAATCCGCTTTGCACGTGGCATTGAAGTTGGACATGTATTTAAACTAGGTACACGTTATAGTGAAGCGATGAATGCAACGTTCTTAGATGAAAACGGAAAAGCTAAGCCACTTATCATGGGATGCTACGGTATTGGGGTATCTCGTACAGTAGCAGCGATTGCTGAACAATTTAATGATGAAAATGGTTTGATTTGGCCAGTAGCTGTTGCACCGTACCATGTGCATGTGATTCCAGTAAATATGAAATCTGATGCACAACGTGAAGTAGGCGAAAACATCTACAGTTCATTACAAGAGCAAGGTTATGAAGTATTATTAGATGATCGTGCAGAGCGTGCAGGTGTAAAATTTGCTGATGCTGATCTATTCGGTCTTCCAGTTCGAGTAACGGTTGGTAAAAAAGCCGATGAAGGTATCGTTGAAGTAAAAGTACGTGCTACAAATGAATCTGCTGAAGTAAAAGTTGAAGAACTTCACACATACATTGCAAATATTTTAAAATAAGACGAGGTACCTCATTATGAGGTACCTTCTCTTGCTATGTGAAGTGAAAAATTATTAATTAGAAGGAAGAAATCTTTCCTTGCTGAAAGTTTCAATTTATAATAGCGAATGGAAGGAGGTTGCTTATGTCGTTAACGAATGAACAACAAGAACGGTTTCAAATTTTATTGCAGCAGTTGCAAATGCCGGAAAACCTTGTAAGTCAATATTTGCAAGGCGGTGGTATTCAAAGATTGGTTGTTGATAAAGTAAATAAAAGTTGGCATTTTGATTTACAAGTGCCACGCATTTTGCCAACAGATCTATATGAATTGTTAGAAACGCAACTCAGGCAGTCATTTTCACATATTGCAAAAACAACTTTTGCATTAGAATCAGAGAATAAACAATTTACGGAGGAAGAGGTACAAGCATATTGGCCACTTTGTACAAATAGAATTACATTTTCTCCTATGTTTGCATATTTAAAAAAGCAGCTTCCACATGTGAATGGGGTCAAGCTGTCGTTAAATGTAAATAATGATTTAGAGGCTACAACATTGAAGAAAAATCTTGCGAAACCGATTGGAGATCAATATGAAACATTTGGGTTCCCACGCTTTCAGCTTGAAACAAATGTAAAACAAAATGATGAGGAAGTTCAAAAGTTTCGTGAACAAACACAGCAAGAAGATCGTCAGCGTGTCATACAAGCCATGGAAGAAATGGCAAAACGACAAGCGGAAGAGAGTGACACAGTACATGAAGGGCCAATTGTACTTGGATATCTCATTAAGCCCGATGAGGAGATTACACCACTTCGCGAAATTCAAGATGAAGAAAGACGAAAAACTGTACAAGGTTATGTCTTTCATGTGGAAACGAAAGAACTTCGAAGCGGCCGTACGTTATTAACGTTAAAAATAACAGATTATACCGATTCAATCATGATTAAAATGTTTTCGCGTGATAAAGAAGATATTCCGCTCCTACAATCATTGAAAAAAGGTATGTGGGTGAAAGCACGTGGGTCGGTACAAAACGATACGTTTGTCCGTGACTTAGTCATGATTGCCAACGATATTAATGAAATTACAGGCCCGTCTCGTAAAGATAAAGCACCTGAAGGAGAAAAACGGGTAGAGCTCCACTTGCATACACCGATGAGTCAAATGGATGCAGTCACTTCAGTATCTAGACTTGTTGCTCAAGCAGGGAAATGGGGACATGAAGCGATAGCAATTACAGATCATGCAGTTGCACAGTCCTTCCCAGAAGCATATTCAGCCGGAAAAAAAGCAGGAATAAAAGTGATTTATGGTGTAGAAGCTAATCTTGTAAATGATGGTGTACCGATTGCTTATAATGAGGAACATCGTTTATTGGCAGATGAAACATACGTCGTCTTTGACGTAGAAACGACTGGGTTATCGGCTGTGTATGATACGGTCATCGAATTAGCTGCTGTAAAAATTAAAGACGGCGAAATTATTGATCGATTTGAATCGTTTGCAAACCCGCATCAACCGCTATCTGCAACAATTATTGAGTTAACGGGTATAACGGATGATATGTTAACTGATGCACCAGAAGTAGGAGAAGTATTTAAAAAGTTTGAGCAGTGGATGGGTGATCATACACTTGTTGCCCATAATGCAAGCTTTGATATGGGCTTTTTAAATGTTGGCTTTAAGAAGAGTGGATTAGAAAAGCCGAAAAATCCGGTTATTGATACATTGGAGTTAGCTCGTTTTCTATTTCCAGATATGAAGAATCATCGTTTGAATACGATGTGTAAAAAGCTTGATATTGAATTAACGCAGCATCACCGTGCGATTTATGATACAGAAGCAACAGGTTATTTACTTGTTAAAATGCTAAAAGATGTCATTGAAAAAGGGTTTGAATATCACGATCAATTGAATGACAGTATGGGACAAGGTGATGCGTATAAACGTGGTCGTCCAAGTCACGCAACGCTACTTGCAACATCAGATGTTGGATTGAAAAATTTATATAAGCTTGTTTCGTATGCACATTTAAACTACTTTTATCGTGTGCCTCGTATTCCTCGTTCCTTATTAAAGAAATATCGCGAAGGCATAATAGTTGGTACAGCTTGTGATAAGGGCGAAGTGTTTGAAGCGATGATGCAAAAAGCGCCGGAAGAAGTAGAGGAAATTGCACAGTTTTATGATTACATTGAGGTTATGCCTCCAGTCGTGTTACGACATTTAGTGGAGCTCGAGTTTGTTCGAGATGAGGGACAGCTAAAAACGATCATCTCTAACCTAGTAAAATTAGGTGAAACGTTAAATAAACCCGTAGTTGCAACTGGGAATGTACATTATCTTGATCCGGAAGATGCTATGTACCGTAAAATCTTAGTGAGTTCGCAAGGCGGGGCAAACCCATTAAATCGTCATTCTCTGCCGCCCGTGTATTTCCGAACAACAGATGAAATGTTAGAGTGCTTCTCCTTTTTAGGGGAAGAGAAAGCAAAAGAAATTGTTGTTACAAACACGAACAAGGTTGCATCGATGATTGGAGAAGTTCATCCGGTAAAAGATGATCTATATACACCGAAAATTGAAGGTGCAGATGATGAAACACGGGATATGAGTTATAAAATGGCACGCAGTATCTATGGTGATGAATTACCAGAAATTGTAGAAGCACGTTTGGAAAAAGAATTAAAAAGTATTATTGGACATGGTTTTGCCGTTATTTATTTAATTTCACATAAACTCGTGAAAAAATCACTTGTAGATGGCTATCTTGTTGGTTCACGTGGATCTGTAGGTTCATCATTCGTTGCAACGATGATGGAAATTACGGAAGTAAATCCATTGCCACCGCATTATGTTTGTCCAAAATGTAAGCATTCTGAGTTCTTTAATGATGGATCTGTAGGTTCTGGTTTTGATTTACCGGATAAAGATTGTCCAACTTGTCATGTGCCATATGTAAAAGATGGCCATGATATTCCGTTCGAAACGTTCCTTGGATTTAAAGGAGATAAGGTACCGGATATAGATTTGAATTTCTCTGGGGAATATCAACCACGTGCCCATAACTATACGAAAGTACTGTTTGGTGAGGATTATGTATACCGTGCTGGAACAATTGGTACAGTTGCGGAGAAAACGGCCTATGGTTATGTCAAAGGTTATGCATCAGATCATAACTTAACAATTCGAAATGCTGAGGTTGATCGGCTTGTCGCTGGTTGTACCGGGGTAAAACGTACAACAGGGCAGCATCCAGGTGGTATTATCGTTGTACCTGATTACATGGACATATTTGATTTTTCACCAATTCAATTCCCAGCAGATTCAGTAGGAGCGGAGTGGAGAACGACACACTTTGACTTCCACTCGATCCATGATAATTTGTTAAAACTTGATATACTTGGCCACGATGATCCGACCGTCATTCGTATGCTCCAAGATTTGAGTGGAGTTGATCCGAAAACAATACCAACAGATGACCCCGAAGTGATGAAAATCTTCTCAGGACCGGAGTCTCTAGGGGTTACAGAAGAACAAATTAATTGTAAAACGGGTACACTCGGTATACCGGAGTTTGGTACAAAATTCGTACGACAAATGTTAGAGGAAACAAAACCAACGACATTCTCAGAGCTCGTCCAAATTTCTGGACTATCTCATGGTACGGACGTATGGCTTGGTAATGCAAATGAACTCATCTATAACGGTACATGTACGCTGAGCGAAGTTATCGGTTGTCGTGATGATATTATGGTGTATTTAATCTATCAAGGATTAGATCCATCATTAGCGTTTAAAATCATGGAATCAGTGCGTAAAGGTAAAGGTGTACCTGAAGAATGGGAAGCGGACATGCGTACGAACAATGTACCTGGTTGGTATATCGATTCATGTAAAAAGATTAAATACATGTTCCCTAAGGCACATGCGGCCGCTTATGTACTAATGGCTGTACGTATTGCCTACTTCAAAGTACATTTCGCACTCTTGTTTTATGCGGCATATTTCACAGTTCGTGCAGATGACTTTGATTTAGATGCGATGGTAAAAGGTTCAGCATCAATCCGCGCGAGAATTGATGAAATTGCGCAAAAAGGGTTAGATGCTGCACCAAAAGAGAAAAGTTTACTAACAGTGTTAGAAATGACACTTGAAATGTGTGAACGCGGTTATTCATTCCAAAAGGTTGATTTATATCGTTCGAGTGCAACTGACTTTATTATTGATGGGGATACATTGATCCCGCCATTTAATGCTATACCTGGTCTTGGCACAAACGCTGCATTAAATATTGTAGCAGCGCGTCAAAATGGTGAGTTCTTATCAAAAGAGGATTTACAGCAACGGAGTAAAATTTCTAAAACAGTCATAGAGTATTTAGATAGTCAAGGTTGTTTAGGTGATCTGCCAGATCAAAACCAGTTATCGCTGTTCTAGTAGGCAGGAAAATTCTTTGCAAAACGGTATTTGCTATGTTATACTATGAAGCGAGATAACCATGTCATGTATATTTTGCAAAAAAAAGAGTGGGGAAACCCACTCTTTCGTGTTACTATCTATGTTTCTATACCTATTAGGTGAGAGATTTCTGTCGTATATACATAATTTGTTACAAGTTTTACTTCTTAAATTTGGTAATACTAAGACAGATATTCCCTGCTTAACGGCAGGGGCTTTTGTTAGCTAACGAGAAAGAATAAGATAGACCGCGATCTAACAAATGTAGCGGAATGTTTTCTTTCGAATGGTACATGGCGGCAGAAAGGAGGCTGTTTATGGATAAGAAAGTCACAGAAGTTGTTGAAGCACTTGCACAGCCGATTGTTGAAGAATTAAATCTTGAACTTGTAGATGTAGAATATGTGAAAGAAGGAAAAGACTGGTTTCTACGCATATTCATCGATTCTGAGACAGGAATAGATATTGAAGAATGTGGTGCGGTAAGCGAACGTTTAAGCGAAGCTTTAGATAAAGAGGATCCAATTCCTCACCTTTACTTTTTGGATGTATCGTCTCCTGGAGCAGAGCGCCCATTGAAGAAAGAAAAAGACTTCCAGCAAGCGGTAGGAAGACAAGTGGCAATTAAAACATATGAGCCAATTGATGGTGAAAAAATGTTTGAAGGAAAGCTACTGTCCTATGATGGTACAACAATTACACTATTATTAACAATTAAAACACGTAAAAAGGAAATCCAAATTCCGATGGAAAAAGTTGCGAAAGCGCGACTTGCTGTTACGTTTTAGTTAGAAGGGGGATCTTCATGAGCACGGAGTTGTTAGATGCTTTGCTCGTATTAGAATCAGAAAAAGGTATTAGCAAAGATATTATTATTGATGCGATTGAAGCAGCTTTAATCTCTGCTTATAAACGCAATTTTAACCAAGCACAAAACGTGCGTGTTAGCTTTAACCCTGAAGTGGGAACAATTCAAGTTTTAGCACGTAAAGATGTTGTAGACAGTGTGTTTGACCCACGTCTTGAAATCTCTGTAGAAGAGGCAAGACATATTAATCCGAACTATCAAGATGGCGACATATTAGAAATTGAAGTAACGCCAAAAGATTTCGGACGTATTGCAGCACAAACTGCAAAACAAGTTGTAACACAACGTGTACGTGAAGCGGAACGCGGCGTTATTTATTCAGAATTTAGCGACCGTGAAGAAGACATCATGGTTGGTATTGTGCAGCGTCAAGATGCTCGTTTTATTTATGTAAGCTTAGGGAAAGTAGAAGCACTATTACCTGTAAGTGAGCAAATGCCAAACGAACAATATAAGCCGCATGACCGCATCCGTGTCTTTATTACAAAAGTAGAAAAAACGACAAAAGGCCCACAAATTTACGTATCACGTACGCACCCAGGTCTTTTAAAACGTTTATTTGAAATTGAAGTACCAGAAATTTATGATGGAACAGTAGAAATTCGTTCTGTAGCACGTGAAGCAGGCGATCGTTCTAAAATTTCTGTATATGCAGAGAATATCGATGTTGATCCAGTAGGTTCTTGCGTAGGTCCAAAAGGACAACGTGTACAACGTATTGTAGATGAACTAAAAGGTGAAAAAATTGATATTGTTCGCTGGTCAAATGATCCAGTTGAATATGTAGCAAATGCTTTAAGTCCATCGCAAGTTGTAAAAGTACTTGTGAACGAAGAGGAAAAAGCAACGACTGTAGTTGTTCCAGATCACCAACTTTCATTAGCAATCGGTAAGCGTGGACAAAACGCAAGACTTGCAGCGAAATTAACGGGCTGGAAAATTGATATTAAAAGCGAGTCTGATGCGAAGCAACTAGGCATTGTAACAGAAGAAGACAACATAATCGCATTCGATTCAGTTGAAGACGAAATCGAATAGAGGTGATGATTGTGAGCAATCGAAAAGTTCCGTTACGAAAGTGCATTGCAACGCAAGAAATGAAGTCAAAGCGCGAGCTCGTTCGCATTGTTCGTTCCAAAGAGGGCGAAGTGTCAATTGATTTAAGTGGAAAGAAATCAGGACGCGGTGCATATTTGTCAAAAGATAAAGAGTGCATATTACAAGCGCAAAAGAAAAACGTTTTGGAACATCATCTAAAAGCGAAGGTCGACAATTCTCTTTATGAAGAGCTTCTTGAGCTTGTTGAGAAGGAGTCGAAGTAAGTGTCCGATTGGAAATCGTTTTTAGGACTAGCAAACCGTGCTCGGAAAATTATTTCGGGTGAAGAACTTGTTTTAAAAGAAGTACGAGGTGGCAAAGCAAAGCTCGTATTGCTTTCCGAAGATGCGTCAGCGAATACAACAAAACGTATCACTGACAAGACAACGTACTACAACGTACCAATGAGAAAAGTCGAAAACCGACAACAATTAGGGCATGCGATTGGGAGAGATGAGCGAGTCGTTGTAGCCGTGTTAGATGAGGGCTTTGCGAAAAAGCTGCGTAGCATGCTCGATACAACTTACCGGGGGTGAAGGTATGAGTAAAATTCGAGTATATGAATATGCGAAGAAACACAATGTCTCAAGTAAAGATATTATTACAAAACTAAAAGAAATGAATATTGAGGTCTCCAATCATATGACAATGTTAGACGATGAAGTAGTAAATAATTTAGATAATCAATATAATAATGGAACAGAAAAACCTTCTGTTGCAGATGAGTTTGAAGTAGAAGAAAAAGTTGTTCGCAGCAAAAAGAACAGCAATAATAAGAAGAAGAAAAAAGGCAAAGGAAATGAAGACAAACGTCAAGAAAACTTTGCTGGAAGACAACCAACACAAACAGTAGAGACACCGGATAAAGTTACTTTCTCTGGCTCTCTTACAGTAAGTGAACTTGCAAAAAAACTAGGAAAAGAGCCATCTGAACTTATTAAAAAGCTCTTTATGCTAGGTATTATGGCGACAATTAACCAAGATTTAGATAAAGATACAATTGAGCTAATTGCTAGTGATTACGGTATTGAAGTAGAAGAAGAAGTGATTGTTAGTGAAACAGAATTTGAAACTTTCATGGACGAGCAAGACAATGAAGAAAACTTAAAAGAACGTCCAGCGGTTGTTACAATTATGGGACACGTTGACCATGGTAAAACAACACTACTTGATTCTATTCGTAATTCAAAAGTAACTGCTGGTGAAGCTGGTGGAATTACACAGCATATCGGTGCATACCAAGTTGAAGTAAGTGACAAGAAAATTACGTTCTTAGATACACCAGGTCACGCAGCGTTTACAACAATGCGTGCACGCGGTGCACAAGTAACAGATATTACAATTCTTGTTGTTGCAGCTGATGACGGTGTTATGCCGCAAACAGTTGAAGCGATTAACCATGCGAAAGCAGCTGGAGTACCAATTATCGTTGCTGTGAATAAGATGGATAAACCATCAGCAAATCCAGACCGCGTAATGCAAGAGTTAACAGAGTACGAATTAGTGCCAGAAGCTTGGGGTGGAGATACAATTTTCGTACCAATTTCTGCAATTCAAGGCGAAGGAATTGACAACTTGTTAGAAATGATTCTTCTTGTAAGTGAAGTTGAAGAATATAAGGCAAATCCAAATCGCTATGCGGCTGGTACTGTAATCGAAGCACAGCTTGATAAAGGTAAAGGAACAATCGCAACATTACTTGTGCAAAACGGTACACTTCGAGTAGGAGATCCAATTGTTGTTGGTACATCATTCGGTCGTGTTCGTGCGATGGTAAATGATATTGGTCGTCGTGTGAAAGTTGCTGGTCCGTCTACTCCTGTTGAAATTACAGGTTTAAACGAAGTACCACAAGCAGGCGATCGCTTTATGGCATTTGCTGACGAGAAGAAAGCACGCCAAATCGGTGAGTCACGTGCACAACAAGCATTGGTTGCACAACGTGGTGAAAAATCTAAATTAAGCCTTGAAGATTTATTCCAACAAATTCAAGAAGGCGAAATGAAAGAAATTAACTTAATTGTGAAAGCAGACGTACAAGGTTCTGTAGAAGCAATGGCAGCATCACTTCGCAAAATCGATGTTGAAGGCGTAAAAATAAAAATCATTCACACAGGCGTAGGTGCAATTACAGAATCTGATATTATTTTAGCTTCTGCATCAAATGCAATCGTGATTGGATTTAACGTACGTCCTGATGTAAATGCGAAACGTACAGCTGAATTAGAAAATGTTGATATTCGCTTACACCGCATTATTTACAAAGTAATCGAAGAGATTGAAGCAGCAATGCAAGGTATGCTGGATCCTGAATTCGAAGAAAAAGTAATCGGTCAAGCAGAAGTTCGTCAAACATTCAAAGTTACTAAAGTTGGAACAATTGCGGGCTGTTACGTAACTGATGGTAAAATCACACGTGATAGCGGCGTACGTATCATTCGTGATGGCGTAGTTATTTTCGAAGGACAACTTGATACGTTAAAACGTTTCAAAGATGACGTAAAAGAAGTTGCACAAAACTATGAGTGTGGTATTACAATTGAAAGATATAATGATCTTAAAGAAGGGGACATCATTGAGGCGTACATTATGGAAGAAGTGAAGCGATGATTATCGCTTCACTCTCATTTGAGTGTATGATTTATGATGTGCATTCTTTAAAAGAGAAACGAGCAATTTTACAGCGTGTTTTAACTCGTGTGAAACAAAGGTACAATGTATCTGTTTCAGAAGTTGGACACCAGGATGTATGGCAACGTACAGAAATTGCAATTGTTTCCGTATCCTCAAATCGTGTTGTCTGCGAAAAAGAAATGAATCGTGTACTTGCGTATGTTGACTCATTTCCTGAGATTGAACGTACGATAACGCAATTGGAATGGTATTGAATGAGGTGATTAGTTATGAAGCTACGTGCAAATCGCGTGGGCGAGCAAATGAAAAAAGAACTAGGCGAAATTATTAGTCGCAAAATTAAAGATCCACGTATCGGTTTTGTGACGGTAACAGATGTGCAAGTAAGTGGGGATTTACAGATTGCCAAAGTATATATTTCTGTTTTAGGAGACGAACAACAGAAAGAAAATACATTAAAAGGCTTAGCGAAGGCAAAAGGATTTATTCGTGCTGAAATTGGGCAGCGTATTCGTCTTCGTAAAACACCTGAAATTACCTTTGAATTTGATGAGTCTATCGCTTATGGACATAGAATTGACACGCTTTTACATGAAATTAATAAAGACGGTAAACGCGAAGAATAATGGATAGACAATTGTCTATCCATTTTTTCAATGGGAAGTAATTTTGCATTCAAGTGCTTGTTCAAAAAGGGGATAAAGAGAGCCGAGCAGTTTGAGGCGCGGAAGCCAGGAAAGTGCGGAGTGTAGATAGACCTACATGAGTACCGGACTGGCGACGTAACGAAGAAATGCAATAGCTATCTTTACCGGACTTTTTGAACATCCTATACAAAAGTATAACGATGAGGTGAACATATGGAAGGTGTATTATTACTACATAAACCAAAAGGCATGACGTCACATGATTGTGTATTTAAGTTAAGAAAGATATTAAGAGAGAAACGTATAGGTCATACAGGTACATTAGACCCAGATGTGACAGGTGTATTACCAATTTGTGTAGGGCGTGCTACAAAGATTGCGCAATTTTTAACAAGTGAAACAAAAACGTATGAAGGTGAAGTTACCCTTGGTTTCTCAACAACGACAGAAGATGCTTCAGGTGAAGTTGTGGAAAAACAAGATGTAAATCGTATTATTACACGCCAAGAGGTGGAATCCGTATTAGCAGAATTAACGGGGACAATTGAACAAGTGCCGCCGATGTACTCAGCTGTAAAAGTAAACGGAAAGAAACTATATGAATATGCCAGAGCAGGAAAAGAAGTAGAACGTCCAGTACGTACGATTACAATTCATGAATTTGCGCTACTTGATGACCGGGAAGTATTTGAAGGAAAGGCGGTTTCATTCCGTTTCCGCGTTACATGTAGTAAAGGAACATATGTGAGAACGTTAGCTGTTATGGTTGGTGAAAAGCTTGGTTTCCCGGCACATATGTCACATCTTGTGCGAACAGCATCAGGAGAATTTAACTTAGAAGATTGCATATCATTTGAAGAAATTGAACAAACGGTGCAAAATGGAACAGTGGATTCTATTTTTATTTCCATTGATGAAGCATTAAGTAAGTTTCCAAAAATGGTTGTAGATGATGAGCAAGCAGAAAAAATAAAAAATGGCATGTTTTTAAAGAATGAGTTGCAAGTGACAGCGCCATTTATTACAGTATTTGATACAAATGAACGTTGCTTAGCAATTTATGAACACCATCCAAAGCACCCTGGAATGTTAAAGCCAATGAAAGTACTTGTGAATAATCAAGAACTACAGCTATAATGAATTATTAGAAGAATTATTACAGAAAAGGTGGATTCAAGCGTGAAACTCATTCATTTAACTCATCCCCATGCACAAAATAAAATAGAATTACCGCCTACTGTAATGGCATTAGGATATTTTGATGGCATTCATTTAGGACATCAGCGTGTAATTCAAACAGCAAAAAAGATGGCGGACGAAAGAGGATGTAAAAGTGCTGTTATGACGTTTCATCCACACCCATCTGTTGTATTAGGGAAAAAAGAAGCACATGTGGAGTACATTACTCCAATGAGCATAAAAGAAAAAGTAATTGCGAGTTTAGGAATTGACACGTTATACGTTGTGAAATTTGATGAATCATTTGCTAATTTGTTGCCACAACAATTTGTAGATGAATATATTATTGGGTTGAATGCAAAACATATTGTAGCTGGCTTTGATTATTCGTATGGACGTTTAGGAAAAGGGACGATGGAAACTTTGCCATTTCATGCAAGAGGGGAGTTTGCACAGACCGTGATTGAAAAAGTAGAATTTCAAGAAGAAAAAGTAAGTTCCACATCATTACGAAAGTTGATTCGTAATGGGGAAATGGACAAAATTCCGTCTATTTTAGGTAGGGCCTATACTGTGGAAGGAACTGTCGTTCACGGAGATAAACGCGGACGTCAAATTGGTTTTCCAACAGCAAATGTTGCTTTAAAGGATGAATATCTTCTGCCACCTGTTGGTGTATATGCGGTGAGAATGAAAGTAAATGATGAGTGGCATGATGGCGTATGTAACATCGGCTATAGGCCAACATTTAAAGAAGAGCGTCAGCTTTCTATTGAAGTACATCTATTTAATTTCCATCAAGATATATATGACCAATCTGTTGTTGTGGAGTGGCGTGTGCGTATTCGGGAAGAGAAAAAGTTTAATGGTATCGATGAGTTAGTTGCGCAAATCGCGAAAGATAAACAGACGGCGCAAGAATATTTTAGCACTGCGAAGAATATACTTGCTTTTTCAAATGAAAAGTAGTATTCTATGTTATGTACTTTATGACAACCATTGCTTGGCATTGCGACTCACCGACGCTTGCTAGGTAATTGGGGGTTTAATAATTAGGAGGTGAAATAGGATGGCTTTAACACAAGAGCGTAAAAATGAAATCATTGCACAATTTAGAACTCATGAGACTGATACTGGTTCTCCAGAGGTTCAAATTGCTGTCCTAACAGAGCAAATTAACACTCTAAATGAGCACTTACGTACTCACAAGAAGGATCATCATTCACGTCGTGGTCTATTAAAGATGGTTGGTAAACGTCGTAACTTACTTACTTACCTTCGTAACAATGACATCACACGTTACCGTGAATTAATCACAAAGCTTGGCTTACGTCGATAGTCAAAAAAGCGGGAATATTCCCGCTTTTTTGTTAGGTAAAAATATATCTTCTACTCTTAATAGCTTACTTATATTTCGGTAATACTAGAGGAAGAATATTGTGATATATTATCCATTTACATAGAAGAATTGAATATTTTAATATTTTAAATTGAGAGGGGTACTTAAATGAGTCACGAAAAGCAAGTCTTCTCGATAGATTTAGCTGGTCGTCAGCTTACAATTGAAACAGGTCAGCTTGCAAAACAAGCAAACGGAGCAGTATTAGTAAGATATGGCGACACAGCGGTTCTATCTACAGCAACTGCATCAAAAGAGCCTAAAAATGTAGATTTCTTTCCATTAACAGTAAACTATGAAGAGCGTTTATATGCAGTAGGTAAAATTCCAGGCGGCTTCATTAAACGTGAAGGTCGTCCAAGTGAAAAGGCAATTTTAGCGAGTCGCTTAATTGACCGTCCAATTCGTCCACTTTTCGCAGATGGATTCCGTAACGAAGTGCAAGTTGTCAGCATCGTTATGAGTGTGGACCAAGATTGTTCTTCTGAAATGGCAGCTATGCTTGGTTCTTCTTTAGCGTTATCGATTTCAGATGTGCCATTTGAAGGTCCGATTGCTGGCGCGACAGTTGGTCGTATTGACGGAAAATTTGTTATTAACCCAACAGTAGCACAACAAGAACAAAGTGATATTCACCTTGTTGTAGCTGGAACAAAAGATGCAATTAACATGGTAGAAGCAGGAGCTGATCAAGTACCTGAAGAAATAATGTTAGAAGCGATTATGTTCGGTCATGATGAGATTAAACGTCTAGTTGCTTTCCAAGAAGAGATTGTACAAGCAGTTGGTAAAGAAAAAACAGAAGTGAAATTATATGAAGTAGATGCTGTAATCAATCAAAATGTACGTGAAATGGCAGAGAAAGATATGCATGCTGCGATTCAAGTATATGAAAAACATGCACGTGAAGATGCAATTAACGAAGTGAAAAAGCGTGTGATTGAGCACTATGAAGCAAATGAAGCTGATGGAGAAACATTAGGACAAGTAAATGAGATTTTATATAAAATTGTAAAAGAAGAAGTACGTCGTCTTATTACAGTTGAAAAAATCCGCCCAGATGGACGTAAAGGTGACGAAATCCGTCCTTTAGCATCAGAGGTAGGAATTTTATCTCGTACGCACGGTTCTGGTTTATTTACACGTGGACAAACACAAGCGCTTAGTATTTGTACGTTAGGTGCATTAGGCGATGTGCAAATTTTAGACGGTCTTGGTGTAGAGGAATCAAAACGTTTTATGCATCACTATAACTTCCCGTCCTTTAGTGTTGGAGAAACAAGACCAATGCGTGGACCTGGTCGTCGTGAAATTGGTCACGGTGCATTAGGTGAACGTGCGCTTGAACCAGTTATTCCATCCGAGCAAGACTTCCCGTATACAGTTCGTCTTGTATCAGAAGTATTAGAATCAAATGGTTCTACTTCACAAGCAAGTATTTGTGGAAGTACGTTAGCGATGATGGATGCAGGTGTTCCGCTTAAAGCACCAGTTGCTGGTATTGCAATGGGACTTGTGAAGTCTGGTGAGCACTACACAATTTTAACTGATATCCAAGGTATGGAAGATCACTTAGGTGATATGGACTTTAAAGTAGCAGGTACAGCTCAAGGTGTAACAGCGCTACAAATGGATATTAAAATTGCTGGTTTATCTCGTGAAATTTTAGAGGAAGCATTGCAACAAGCAAAAGTTGGCCGCATGCACATTCTAGATCATATGTTATCTGCTATTGCCGAGCCTCGTAAAGAGTTATCTGCGTATGCTCCGAAAATTATTACAATGACAATTAATCCGGACAAAATCCGTGATGTTATTGGACCGAGCGGTAAGCAAATTAACAAAATTATTGAAGAAACTGGCGTGAAAATTGATATTGAACAAGATGGTACAGTCTTTATTTCTTCTATTGATCAAGAGATGAATGAAAAGGCGAAGAAAATCATTGAAGATATTGTTCGTGAAGTACAAGTAGGCGAAATTTACTTAGGAAAAGTAAAACGCGTTGAAAAATTCGGTGCTTTCGTTGGATTATTCAGTGGTAAAGATGGTCTTGTCCATATTTCTGAACTTGCACTTGAACGTGTAGGCAAAGTAGAAGACGTTGTGAAAATCGGTGATGAGATTTCAGTAAAAGTTATCGAGATTGACAAACAAGGTCGTGTAAACTTGTCTAGAAAAGTATTGCTTAAAGAAGAGCAAGAAAAAGAAGCTGCAAAAGAAGAAGCCTCAAAACAAGAAAATGAGCAAGAGCAAAAATAAGTGAAAAAGCCAGGAATCCTGGCTTTTTTTTATTATATAAAAACATTAGATGGAGAGATTTTTGTAGGGAATGAGGTATAGTTTTACTGAGAACGCTCAAATTAACAACAATAAGAAGAAAATGGATTATTTCTTTTTGTATAGTTAATGGGAGGGTTTACATGAGAATTCGTATATTTTTATCTATATCTATATTATTATTCTGTATGGGACCATGTTCATATGTGGTATTTGCAAAAGACCATCTTTACGAAGAAATTCAGAAACAAGCGAAACAGTATAGAATTGCCCCGCAAAATGCAGTCATTGATAAGATTTGGAAAGCAACACCGGGATATAATGGTAAAGAGGTTGATATTGAGGCATCATATCAAAATATGAAGAAGGTCGGTGAATTTGACGAAAAACAACTTGTATATCGGGAGGTTTCACCATACACACACTTAGCAGATTTATCACCCTCTCCCATTTATCGGGGGCATCCACATAAAAAAATGGTGGGTTTAACGATAAATGTTGCTTGGGGAAATGAGTATCTTCCTCGTATATTAGAGACACTACAAAAACATGGTGTAAAGGCAACTTTCTTTTTGGAAGGTCGTTGGGTGAAAGAAAATTTAAGGTTTGCGAAAATGATTGTGGATGCAAAGCAAGAGGTAGGAAATCACTCCTATACACATCCTGATATGAAAACGCTATCTGCAGGAGCGATACATGAGCAATTACAGAAAACAAATCAAATTATTGAGGCGGTAACGAATCAAAAAGTACGTTGGTTTGCACCTCCAAGCGGAAGTTTTCGTGAAGAAGTTGTTCAATCGGCTGCTAATTTGCGAATGGGAACGATTATGTGGACAGTTGACACGATTGATTGGAAACGACCGGAACCACAAGTGCTATTGCAGCGTGTTATGAGTAAAGTGCATCCAGGTGCAATTGTGCTCATGCATCCTACGTCATCAACAGCACACGCATTAGATACGATGATTTCACAGTTGAAAGAACAAGGTTATAAAGTAGGAAATATTACAGAATTACTAGATGAAAAGCGAATCGATTAAATACATTTGCATGACATTCGTCTTTAAACTTGTTATCATTAAACAATAGAAAATTTTTATAGAGAAACTGGCATTAGGAGGAAGGTTTTTGATTAAAAAATATACTTGTAAAAATGGAGTAAGAATTGTAATGGAGAATATTCCAACTGTAAGATCTGTTGCAATTGGAATATGGATTCATGCGGGATCGAGAAATGAAAATGAAAAAAACAATGGAGTTTCTCACTTTTTGGAGCACATGTTTTTTAAAGGGACAGAGACACGCAGTGCGAGAGAAATTGCAGAATCATTTGATAGCATAGGTGGTCAAGTGAATGCATTTACTTCAAAAGAATATACATGTTACTACGCAAAAGTGCTTGATGAGCATGCGAACTATGCGCTAGATGTTTTAGCAGATATGTTCTTTAACTCAACATTCGATGAAGAAGAATTAAAAAAAGAGAAGAATGTTGTATTTGAAGAAATTAAAATGTATGAAGATACACCAGATGACATCGTACATGATATGTTAACGAAAGCGACGTATGAAACACATCCACTTGGATATCCCATTTTAGGAACAGAAGAAACACTTGAGACATTTACAGGAGATACGCTTCGTCAATATATAAAAGATCATTATACACCTGAAAATGTCGTCGTTTCGATTGCTGGGAATATTGATGAAACATTTGTTCAAACAGTGGAACAATATTTTGGGAATTATGAAGGAACAACAAATCGTGAACAAGTACATAGTCCAACTTTCCATTTTAATAAAGTAGCCCGTAAAAAGGAAACGGAGCAAGCTCATTTATGTTTAGGTTTCCAAGGACTGCAAATGGGTCATGAGGATATTTATAACTTAATCGTATTAAATAATGTATTAGGCGGTAGCATGAGTAGCCGTTTATTCCAAGAAGTGCGTGAGCAACGTGGCTTAGCGTATTCCGTATTCTCTTACCATTCTTCTTATGAAGATACAGGGATGTTAACGCTTTACGGCGGAACAGGAAGTCAACAATTAGATACTTTATATGAAACAATGCAGGAAACATTAGAAACATTGAAAAATACAGGTATTACAGAAAAAGAATTGGTTAATAGTAAAGAGCAGCTTAAAGGCAACCTTATGTTAAGCTTAGAAAGTACGAATAGCCGTATGAGCCGTAATGGAAAAAATGAATTACTGTTGAAAAAACATCGTTCGCTTGATGAAATTATTGAAAGCGTGAACCTTGTTACAAAAACGAATGTAGACGAATTGATTCGTAACATGTTTACAAACGAATTTTCTGCAGCGCTCATTAGTCCAACTGGTGAGCTTCCAAAAGGAATGAAATAAAGTGAAACTTCCATTAGTGGGGTTTCATCTCCCGTTAATAGTTAGTTGAACACTACCTGTTAGATAAAAATAGCCGTATCTCATTATAATGAGATACGGCTATTTTTTTTTGGTAAACCTGTTACAAACATCAAAGACTTCTGGTAATGGAAGTTCATTCAATTTTCTTGGTATTTTTTAAAGACATGCAGAATACGTAGTTATTATAGAGTGGAATTTGAGATATTATTTTATAGATGATTGTAAAGGAGAGAATGATATGCGTTTAAGTGAATTAAGTGGAAAAGAAATTGTGGATTTAGAACGCGCAGAAAAAATGGGAGTTTTAGGCCACGCTGATTTAGAAATAAACGAGAAAGATGGAAAAATCCAAGCTCTCATCATACCGGTGGGAAAATGGGGTGGATTTAAAAGAGAACAGCAGGAAATACGTGTAGAATGGAGCCGAATTAAAAAAGTTGGGCATGATATGATTATTTTTGATCTTGCAAATCATTCAAGTTCACAGTGAAAGATAACCGTTTTGGTTGTCTTTTTTTTATTCTGTTTTAACAGGTAGTCGTATCCTCAACTCAAAATACAGAGAAGGCGTAGAAGTTAGGCAAGAATGAAGGTCGCGACTGGAGGAGAATCCCACTTTATCCCGCTATTTGTGGGCGGTAAGATCCCCACCTCAAGATTCAGAGAGAAACAAAGAAGATAGGTGGGGGATAACTGCCCGTAAAAGCCCGATTGGTGAGAACAAATTCTCAGTGGGGGATGAAGAAAACCTCCACTGAAAAAAGTTTCACTTTATAGAAGGATAGATATTTGGAAATGGTGTATGCTTTTTGCTTTTCAATCACCTCTGACTCGTACATTACATATGATGTGGAGGAAAAAGAAAAAGTAGGCGCTTTTCTTATAAATGAAAGAAAAAGAAGGTGAAGTAGGGAATGTTGACTGAGATGCACATTGCTGTCATAGGTGGAGATGCAAGACAGCTTGAAGTGATTCGGAAGCTGGTTGAACTGGATGCGAAACTTTCATTGATAGGATTTGATCAACTGGATCATGGTTTTACAGGGGCAGCAAAAGAGAGTATGCAAAATCTAGATTTCACTTCTTTAGATGCAATTATTTTACCGGTGGCTGGAACAAATGCAAAAGGGGAAGTAGATACTATTTTTTCAAATGAAAAAGTTTCTATTACGAAAGACCAGATTGAAAAAACACCAGCAAATTTTACTATATATTCAGGTATTGGAACTTCGCATTTAGAGGATATTGTCTCTGCTACGAATCGAAAGCTTGTGAAATTATTCGACCGTGATGATGTGGCTATCTACAATTCTATTCCAACGGTAGAAGGAACGATAATGATGGTCATTCAACATACAGATTATACCATTCATGGGTCGAATGTAATGGTTTTAGGCTTTGGTAGAACGGGAATGAGTGTAGCAAGAGCTTTTCAAGCGTTAGGAGCTCATGTCAAAGTAGGGGCGCGGCGTTCAGAACATATTGCTCGTATTTCGGAAATGATGTTTTCTCCGTTTCAGATGAAGGATATTGAGAAAGAAGTGTGTGATGTTGATATTGTAATTAATACGATTCCACATCTTGTTGTAACTGCAAATGCGATTTCACGTATGCCAGCTCATACCCTAATTATTGATTTAGCATCTAAACCTGGTGGAACAGACTTTCGTTATGCAGAAAAGAGAGGGGTTAAAGCGTTGTTGGCACCTGGTCTTCCAGGAATCGTTGCGCCAAAAACGGCAGGACAAATCTTAGCGAATGTTCTTTCTCAACTATTATTGACCGATATGGAAGCAAGAAAGGGGAATGGAAAATGAGTTTAAACGGCAAACGAATTGGATTTGGATTTACAGGGTCTCATTGTACGTACGCCGAAGTAATGCCGTATGTAGAGAAAATCGTCGCCGAAGGAGCAGAAGTATTGCCTGTTGTATCATATACGTTGCAAACGACAAATACAAGATTTGGTGAAGGAGCAGAGTGGATTGAAAAAATCGAAGCGATAACAGGAAATAAGGTGATTAATTCGATTGTAGCAGCAGAGCCACTTGGTCCGAAAATCCCCTTGGATTGCATGATTATTGCCCCGTTAACAGGAAATTCAATGAGTAAATTTGCAAATGCAATGACAGATTCGCCAGTATTAATGGCAGCAAAGGCAACACTTCGAAATGGAAAGCCAGTTGTGTTAGCTGTTTCCACAAATGATGCACTTGGACTAAATGGTGTGAATCTCATGCGTCTTATGGCCACGAAAGATATTTATTTTGTACCATTTGGGCAAGATGCACCAGAGAAAAAACCAAATTCAATGGTAGCACGTATGGAACTTCTTCAAGATACAATTGTAGAAGCGATGGAGGGAAAACAACTACAACCTGTAGTTGTAGAAAAATTCAGATATATGAATTAAAAAACGAAAAAAAACAGACAATTTTTTGTGAAATCATCATTCTTATCGCAGAATATGATAAAATTAATGATATTAAGAATGAGAAGGAGTATTCTATACTCCTTCTCATTCTAAGTATAGAAGGATTGGTATCTAGAAAGGGGCATAGTGATGGAAAAGAAAAAATCTTTTCATGTCGCTGTAGTTGGAGCAACCGGCGCAGTTGGTGAACAAATGTTAAATACTTTAGAGAAACGTGATTTTCCAATTGGAAAGTTAACGTTACTTTCATCTAAACGTTCTGCAGGTAAGAAACTTGTATTTAAGGGAGAAGAATTCACAGTACAAGAAGCAACTCCTGAAAGCTTTGAAGGAGTGAATATTGCACTCTTTAGTGCAGGTGGATCTGTATCTAAACAATTAGCACCAGAAGCAGCAAAACGTGGTGCAATTGTTGTTGATAATACAAGTGCATTCCGTATGACGGAAAATGTGCCGCTTGTTGTACCCGAAGTGAATGAAAAGGACTTAAAGGAGCACAATGGTATCATTGCGAATCCAAACTGTTCTACAATTCAAATGGTAGTCGCTCTTGAGCCAATTCGTCAGCAATTTGGTTTAAAACGAGTAATCGTTTCCACATACCAAGCTGTGTCAGGTGCAGGTGCTGCTGCAATTGAAGAGCTTCATGAACAATCACAAGCAATCTTAAATGGGGAAGAAGCAAAAGCAAATGTTTTACCTGTATCAGGTGACGAAAAACATTATCAAATTGCTTTTAATGCAATCCCACAAATTGATAAGTTTCAAGATAATGGCTTTACATTCGAAGAAATGAAAATGATTAATGAAACGAAAAAAATCATGCATATGCCAGAGTTGGAAGTAGCAGCAACATGCGTACGTTTACCTGTTGTATCAGGTCATTCTGAATCTGTTTACATTGAAGTTGAAAAAGAAGGTGTAACAGTAGAAGAAATGAAAAACTTGCTTGCGAATGCAGAAGGAATTGTACTGCAAGATAATCCGGCAGAACAGTTATATCCAATGCCATCTACGGCAGTAGGCAAAAACGAAGTATTCGTTGGACGTATTCGCAAAGATTTAAATAACAATAAGGGATTCCATCTTTGGGTCGTATCTGATAACTTATTAAAAGGTGCTGCATGGAACTCTGTTCAAATTGCAGAACGATTAGTAAAATTACAATTAGTGTAAACGGCTAAAAGAAGGTGCAAAAAATGAAAATTATTGTTCAAAAATTTGGTGGTACATCTGTGCGTGATGAAAACGGACGTAAGCATGCACTTCACCACATTAAAAAATCATTAGACGCTGGTTATAAAGTAGTTGCGGTTGTATCAGCTATGGGACGTAAAGGCGAACCATATGCAACGGATACGCTATTAGGTCTTGTTAAACAAACTGAATCTAACATTTCAAAACGTGAACAAGATTTATTGCTATCATGTGGCGAATTAATTTCAGCAATCGTCTTTTCTAATATGTTAAATGAAAATGGATTAAAAGCAGCAGCATTAAATGGTGCACAAGCTGGTTTTGTAACGAACAATGACTTTACGAATGCAAAAATCATTGAAATGAATTGCGATCGTATTCTAGCGGAATTACAAGAAGTAGACGTTGTTGTTGTTACAGGTTTTCAAGGACAAACAAAAAATGGCGATACGACAACACTTGGGCGTGGTGGAAGTGACACTTCAGCTTCAGCTTTAGGTGTTGCGCTTCACGCTGAATATATCGATATTTTTACAGATGTAGAAGGTGTAATGACTGCTGATCCGCGTATTGTGAAAGATGCACGTCATCTTCAAAACGTAACATACAATGAAATTTGTAATATGGCTTACCAAGGTGCAAAAGTTGTTCATCCGCGGGCAGTTGAAATTGCAATGCACGCAAAGGTACCACTTCGTGTGCGTTCTACGTACTCTGATAGTGAAGGTACACTTATTGCGGCATACGATGGCGCTACAAAGGGCCGTGACGTAGAAGAACGGCCTGTTACAGGAATCGCCCATGTATCAAATGTGACGCAAATTAAAGTACTTGCAAAAGAAGGATCGTATGATCTGCAAAAGCACGTTTTTAAAGAGATGGCGAATGAAGGAATTAGTGTAGATTTAATTAATATTTCACCTACAGGTGTGGCATATACAGTGAAGGACAATGTATCGAACCGTGCTGTTGAACTTCTTCAAAAACTTGGATATGATCCAATTGTGACAGAGCACTGTGCGAAAGTATCCATTGTGGGAGCTGGGATGGCTGGTTACCCAGGGGTTACCGCTAAAATCGTCACAGCTTTAGCTGAAAGAGGGATTCAAATTTTACAATCAGCAGATAGTCATACGACAATTTGGGTGCTTGTAAAAGAAACAGATTTAGTGGAAGCTGTTAATGCATTACATAGTGCATTTGAGCTTTCAAAAGAAAAGCAACTGGAACAATAAGGAGTGAGACTATGCTAGATTTTGGAACAATTGCGACGGCGATGGTGACACCGTTTGATAAGAATGGAAATATCGACTTTGCAAAGACAACAAAACTGGTAAATTATTTAATTGATAACGGTACAACAGCAATCGTTGTAGGAGGAACGACTGGAGAGTCTCCTACATTATCATCAGAAGAAAAAGTAGCGTTATATCGCCATGTTGTATCTGTTGTCGAGAAAAGGGTGCCCGTAATTGCTGGAACAGGTAGCAATAATACACATGCTTCTATTGAATTAACGAAAAAAGCAACAGAAGTTGGTGTCGATGCAATTATGCTAGTTGCACCGTATTATAATAAACCGAGTCAAGAAGGAATGTATCAGCATTTTAAAACAATTGCTGAAAGTACAGTACTTCCGGTTATGCTATACAATGTTCCAGGACGATCTATTGTACAAATCTCCGTTGATACAGTTGTTCGTTTATCACACATACCAAACATTGTTGCAATTAAAGATGCTGGCGGCGATGTATTAACGATGACAGAAATTATTGAAAAAACAGCGGACGACTTTGCTGTATACAGCGGTGATGATGGTTTAACGTTACCAGCAATGGCGGTTGGGGCAAATGGTATTATCTCTGTTGCATCTCATGTGATCGGAAATGAAATGCAAGAAATGATTGCTGCATTTCAAGCTGGAGATTTCAAAAAAGCACAGAAATTGCATCAATTACTTGTAAGAGTAACGAATGCCCTATTTATGGCACCAAGCCCAACACCAGTAAAAACAGCGTTACAAATGCTTGGATTGGACGTAGGATCTGTTCGTTTACCTCTTCTTCCATTAACAGAAGAAGAACGAATAACATTACATGGTGTAATGCAGGCGATTCCTCGCTAATGAGAAAGTGGCTTAGTAAAAAACTAAGCCACTTTTCTTTTCCTCAATTATTTCCTTATATCAATATAAATAACATCTCTTATTTCCCATTACAAATAGGTAATAAGACCACTACCTTAACGTTTTCCAGCGTGAAAGAAGTTAGATGAAGGAGGGAAAAAAACCTCACCGATGGAAGTTTTACTTCATATGGAATTTAGATGCTTCTTTTCTCTTTCTCACAATTTAACTTGTGTTCTATTTCTTGTATCAGTTATAATATGGCTAAGTAGCTTAGTACGGGTATGCTTAGCAAAATTGGAAAAATTAAGGTTTAATGGAATTTCTATATCATATCGCATAAGATATTTGATTTATATAATGAAAGAGAGGTGAAACCTGGTTTAAAAACAAAAAAGAACATGATATCGCATAACGGTAAGGACATTCGTCTTGGACGGTGAAAATATGGTGGTTGTAGAGTTTCCCCTGGTGTCTCTACGATTTTAGTGAAATCAGTGTTTGCAAGATTTTTAAACCAGGCAACAACATGAAGAGAAAAGAGATTGATGCTATAAAAGTATTTGCGCTCGGTGGCGTAGGTGAAATCGGGAAAAATATGTATTGTGTGGAAATTGATTCTGAAATTTTTATCGTAGATGCAGGATTAATGTTCCCGGGAGATGAAATGTTTGGCATTGATATTGTTATTCCAGACATTACATATTTAGTAGAAAATCAAGATCGAGTAAAAGGCCTATTTATCACACATGGACATGAAGATCATATTGGCGGTATTGTTTATGTCTTACGAAAACTATCTATTCCTGTGTACGGAACAAAGTTAACATTAGGTCTTATACAAGAAAAACTTGGTGAAGCAGGAATGCTGGGGCGTGTAGACTTAAAAACAATTGATTCGAATTCTACAGTGGAATTTAATACGACAACGGTTTCATTTTTCGGAACAACGCATAGTATTCCGGATTCAGTTGGTGTGTGCTTCCATACATCACAAGGTGCTATTGTGTATACAGGAGATTTTAAATTTGACCAAACACCAATTGGCAACAATGGGGCAGATCTTGGAAAGATGGCACAAATCGGAAATGAAGGTGTTCTTTGTTTATTATCTGATAGTACAAATGCTGAACGTCCTGGTTATACAGGATCTGAAAAAGAAGTTGGCGTAGAGATTTCAAAAGTATTTTATAATGCAGAAGGACGCATTATCGTTGCTTCTTTTGCATCTAACGTACATCGCATTCAACAAGTATTTGATGCAGCTGCCGAAACTGGGCGTAAAGTAGCCGTTGTTGGTCGCAGTATGGTGAAAGTAGTGGATATTGCGAGACGTCTTGGCTATTTAGAAGTTCCAGATGGCATGGTCATTTCATTGCAAGAGGTTGATAATTTCCCTGAGAAAAAGGTAGCGATATTAACGACTGGTAGTCAAGGGGAACCAATGGCAGCCCTTTCACGTATGGCGAAGCAAGCTCATAAACAAATTTCTATTCGTAAAGGTGATACAGTTATTATTGCAGCTTCTCCAATTCCAGGAAATGAAATATCAGTATCTAGAATTATTGATTTACTATTTAGAGCTGGTGCAGAAGTTATATATTATGGAGAAAGAAAAGTGCATGTTTCTGGTCATGGTAGTCAGGAAGAGCTTAAATTAATGTTGAATTTAATGAAACCGAAATATTTTATACCCGTACATGGTGAATTTCGCATGCAAAAAGCACATGCATATTTGGCGGAAGATGTGGGCGTCTTAAAAGAAAACATCTTTATCGTAGAAAAAGGCGATGTAATTGCATTTGAAGGTGAAGAAGCAAAGCCAGCTGGTAAGGTGCAAGCGGGCAATGTTCTGATTGATGGATTAGGGGTAGGCGATGTTGGAAATATCGTCTTGCGCGATCGGAAAATGCTATCACAAGACGGAATTTTAGTAGTGGTAGTAACGCTTGGAAAAGATGAGAAAAAAATAGTCTCTGGACCAGAAATTATTTCACGAGGTTTTGTCTATGTTCGTGAATCTGAAGCATTAATTGAAAGATCTACAGATATTGTACGTACAATTGTAGAACAATCGATTAAAGAATATTCAATTGAATGGTCTATGCTAAAACAAAATATTCGTGAACTGTTAGGTCAATTCCTATATGAAGAAACGAAGAGAAAGCCGATGATTTTACCAATTATTATGGAAGTGTAATGAAAGCTGCCTTTACGGGCGGCTTTTTCTTTTTCTCCTCTATCGAATGAAATTTATAACTTAAGAGATAATAGTTGTATACGAGCGAAAGGGGATGCGATATGACAGAACGTGATGGTTTCACAAATGAAGAGAAAGAGCCTGATGCGAAAGAGGCATCAGTGTTAGAAAAAATTCAACAGCTTGGTCAAACGAATGTTCCACAAATGAACGAGTCGCGCATTCATTGTTTAACAATCGTTGGACAAGTTGAAGGGCATGTCCAGTTACCACCACAAAATAAGACAACCAAATACGAACATGTGATACCACAAATTGTAGCGATTGAACAAAACCCAAAAATTGAAGGTTTGCTTTTATTGCTTAATACAGTAGGTGGCGATGTAGAAGCAGGCTTAGCGATTTCCGAAATGGTGGCTTCGCTCTCAAAGCCAACTGTATCTCTTGTTTTAGGTGGAGGGCATTCGATTGGTGTACCAATTGCGGTATCAACAGATTATTCGTTTATTGCAGAAACTGCTACAATGACAATTCATCCAATTCGTCTGACGGGTCTTGTCATTGGTGTGCCGCAAACATTTGAGTATCTGGATAAAATGCAAGAACGCGTTATCAGGTTTGTAACAAAACACTCAAAAGTGACGGAAGATCGTTTTAAAGAGCTTATGTTTGCGAAGGGTAACTTAACACGCGATATTGGGACAAATGTTATTGGGATAGATGCAGTGAAGTATGGTTTAATAGATGATGTCGGTGGTATTGGGCATGCGGTTCGGAAATTAAATGAATTAATAGATATGCGAGCAGAGATGAATCAGGAAGGGAAGTTGCTACAATGATTTTATATACAATTATGCCAGAGCAACTTGTTTATCCGGCCGACTATTCGCAGTGTGCGCAGCAAAAAATAGTGAATGTAAATGGTATAGAGATGGTCGTGACCGAAGAAAGTGGACAGCATTATTCTATTGTTCGTGTACTAAGTACGAATCCCTCTCATTATTTACAATTTGAGCCTGGACAGAAAATAACCTTTTAGAGGATGTTCAAAAAGTCCAGTAAAGATAGCTGTAGCATTTCTTCGTTACGTCGCCAGTCCGGTACTCATGTAGTTCCATCTACACTTCGTATCCTCCTGGCTTCCGTGCCTCGAACTGCTCGGCTCTCTTTATCTCCTCCTTTTTGAACACGTACTAGAGGAAGCTCAAAAAGTCCGGTAAAGATAGCTGTCGCATTTCTTCGTTACGTCGCCAGTCCGGTACTCATGTAGTTCCAGCTACACTCCGTATCCTCCTGGCTTCCGTGCCTCGAACTGCTTGGCTCTCTTTATCCTCCTTTTTGAACACGTACTTTTAGTAAAAAGCAGGATTTTGTTCAGAGGCTATGGTATAATATAAAAAACAAGACGGTTGAGCAGCCATGATTAGGCTGCTTTCTTCTGTCTATTTTGCATTTCAAAAGAAGTATGAGAAATAGATGGTGAAAGGCTGTTTGGAAAGATCAGATTGATGTAGCGAACGATATATAGAGAAAATTTTCTATGAACGAAAGTTTTACTTTATTTAGGAATTTGAGGTGAAGAAATGGCAAAACAAAAGCAAAGAGGGACGAAAGCAAAAGCAAGACGTACGATAAAACCAACTTTGTATTATGAAATCGTCGGTTTGACTCTTTTTGCACTTTCAATTATTACAATTTTACAGCTAGGTGTTGTAGGTAAAGCGTTTGTGTTATTTTTTCGCTTTTTCTTTGGAGAATGGTACATAATTGGCGTGCTAGGTGTAATTGCGTTATCAATTGCATTTGTCATAAAACGAGCATGGCCAACATTATTAAATAAGCGATTAATTGGTGTATATTTAATTATATTAGCAATATTAATGTTTAGTCATATTACATTATTTAACCTTCTCTCAAAAGAGGGAACAGTAGAAAATGCATCTGTGATTGTTAGTACGAAAGATTTATTTTTTTATGAGATGAAAAAAGGTGTAGAATCTGTTCATCTAGGCGGTGGTATGTTTGGTGCCCTTATGTTTGCAACATGTTACTTTTTATTTGATGAAGTAGGGGCCTATATCGTCGGTATTATTCTTGTTATTCTTGGTATACTTTGTATTACGAACAAACATATCGGAGAAGTACTCGCTCCGATTGGCCGGATATTACGAAGTCAGTTTCAAGACATGCAGGGAGATTATAAGGACTGGAGAACGAAACGTGCTGCTGAGCAAACAGAAAAGAAAAAAACAGCAAGGCGTACGCATAGTGCACGTCAAGACGTTCAAGAAGAAATTGATGAGCCGATAGAAGAAATAGAAATCGGACCACCTATTATTTCGAATTTTACAGAGAATTATCCTGTAAGTGAAGAGAAAGATAAGGATAACAAAAATGAAAACAATTTAATTGCTCCGTCGCATATGGTGGAGGAAGAAATTCCTCCTGTACAAAAAGAGCAACCGCAGAAAAAAAGAGGAGAAAAAATTGTTGAGTCTCTTGAAGGGGAAATAAAAGCACCACCGATGCAATTTGCAAATGTGGAAAATAAAGATTATAAGCTCCCATCTTTAGACATATTGAAGTTTCCAAAAAATAAACAAGTTTCAAATGAGAATGAGAAAATTTATGAAAATGCCCGTAAGTTGGAACGCACATTCCAAAGTTTTGGTGTAAAAGCAAAAGTAACGAAAGTGCATAAAGGTCCTGCGGTTACGAAATATGAGGTTTATCCCGATATGGGGGTTAAAGTAAGTAAAATTGTAAGTTTAAGTGATGATTTAGCCCTTGCGTTAGCTGCAAAAGATATTCGAATTGAAGCACCAATTCCCGGGAAATCAGCAGTGGGGATTGAAGTACCGAATTCAGAAGTTGCGATGGTAACACTTAGAGAAGTACTGGATTCGAAAGCAAACAATCATCCAGAAGAAAAGCTATTAATTGGTCTTGGTCGTGATATTACCGGTGAAGCCGTGTTAGCGCGTTTAAATAAAATGCCCCATCTATTAGTAGCTGGAGCAACTGGTAGCGGAAAAAGTGTATGTATCAATGGCATTATCGTTAGTATTTTAATGCGCGCAAAACCGCATGAAGTAAAATTGATGATGATTGATCCGAAAATGGTAGAGTTAAATGTGTATAATGGTGTCCCACATTTATTAACGCCCGTTGTAACGGATCCAAAGAAAGCATCACAAGCACTGAAAAAAGTTGTCAGTGAAATGGAGCGTCGCTATGAATTGTTTGCTCATAGTGGTACGCGTAATATTGAAGGGTATAACGAATACGTTAGAAACCATAATGATCAATCAGAAGCAAAACAGCCAGAGCTTCCATACATTGTTGTTATTGTGGACGAGTTAGCAGATTTAATGATGGTCGCCTCTTCTGATGTAGAAGATGCAATTATGCGTCTTGCGCAAATGGCACGTGCTGCTGGCATTCATTTAATTATTGCGACGCAGCGTCCGTCTGTTGACGTTATTACCGGTGTTATTAAAGCGAATATTCCATCTCGTATTGCCTTTGCGGTTTCTTCGCAAACTGATTCTCGGACGATTCTTGATGGCGGAGGCGCAGAAAAACTATTAGGACGCGGAGATATGTTATTTATACCAATCGGTGCTTCAAAACCAGTTCGCGTACAAGGTGCATTTTTATCAGATGATGAAGTAGAAAGAGTAGTGGAATACGTTGTTGCACAGCAAAAAGCACAATATCAAGAAGATATGATTCCACAAGATGTACCAGATACAAAGCGAGAAGTAGAAGATAGTTTATATGATGAAGCAGTTCAACTTGTTGTAGAAATGCAAACGGCGTCTGTTTCTATGTTGCAGCGTAGATTCCGAGTTGGATATACACGTGCGGCACGCCTCATTGATGCGATGGAGATGAACGGTGTAGTTGGACCATACGAAGGTAGCAAGCCAAGAGAAGTATTGATTACAGATATACAAGAAAAAAGTTCTTAATAAAAAAGCCCAATTGTTTATACAATTGGGCTTTTTTATATGGGAATTTTGTTATATACTATAGTCACCTAGAAAGAAAGGGCTTTCATTCAAAGGGATATCTTTAGAATACGAATGCTTTTATGGTTAGTTTGGAAAACGTTCGATATTTATCTTGGAAAAGTGTCGAATTGTGTTGACACATATTGGGACAAGTGGTACGATTACTTCGAAAAGAATCAGTACCTCATATAATCTTGGAAATAAGGTCCATAAGTTTCTACCTAGCAACCATGAATTGCTGGACTATGAGGGGAAAAGTGTGTAACAAAGGATGTAAGGATCTTTGTGCCTAACTTTTTCTCTACAAGAGAAATGTTGGGTGCAAAGTTTTTTTTATAAAATAAAGATAGAAAATTTCACCTTACAAAATTATTAACACTTATTCGACAAATCATTATTTTCTATTTTAATTTAGGGCGCTTCATACTATATGATCCGTTGGAAAAAGAGAACAGAAGTCTTACATCAGAGGTCGAATAATTGGAATGCGGGGGAGTCTTATGTCAGTCAAATCCGATAGTCGACACTTATATTTACGGGTGATCGACCATATTAAAGAAAAAATCAAAAGCGGGGCATATAAAGAGAAACAGAAGTTGCCTTCAGAATTTGATTTAGCGAAAGAACTCGGCGTAAGTAGAGCTACTTTACGTGAAGCATTACGTATTTTAGAAGAAGAAAATGTTGTCATTCGTAGACATGGTGTTGGTACTTTTGTGAATGCAAAACCTTTGTTTTCTTCTGGAATTGAACAGCTTTCAAGTATTACAGATATGATTACTAGTGTGGGGAAAACACCGGGAACAATCTTTTTATCATCATCTACTACGAGCTTAACAGAAGAAGAAAAAGAAAAGTTTAATAGTGAAGAAGGCTTTGAGGCGTTAATGATTGAACGCGTTCGTACAGCAGACGGAGAACCTGTTGTCTATTGCATTGATAAATTAGCAAAAGAAGTATTACCAAATTTATCGGAATACAATGAGGAATCGCTTCTTACAGTCATACACAATAACACGCATAAACGTATTACATATGCGGTTGCACATATTGAACCGATGGGCTATCATCCAAAAATATCGCCGATTTTACAATGTGGACCAGAAACAGCGCTGCTTATTTTAAAGCAAATGCACTATGATCAAAATGACGAAGCAATCTTATATTCTATTAATTATTTTAGAGCAGATAAATTTAGCTTTCACGTATTAAGAAAGCGTATGTAATGTGTCCCTTTTTAGGGAGGTGACAGCAAGAAGAAGGGGACAATGGCATATTAGTAGATAGATATATAAATTAGGAGGGGTTTCTAGTATGAAGAAAAAAACAGGTATTTTATTATCATTAACTTTAGCAGCAACTGCAGTTTTAGGTGCATGTGGCAACTCGGATAAGGCAAGTGACAAAAAAGCAGATACAAGCTTTAAAGTTGGTATGGTTACAGACGTTGGGGGCGTAGATGATAAATCATTTAACCAATCCGCTTGGGAAGGTTTAACGAGTTTTGGTAAAGACAACGACTTGAAAAAAAATGAAGGATATCGTTACCTTCAATCAAGCAAGGATTCAGACTATATTCCAAACTTAACAAAGTTTGCGAAAAGTAATTATAATGTAACATTCGGTATTGGATTCTTAATGCAAGATTCAATTGAAAAAGTAGCAGATCAATATCCAAAACAACAGTTTGCGATTGTAGATACAGTTGTTGAAAAACCAAACGTAACAAGCATTACATTTAAAGACCATGAAGGTTCTTTCCTTGTTGGAGCTGTAGCAGCAATGACAACGAAATCAAATAAAGTTGGATTTATCGGTGGAGTAAAAAGTCCATTAATTGAGAAGTTTGAATCTGGATTTAAAGCTGGTGCCAAAGCGGTAAATCCTAACATTGAAGTTGTAGTGCAATATGCAGATGCATTTGATAAACCGGAAAAAGGCTCTGTATTAGCATCAGCAATGTATGGTCAAGGCATTGACGTAATTTATCATGCTTCTGGTGCAACTGGTAACGGTGTATTTACAGAAGCAAAAAACCGTAAGAAAAAAGGTGAAAACGTTTGGGTAATCGGAGTTGACCGTGACCAAAATCAAGAAGGTATGCCTGAAAACGTAACTTTAACTTCTATGGTAAAACGTGTTGACATTGCGGTTGAGAAAGTAGCACAAGAAGCAAAAGATGGTAAGTTAAAAGGTGGAAAAATAGAAGAGTTTGGTTTAAAAGATGACGGTATTGGTATTGCGAAAACAACTGATAACGTGAAAAAAGTAAATCCAGAAATTTTAACAAAAGTGGAAGAGTTTGAAAAGAAAATTACAGATGGTGAAATTAAAGTACCAGCTACTCCAGAAGAGTACAAAACATATGAAGCTTCTCTTAAAAAATAATTATAGAGAAATAGCAAAGGTTAGTTCTTAGAACTAACCTTTGCATATATAAAGTGTGTACTAAGGTTGCTGTTAATAGAGTGTAATAGGGGACTGTTCCCTGCTAAAAGGAGGAACAATATGGAATACGTAATTGAGATGAATAATATTACAAAAGTATTCCCAGGAATTGTAGCGAATGATAATATTACGCTGCAAGTAAAACAGGGAGAAATACATGCTTTACTTGGAGAAAATGGTGCAGGGAAATCAACGTTAATGAATGTACTATTTGGTTTGTATCAACCGGAGCAGGGAGAAATTAAAATTAAAGGGAAATCTGTAAAAATTACAAACCCTAATATTGCAAATGACTTTGGTATTGGGATGGTGCATCAGCATTTTATGCTTGTTCATAATTTTACAGTTACAGAGAATATTATTCTAGGAAATGAACCGAAGAAAAAAGGGAAGATTGCCATTGATGAAGCGGCAAAAGAAATTAAAAAGTTATCTGAACAATACGGTTTAGCGGTGGATCCATATGCAAAAATTGAAGATATCTCTGTTGGGATGCAGCAGCGTGTGGAAATACTAAAAACGCTCTATCGTGGGGCGGATATTTTAATTTTTGATGAGCCAACAGCTGTATTGACACCTCAAGAAATTCATGAACTGATTCAAATTATGAAAAAACTTGTGCAAGAAGGCAAATCTATCATTCTTATTACACATAAGTTAAAAGAAATTATGGAAGTTTGCGATCGTTGTACGATTATTCGTAAAGGTAAAGGAATTGGAACTGTTGACGTTGCACATACAGATGAACATAAACTTGCAGAATTAATGGTCGGACGTCAAGTGAATTTTAAAACAGAAAAGTCAGACGCCAAACCTAAGGAAGAGGTACTTTCTATTGCAAACCTTGTGGTTCATGATGCACGTCAATTGCCTGCTGTAAAAGGGCTTGACTTAACTGTTCGTGCAGGAGAAATTATCGGTATTGCAGGGATTGATGGCAATGGACAAAGTGAACTAATAGAAGCGATTACTGGTTTACGAAAAGTTGAGTCAGGTTCTATTGCAATTAGAGAGAAGGAAATAACAAATTGGCCTGTTAGGCGGATTACAGAAGAGGGTATCGGTCATATTCCGGAAGATCGTCATAAACATGGTCTCGTTCTCGATTTTTCAGTAAGAGATAATATGGTTTTACAAACATATTATAAAAATCCATTTTCTAATAAAGGTGTTTTGAATTTTGCTAAAATCACAGCAAAAGCTAAAGCGCTTATTGAGCAGTTTGATGTGCGTACGCCAAGTGAACAAACATTAGCTCGAGCATTATCTGGTGGGAACCAACAAAAAGCAATTATTGCACGTGAAGTAGATCGTGACCCAGATTTATTAATTGCAGCACAGCCAACACGTGGTTTAGATGTGGGAGCTATTGAATTCATTCATAAAAAATTAATTGAGCAGAGAGATAAAGGAAAAGCAGTGCTTCTTCTTTCGTTGGAACTTGATGAAATTTTAAATGTAAGTGACCGCGTTGCTGTTATTTATGAAGGGAAAATCGTTGCGATTATTGATGCGAAAGAAACGAACGAGCAACAGCTTGGTCTTTTAATGGCTGGGGGAACAGGGAAAGAGAAGGTGAATACAAATGGCTAAAAAATTTTTAACGGAGCGAACGATTAATATTTTAGTTCCAGTGTTATCCGTTATCTTTGGTTTGCTTGTTGGCGCCATTGTCATGTTAGTCAGTGGATACGATCCAATTGTCGGCTATACAGCGTTATGGGAAGGTATGGTTGGAAATCCGCAGGCTTTAGGTGAAACGCTTCGTACGATGATTCCACTTGTTTTAGCTGGTCTTTCTGTTGCATTTGCGTTCCGTACTGGACTATTTAATATCGGTGTTGAAGGCCAACTATTAGTGGGCTGGCTTGCAGCGGTTTGGTTTGGATATGCTGTTTCATTACCAGCATTTCTTCATATTCCCTTATCGATTCTAGTTGCAGCAATTGTTGGCGGACTTTGGGGCTTTATTCCTGGATATTTGAAAGGAAAATTTAAGGTTAATGAAGTTATTGTGACTATTATGATGAACTATATTGCACTTTATGTCACATATGACCTTATTAAACGCTTTTTACATGAAGCAAATGAGAAATCATATGATATACAGTCGAGCGCATCTTTATCATCTGAGTGGTTATCCTCTTTAACGGAAGGATCTCGTCTTCACTGGGGAATTGTAGTTGCGATTCTAGTTGCAATTCTCATGTGGTTCTTATTAGATCGAACTACTTTAGGATATGAATTGAAATCAGTTGGATTTAACCAACATGCTTCTCAATATGCTGGTATGAAAGTATCTCGTAACGTTATATTATCGATGACAATTGCTGGCGCGTTTGCAGGAATCGGCGGTGCAATGGAAGGGCTTGGAACATTCCAAAATATGACGGCCATGTCTTCGTTTACGGGAATTGGATTTGATGGAATCGCAGTAGCACTTCTTGGAGGAAATAATCCATTTGGTATTTTACTAGCAGCATTATTATTCGGTGGTTTAAAAAGTGCAGCACCACAAATGAACTTCGAAGCAGATGTTCCGTCTGAGTTAATTAATGTAATCATTGCATGTATTATCTTCTTTGTTGCTTGTAGTTATGTTTTACGGTGGGCGCTTACACGCATGAGCAAGGAGGGGAAATAAATGAGTTTCCTAGATATTTTAGCCATTCTTGTGACAGGTACGTTATATACGGCAGCACCACTTATCTTTACAGCGCTCGGCGGAGTGTTTAGCGAAAAATCCGGTGTTGTAAATATTGCATTAGAAGGGTTAATGTTATTTGGTGCATTTGTTGGTATTGTTACAACCTTGTTAATGGGTGATACGTGGGGTCCGATGACGCCTTGGATTGCACTTATATTTGCTGCAATTGGCGGTGGACTATTTGCTCTTCTTCATGCGGTTGCATCCATTACATTCCGTGCTGATCAAGTGGTAAGTGGGGTTGCCATTAACTTTTTAGCGCTCGGTTTAACAGTCTTTGCAATTAAGAAGATATTTGGAAAAGGACAAACTGATTTTATTCAATATCGTATTGAAAAAATTGATGTTCCAGGACTTTCTGATATTCCGGTCATCGGAAAAATCTTTTTCTCAAATGTACCATTAACATCGTATATTGCCATTATTTTAGCATTTGTTGTTTGGTACATTATTTATAAAACTCCATTTGGTCTTCGCCTGCGTGCTGTTGGTGAGCATCCGATGGCGGCGGATACAATGGGGATTAATGTGTACAAAATGCGTTATATCGCTGTTTGTATTTCAGGAATGTTTGCTGGGGTTGGTGGTGCCATCTTCGCAATGTCGATCTCAAATAACTTTTCAGGTGTAACGATTACAGGACAAGGATTTTTAGCGTTAGCAGCTATGATTTTTGGTAAATGGAATCCGCTCGGTGCTCTTGGTGCTGCTCTGTTTTTCGGTTTTGCACAATCTCTTGGTGTAACAGGTGGTACGATTCCTATATTAGATCAAATTCCAAGTATTTTCTTAACGATATTACCATATGTATTCACGATTTTGGCACTCGTTGGTTTTGTAGGACGTTCAGAAGCTCCAAAAGCACTTGGAACGCCATATGAAAAAGGGAAACGATAAAGACCTCTTGCAGTTAAAAGTATTTGTAATAAAAAAGTAAGATGTAAAAAGCTCGCACATTAGTGCGAGCTTTTTTACATACAATATGTCTAATACAGTAAAATACCTTTTATACGATACTTACATTATAAGAGATGATGTGATAGTAGGATAAAGTGAAAAGGTAAGAAAAGTTGCTTTTTCTTTTCTAAAAACTGTATATTGAAGAGGAATATTCCTACATATGTAAAGGAGGGCTATATAATGAAATTAATGGAACAGCAAATGCATGAACTAGGTGGTTTGCGTGTACATATTATTCCAACAGACAAATATAAAACGAATACCTTTGTATTTCGCTTAAAAGCACCTTTAAACGAGGAAACGGTGACAGAGCGAGCGCTATTGCCATATGTATTACAAAGCGCAACAGAAAAACTACCATCTGTTATTCGTCTTCGTCAATATTTAGAGGAATTATACGGTTCTTCCCTAGCGGTGGATGTAAGTAAAAAAGGGGAAGATCATATTATCTCTATTTATGTAGACATTGCAAATGAAACGTATTTACAAGATGCACCGCCGCTGTTTGAAAAAGCACTTGCAATGCTGTCGGATATTGTATTACATCCGGCAACAGAAGGAAACGGCTTTCTGCAATCGATTGTAGAAAGCGAGAAAAGGGCACTTGTGCAACGAATTGAAGCTACATATGATGATAAAATGCGTTATGCAAATGAACGATTAATAGAAGAAATGTGTAAAGTGGAACCATATCGTTTAAGTGCGAATGGACAAAAGGAGCGCGTAACAAGTATAGCCAGTGAAACTTTATATCAATATTATCAAAAAGTGTTAGCAGAAGATGAAATGGATTTATATATCATTGGTGATATTGGAGAAGATGCAATTGATCTTGTAGGTAAATATTTTTCAATTTCGCCTCGTGCGCCGAAAGAAAAAAATGTCCTTCTTCATAAAAGGAATAATGAAGAACAAGAAATAGTGGAGAAACAAGAATTAAAGCAAAGTAAATTAAATATTGGATATCGCACGTACATTACGTACCGCGATGAAGATTATTTTGCACTGCAGTTGTTCAACGGTTTATTTGGAGGTTTTTCACATTCGAAATTGTTTGTCAATGTACGTGAAAAAAACAGTTTAGCATATTATGCAGCATCTCGCTTTGAAAGCCATAAAGGACTCCTCTTTGTTATGTCTGGAATTGAAGCAAAAAATTATGAAAAAGCAGTTACGATCATTAAAGAGCAGATGAAAGCGATGCAAAATGGTGATTTTTCAGAAGAGGAAATGAAACAAACAAAAAGCGTGATTCAAAATCAAATTTTAGAAGCAATTGATACACCGCGCGGTTTCGTTGAGCTCCTTTATCATGGTGTCATTGCAGAACGTACGCGCCCGGTAGAGGAATGGTTAACGGGAATTGAACGTGTTACAAAAGAAGATGTTGTAAAAGTTGCGAATAGCATTGAGTTAGATACCATTTACTTTTTACACGGAACGGAGGGAGAATAAATGGAAAAAATCGTTTATGAACAATTAAAAGAAACACTCTATTATGAAAAGCTTCCGAATGGATTAGAAGTATACATTCTACCAAAACAGGGTTTTAATAAAACATTTGCAACATTTACAACAAAATACGGTTCTATGGATAATACGTTTGTTCCACTTGGAAAAGAAGAAATGATTCGAGTACCGGATGGAATCGCCCATTTCCTTGAGCATAAGTTGTTTGAGAAAGAAGATCATGATGCATTTCAACTGTTTAGTAAACAAGGGGCTTCTGCTAATGCGTTTACGTCATTTACGAGAACGGCCTATTTGTTTTCGTGTACATCAAATGTAGAAACAAATTTAAATACATTATTGAATTTCGTACAGGAACCTTATTTCTCTGAACAAACCGTTGAAAAGGAAAAAGGAATTATCGGTCAAGAAATTCAAATGTATCAAGATAATCCAGATTGGCGCTTATATTTCGGCTTAATCGATAGCTTATTTGTCAAACATCCGATTAAGATTGATATTGCTGGAACGATTGAGTCCATTAGCAACATTACAAAAGACTTATTATATGAATGCTACGAAACTTTTTATCATCCGAGCAATATGCTGATGTTTGTTGTAGGCGCAATTGATCCAGAAAAAACAATGGATTTAGTACGTGAAAATCAGGCGAAGAAAGATTATAAAAACCAACCAGAAATCGTTCGTTCTTTTGAAGAAGAACCAGAAGAAGTAAATGAGAGGAAAATGGTCATTTCCATGCCTGTTCAAACTCCAAAATGTTTAGTTGGTGTGAAAGCAAATCAACTAAAACAAAAAGGTGATGAACTTTTAAAGCAGGAAATTGCATTGACACTGCTTTTAGATTATTTATTTGGAAAAGGTTCTACGCATTATGAGTCTTTATATAATGAAGGTTTAATTGATGATACGTTCGCTTATGATTACACGGAAGAAAGTAATTTTGGTTTTGCAATGGTTGGGGGCGACACGAAACAACCCGACGAGTTAGCAAATCGTTTAATCAGTATTTTGCTGGAAACAAATTATGATGAGTTAAGCGAAGAAACGTTAGAACGTGTAAAGAAAAAGAAAATTGGTGGCTTTTTACGCTCGCTCAACTCGCCAGAATATATTGCAAATCAATTTACACGATATGCTTTCAATGGCTCTAGTTTATTTGATGCACTTTCGACTTTAGAGAGCTTAACGGTTCGAGATTTGCAAGAAGTAGCAAAAACACTCTTATCAGAAGAAAGAATAAGCGTTTGCCAAGTATTGCCGAAGAAATAAAGTGAAACTTTAATCATTGGGGGGATTTTTTCATCCTCCAATGATTATTAGTTGAACGAATCGGGCTTTTACGGGCAGTTTATCCCCCACCTAACTTTTTTGTTTTTGGCATAACTTTGATGTGGGGGGATTACTGCCCGTTAATGCGGGATAAAGTCATCAATATGGGCCTTTCCTATATTGATGGAACAACGAATGGATTCAAGAGAGGAAAGACATGAAAAAGTTTGCATTAGTGACTGGGGGAAGCGGAGGAATTGGCTCCGCAATTACAACACAGTTAATTGAAGATGGTTATACAGTATATGTTCATTACAATCGAAGTGAAGAGAAAGTTAAAGAATTAGAGCTGCGGTTTGGTACGATTATTCCAGTCCAAGCGAATTTGGCAGCGCCAGATGGTGCAGAAAAGCTTTGGGCACAAATTCATCATCCAATTGACGTCATTGTGTATGCAGCTGGAAAAAGTATATTTGGGTTAGCGACAGATGTTACAAATGAGCAATTGAATGAAATGGTGGAATTGCAGGTGAAAAGTGTATATAAACTTCTGTCATTTGCACTTCCATCAATGATTCGTATGCGTTATGGAAATATCGTTATCATTTCATCTATATGGGGGCAAATAGGGGCTTCTTGTGAAGTACTATATTCTATGGTAAAAGGTGCACAAAATTCTTATGTCAAAGCCTTGGCAAAGGAAGTTGCTTTAAGTGGTGTACGTGTAAATGCAGTAGCTCCAGGAGCAATAGAAACGGAAATGTTAAGCGTATTTTCAGAGGAGGATAAGAAAGGGATCGCGGAAGAAATTCCAGCTGGACGATTAGGAGTGCCAGAAGAGGTTGCAAAAACCGTCTCTTTCCTTGTTTCCCCGAACTCTTCCTATATAACAGGACAAATTATTGGAGTCAACGGTGGTTGGCATTGTTAAAATAAAAAATAAATACATAAAAAGCAAGAAATTGTACAAATTAAGCATGATTCTATTACTTAATAGTGAGGTGCTTAAACATGTCAGTATTAGATAACTTTGAACAATGGAAAGGCTTTTTAGGAGAGCGTCTAGAGCAAGCGCAAGGAAAAGGTCTTGATGGTGGTACTGTTTCAGATATGGCATACCGCGTTGGAGATTATCTTGCAAATGAAGTACAGGCACGCAATGACCAAGAAAAGCTTTTAGCGGAGCTTTGGAAAGTTGCTGATGAGCAAGAGCAGCATACAATTGCGAATTTAATGGTGAAATTTGTACAACATAAGTAAAAGAGAGAGGAGAAAATCCTCTCTTTTTTTTGAGCGATAGAAAATACCGTGACTCGATTGTACATTTATCTTCCCTATTAACGTAAAATCATATAATATAGTACGTAGGTGTAAAGTAAGCAAGGGGAGTGGTCTTGAATGATTGAATGGTATTTTGAATATGAAATACATAAAAACCGACCTGGCTTGCTTGGTGACGTTTCTTCGTTAATCGGTATGCTTGGCATTAATATTGTCACAATTAACGGTGTAGATAATGCTCGACGTGGGCTGTTGCTTATGTGTGATAATCAAGAGCAAATTTCTAGACTTGAATCAATTTTGAATACGATGGATAATATAACGGTAACGAAATATCGTCCGCCGAAGCTTCGAGATAGGTTGGCAATTCGGCACGGCAGGTACATACAACGAGATGCAGATGATAAAAAGACATTCCGTTTTGTACGTGATGAATTAGGATTACTGGTTGATTTTATGGCAGAATTGATGAAAAAAGAGGGCCATAAACTCATCGGGATTCGAGGTATGCCTCGCGTTGGGAAAACAGAATCTATCGTTGCTGCAAGTGTTTGTGCAAATAAGCGTTGGCTGTTTGTTTCATCAACGCTCATTAAACAAACCGTACGTAGTCAACTGATTGAAGATGAGTATAGCGACGACAATATTTTTATATTAGATGGAATTGTTTCAACAAAGCGTGCGAATGAAAGGCATTGGCAGCTTGTTCGTGAAATTATGAGATTACCAGCAACAAAGGTTGTCGAACATCCAGATGTATTTGTGAGTCAATCAGAATATACACTTGATGATTTTGATTATATTATTGAGTTGCGTAACGATTATGATGAAGAAATTCAATATAATTTAGTAGATGAAATTGAGCAAGGAACGCAAAATAATTTCTCTATGTTTGACTTTTAAAGAAATATTGGGGTGTTAGCAGTGACGGAATTAGGACAAAAGCTGAGGGAAGCAAGAGAAGCGAAAGGCTTGTCTATTGATCAGCTACAGGAAGTTACGAAAATTCAAAAACGATATTTAGTGACGATTGAAGAGGGCGATTACAGTATATTGCCTGGTGCTTTTTATGCACGTGCATTTATTAAACAATATGCGGACGCCGTTGGTTTGAACGGGGAAGAATTGTTGGTAGAGTATCAAAGCGTAGTACCACAATCAGTATCTCATGATGTACCACAAGTATCAAAAGGCCAAAAAACACAAGAAACAATGCAAAAAGCAGTATCACTTCCAATTGCAGATCATATGCCAAAGATTTTGATTGCATTGTTAGTGATAGCAGTCGGGATTGCGGTTTGGTTTATTTTCCAAGCATTGACTGGAAAAGATGATGTACAAGTAAAACAAAGTAAAAGTGAACAAATAGAAGTAGAGAAAGCAAAAAATTCTCCGCTTGATGAAAAGAAAGATAAAGTAAAAGCGGAAGAAGACAAAAAAGAAGAGCCTAAAAAAGAAGAACCAAAAAAAGAAGAACCAAAAAAAGAAGAGCCACCAGCTTCAACACAAGAGGAAGTTAAAGTTGTTGGAACAAGTGGAAAGGTATCTACTTTGGAAATTCATAATAATAAAGCATTACAGCTAGAAATTACAGCGAAAGGTGCAAGTTATGTAGATATTAAAAATGACGGTGAAAATGTTATTTTTAATGGTACGTTACAAGAAGGCCAGACAGAAAAACGTGATTTAACAACAGAAAAAGAAGTGCGCCTTAACATTGGAAGTGCACCGAATGTTGAAATTAAACTGAATGGCCAAGTTGTTGCTTTCCCATTAGATCCAGAAAAAGAATATCATCAAAGATTGGTGATTAAAAACTTAGGGACAGAACAACCAGCACAATAATAGTCATCGCTTCGATGACTTTTTTGCAATGAACAAATGTTTTTGACATGATGGAGGAATAGCTGTGAATTTACCAAATAAAATTACAATATCTCGAATCTGCCTGATCCCAATTTTTCTAGTGATTATGCTTGCTCCTTTTAATTGGGGAACTTATTCAATTGGAAATGTGGATTTACCAATTCAGCATTTGGTAGGAGCGATTATTTTCATCATTGCTTCAGCTACTGACTGGATTGATGGACATTATGCAAGAAAACACGATCTTGTGACGAATTTAGGGAAGTTTTTAGATCCTTTAGCAGACAAATTGTTGGTATCTGCCGCATTAATCACACTTGTGGATTTACATTATGTGGCGACATGGATCGCTGTTGTTATTATTAGCCGTGAGTTTGCGGTTACAGGACTACGTCTTGTATTAGCTGGTACAGGGGAAGTGGCAGCTGCAAAGATGCCTGGGAAAATAAAAATGTGGATGCAAGTGATTGCAATTTCTGCATATCTACTTCATGATGTACCATTCAATCTACTTCATATTCCAGTTGCGGAAATCACAATTTGGATTGCACTTATTTTTACGGTTATTTCAGGATGGGATTATTTCTGGAAAAATAGAGCTGTGTTTATGAATTCAAAATAACAGCTTATGGGGGAATCGGAATGAATGCCGAAATTATTGCGGTTGGAACAGAATTATTACTCGGGCAAATCACAAATACAAATGCGAAGTTTTTATCTGAGAAGTTGGCCTTACTTGGAATTAATGTCTATTATCATACTGTTGTAGGTGATAATAATCACCGCTTACAAGAAGCAATTCAAATTGCTGAGAAGCGAGCAGATATGTTAATTTTCACTGGAGGATTAGGGCCGACAAAAGACGATTTAACAAAGGAAACGATTGCATCTTCCTTACAAGAAGAACTTGTGTATGACGAAGTAGCACTAACGTCAATTGGCGCGTATTACAAGCGTACAGGGCGTGAGTTTACAGAAAATAATAAGAAGCAAGCACTTGTTTTAAAAGGGTCGACTGTATTTGCAAATGATCACGGTATGGCTCCAGGTATGGGATTGACCAAGAACGAGAAGGTATTTATTTTATTACCAGGTCCACCGAAAGAAATGAAGCCGATGTATACAAGTTATGTAGAGCCGTTTTTACGTAACTTTACAACTGGTGAACATATATATTCTCGCGTTCTCCGCTTTTTCGGCATTGGAGAATCTCAACTAGAAGTGAAAGTTCAAGATTTAATTGATAACCAAACAAATCCAACGATTGCGCCGCTTGCTTCTGAAGGAGAAGTAACACTTCGCCTGACTGCGAAACATCATGATGTTAAGCAAGCAGAAGTGTTGATTCAGCATGTGGAGGATTTAATTTTAGAAAGAGTAGGGGAATTCTTCTACGGATATAATCAAGATTTGCTTCATCATAAAGCGATTGCTCTATTGAAGCAAAAAGGGTTAACATTGGCATGTGCGGAAAGTTTAACTGGTGGCCTTTTTGGCGATCAAGTGACTGAAAGTGCTGGTGTATCTTCTGTATTTAAAGGCGGCGTGATCTGTTATCATAACGATGTGAAGCAACACATTTTGCAAGTACCAGAGGAAACATTACAAACAATGGGTGCTGTTAGTGAACAATGTGCTCGATACCTCGCTGAAAACGTTAAAAAACTTTTGAAGGCAGATATTGGTATTAGTTTTACTGGAGTTGCAGGTCCGGATGCTTCAGAAGGAAAAGATCCGGGGACTGTTTTTGTTGGCTTAGCAATAGAAGGGAAACCAACGCTTGCTTTTCCACTTATATTAAGTGGAAGCCGCCAGCAAATTCGAGAACGTTCTGTAAAATATGGGTTTTATCATTTATACAGAAAGCTAGAAGAGATGTAAGTCTCTTTTAGCTTTTTTTGTGGCTGAAAATAAGACATTTCTCTAGAAAAAATAAAAAAATCGAATAAACGTTCGATTTTTGTTGGCAAATTGAAACGAAAATAGGTATAATAAGATTAGCAATAACGTTAAGGAGGAATTTGAATGAGTGATCGTCAAGCGGCATTAGATATGGCGTTAAAACAAATAGAGAAGCAATTCGGTAAAGGTTCTATTATGAAATTAGGGGAGCAAGCGGAACGTAGAATTTCTACGATTTCAAGTGGCTCGTTAGCACTTGATGTAGCTCTTGGTGTCGGTGGCTATCCACGAGGTCGTGTTATTGAAATCTACGGGCCTGAAAGTTCAGGTAAAACAACAGTTTCGTTACATGCGATTGCAGAGGTGCAACGTCAAGGCGGACAAGCAGCATTTATTGATGCAGAGCATGCGATGGATCCGGTATATGCACAAAAATTAGGTGTTAATATTGATGAATTACTATTATCACAACCAGATACAGGTGAACAAGGTTTGGAAATCGCAGAGGCATTAGTACGAAGTGGTGCAGTTGACATTATCGTTATTGACTCTGTAGCAGCTCTTGTTCCAAAAGCGGAAATTGAAGGTGAAATGGGTGACTCTCACGTTGGTTTACAAGCACGTTTAATGTCACAAGCGCTTCGTAAGCTTTCTGGTGCAATTAACAAGTCTAAAACAATCGCTATCTTTATTAACCAAATTCGTGAAAAAGTTGGGGTTATGTTCGGGAACCCAGAAACAACTCCAGGTGGTCGTGCGTTGAAATTCTATTCAACAGTGCGTCTTGAAGTGCGTCGTGCTGAGCAGTTAAAACAAGGTAACGACATTGTTGGTAATAAAACAAAAATAAAAGTAGTAAAAAATAAAGTGGCACCTCCTTTCCGCGTAGCAGAAGTTGATATTATGTACGGAGAAGGGATTTCAAGACAAGGTGAGATTTTAGATATGGCTTCTGAACTTGATATTGTCCAAAAGAGTGGAGCATGGTATTCCTATAATGAGGAGCGCTTAGGGCAAGGTCGTGAAAATTCAAAGCAATTTTTAAAAGAAAATCCAGAGCTAACAGATGAAATTGCATTCTTTATTCGTGAGCATCATGGTATTGGTGAAGGATCTAATTCTGAAAGTGGAGAAAATACGGATCTTTCTAATGAATAAAAGACACGATTTCGTGTCTTTTATTTTTTTATCATGGAATCTATAGGGTGAGTATTAGAGGTAATAAATAAGGAATTAATAAGGCGAAATGGGAGGGAAATGCCTCAAAAAGTCCGAATTTTTCTTTTAATGATGGATTAGAAGGAAGAAAATTCTTATTTAAGAAAAGTTTCGCTTCACAAAGGTAAAGAAAGTAAAAGTAGACAACGCTTGACAATGAAAATTGCGATAGATACAATGAGAATGTATATTTTTTCTTATATACGATACACTCTTCTCTAGAAGAGAAGTAACATTCGGAGTAGATTGTGAATCTTTCCGAAATAATAATATGACATTTTAATCGTGAAATGAAGAAAGTCCCTTAAAAAAGCGGGGCGACGGTCTTTGCTGTACGTTGCAAATCAATGTACATGCCGACAGTCTTTTTTCATTCATAGCAAGGGGAGGTGAAATCATGAGCAGCACAGTTTGGATACTCATCTCCATTTTGCTTGCAACAGTCGGTGCAGTTGTTGGCTTTTTTGTTCGAAAGTCTATTGCAGAAGCGAAGATTAACGGTGCAGCAAATGAAGCGAGACGCATCTTAGAAGAAGCGGGTCGTGAAGCAGAAGCACTAAAGAAGGAAGCGCTTTTAGAAGCAAAGGATGAAATTCATACACTTCGTACAGAAGCTGAATTAGAAATTCGTGACCGTAGAAGCGAATTGCAAAAGCAAGAAAATCGTTTAATGCAAAAAGAAGAGAACCTTGATCGTAAAGACGAGACGCTCGATAAACGCGAGCATATGTTAGAAAAGAAAGAGGAATCTCTTGTAGCGAGACAACAACAGATTGAAGAGTTGGAAAGCAAAGTGGGAGAGTTAGTACAAAAGCAACAAACAGAATTAGAGCGCATCTCTAGTCTGACACGCGAACAAGCTAAAGCAATCATTTTAGGTAAAGTCGAAAGTGAAATTTCTCATGAAATTGCCGTTATGGTAAAAGAAACCGAAGTTCGTGCGAAAGAAGAAGCAGACAAGAAAGCGAAGGAGATTTTATCTCTTGCAATGCAAAGATGTGCAGCTGATCATGTTGCTGAAACAACCGTTTCGGTTGTAAATCTTCCAAATGACGAAATGAAGGGCCGTATTATCGGACGTGAAGGTCGTAACATTCGTACGCTAGAAACATTAACTGGTATTGATCTTATTATTGATGATACGCCAGAAGCGGTAATTTTATCAGGATTCGATCCAATTCGTCGTGAAACTGCTCGTATTGCTCTTGATAAGCTCGTTCAGGATGGACGCATTCATCCAGCACGTATTGAAGAAATGGTTGAAAAATCAAGACGTGAAGTGGACGAGTATATTCGCGAAGTAGGAGAGCAAACGACTTTCGAGGTGGGTGTACATGGCTTACATCCAGATTTAATCAAGATTTTAGGACGTTTGAAATTCCGTACAAGCTATGGTCAAAACGTTTTAAAACACTCTATGGAAGTAGCGTATTTAGCGGGACTTATGGCAGCAGAACTTGGCGAAGACGAAAAACTCGCAAGACGTGCAGGTCTATTGCATGATATCGGTAAAGCAATTGATCATGAAGTAGAAGGAAGTCACGTTGAAATTGGTGTTGAACTTGCAACGAAATATAAAGAGCATCCTGTTGTTATTAACAGTATTGCATCTCACCATGGTGATACGGAACCAACTTCTATCATTGCAGTTCTAGTTGCAGCAGCGGATGCATTATCAGCTGCAAGACCTGGAGCTCGAAGTGAGACTCTTGAAAACTATATTCGTCGTCTTGAAAAGTTAGAAGAGATTTCAGAATCCTATGAAGGTGTAGAAAAATCTTTTGCAATTCAAGCAGGACGTGAAGTTCGCATCTTGGTAAAACCGGATACAATCGATGATTTAGAAGCTCATCGTTTAGCACGTGATATTCGAAAACGCATTGAAAATGAATTGGATTATCCAGGACATATTAAAGTGACGGTTATTCGTGAAACTCGTGCAGTGGAATACGCAAAATAAAGTGGTGTTACGCCACTTTATTTTTTTGTGTTGGGATTGGGTAATATAGAATGAAGCTTCTAGTGATGAGAATTTTTTCATCTCTCACTGAGAAAAGTTGCACTGTATACACGAGCAATATTGTTCCTTTATACGTGATGAGCTTGTATGATAAGAATAAAATAAGTAGTACATAGAGAGGGTAAGACATATGAGAATTTTATTTGTTGGGGATGTAGTAGGATCTCCTGGAAGAAGTATGATTCAACAATACGTACCGGCGTTAAAGAAAAAGTATACGCCTACTGTAACAATCATTAATGGAGAAAATGCTGCAGGTGGACGTGGTATTACAGAAAAAATTTACCGGAACTTTTTAGAGTGCGGTGCACAAGCTGTGACGCTTGGAAATCACGCTTGGGATAATCGTGAAGTTTTTGAGTTTATTGATGATGCAAAATATCTTGCAAGACCCGCTAATTTTCCGGAAGGAACGCCAGGAAAAGGACTTATCTTTGTGAATTGTAATGGCACAGAAGTAGCGGTTATTAACTTACAAGGACGTACATTCTTACCACCAATTGATTGTCCGTTCAGAAAAGTAGATGAATTAATTAACATTGCGAAAAAACGTACAAATATCATCTTTATTGATTTTCATGCTGAGACAACGAGTGAAAAACAGGCGCTTGGTTGGTATGTAGACGGTCGTGCTACGGCAGTAGTTGGAACGCATACGCATGTTCCGACAGCAGATAATCGTATTTTACCAAGTGGGACAGCGTATATTACAGATGTAGGTATGACAGGTCCATACGATGGTATTTTAGGTATGGATCGTGAAGCTGTATTGAAGAAATTTTTAACGAATCTACCTGTACGTTTTGAAGTAACAAATGGTAGAACGCAGCTAAGTGCGGTGTTAATTGATGTGGACCCGAATACAGGAAAAGCAAAAAGAATCGAGCGTATTTTAATTAATGATGATCAACCTTTTTTTGAATAGTATTTTATAAAAGTTAGAAAAAACATTATATTTTAATTTTTTAGAAAAATTACAGAGATTTAGCAGGAATACATGCTGTTCCTCGTGAATATAAGTTAAAAGTGAAATCAATCGCTAATACTTTTTAAAGAAACGAGGAGGAAACGAGCAATGGAAATATTAAAAGTTAAAGCAACTTCGGTCCCTAACTCTGTAGCTGGTGCACTTGCTGGAGTTATTCGTGAGCGTGGCTCGGCAGAAATGCAAGCTATTGGCGCAGGTGCATTAAATCAAGCGGTGAAGGCAGTAGCAATTGCAAGAGGGTTTGTAGCGCCTAGTGGTTTAGACTTGATTTGTATCCCCGCTTTTACAGATATTATGATTGATGGTGAAGAACGTACGGCAATAAAATTAATTGTAGAACCTCGTTAAGTTTGAACAGCCTGTTTGCTTTAAGCAAACAGGTTGTTTTTATGGAGAAGGGGGAGCGGAATTGAAAATTTTTGATGCACATTGTGATGTGCTATGGCAACTATGGAGAGCGAATGGCAAGAAGGATTTTCAAAATGATTCTTCTTTACATATTACTTTTGAACAATTACAGCAAAGAAAAGGAAGTATACAATGCTTTGCAATATATGTTCCCGAAACAGTACCATATGAACAGCGCTTTGAAGTTGCGTTAGCTATGGTAGATATATTTTATAAGCAAATTTTGTCGTTGCCTAACATGAAATTGATACAGACAAAAAAAGACTTACAACAATTAGGGGAAAATGAAATTGGTGCTGTTTTAACGTTAGAAGGATGCGAATCGATAGGAAAAGAAATAATGAAATTACGCACGCTCTATCGTTTAGGGGTCCGATCTGTTGGATTAACGTGGAACCATGCGAATTTAGTAGCTGATGGAGCAATGGAGACAAGAGGGGCGGGACTTACTACCTTTGGTAAGGAGGTCGTAGCAGAGCTCAACTCATGTCATTTATGGACGGATGTATCTCATTTGAATGAAAAAGGATTTTGGGATGTGATGAAAATCGCTACATATCCGATTGCATCACATTCAAATTGTTATCACCTTTGTGGGCATCCGCGCAATCTAAAAGATGAACAAGTAAAGGCACTCATTCAAAAAGATGGTGTAATTGGTGTGACATTTGTTCCTGAATTTTTAACAAATCACAGGCCAGCCTATATAGATGATATATTACGGCATGTGGAGCGTATTTGTTCACTTGGAGGAGAGCGTAATGTTGGATTCGGTTCTGATTTTGATGGTATTTCGGAGATGGTTGTAGGTGTGAAAACATACAATCATTATGAATATATAATCAACGAATTAAGTAAGCGATATAGTGAAACAAATGTTCAGCGCTTTTTATATGATAATTTTATCAATCATATGTCTTTCTAGTCGCTTATTTTATGCTGTATTTCTAAGGAAAAACAAAAGTTAGAAAAATTAAAAAATTAAAATAAAATCAGGCCAACTTATTGCATTTTTTCTGTGGTAAGGCTAGAATTGTAGACGAATTAAGATTATGCAAAACATTCAGGGAAGTCAGAAGAGGTATAATTTGCGTCCATTGTAGTTTCTTTGCATAAAAAGTGCTACACTAATACTGTAAAAAAATACACTACAATGAATGCAGCCAAAGGGGTGTAGGAGATGATTAGTCAACTTTCATGGAAAGTTGGAGGACAACAAGGTGAAGGAATTGAAAGTACAGGGGAAATCTTCTGTATTGCATTAAACCGATTAGGTTATTATCTATACGGTTATCGCCACTTTTCATCACGGATTAAGGGTGGTCATACAAATAATAAAATTCGCGTAAGTACGACAGAAGTGCGCGCGATATCCGATGACTTAGATATTTTAATTGCGTTTGACCAAGAAACAATTGACTTTAACTTCCACGAATTACGTCCGGGTGGAATTGTCGTTGCTGATGCAAAATTTAATCCAAGCATTCCAGAAAGCACAGATGTGACGCTATATGCAATTCCATTTACAGATATTGCTTCTGAACTTGGTACATCATTAATGAAAAACATGGTTGCTGTTGGAGCATCTAGTGCAGTATTAGGATTAGACGAAACTGTTTATTTAGATGTTGTAGATGAAATTTTCGGCCGCAAAGGTCAAGCAGTTGTTGAAAAGAATATGGAAGCAATTAAACGCGGCTCTCAATATATGAAAGAATTACTTGGCGAGCAAGTAAATATGATGCAGCTTGAAAAAGCAGATGGTCAAAAACGTATGTTCATGATTGGTAACGATGCAATTGCGTTTGGGGCAGTAGCTGGTGGTGCTCGCTTCATGTCTGCATATCCAATTACACCTGCATCTGAAATTATGGAATACTTAATTAAGAAGCTACCAAAAGTAGGCGGAACAGTTATTCAAACAGAGGATGAAATTGCTGCTTGTACAATGGCAATTGGTGCAAACTACGCTGGTGTACGTACGTTAACAGCGTCAGCAGGTCCTGGTCTATCTTTAATGATGGAAGCAATTGGTTTAGCTGGTATTACAGAAACACCTCTTGTTATTGTTGATACGCAACGTGGTGGTCCAAGTACAGGGTTACCAACAAAACAAGAGCAATCTGATTTAATGGCGATGATTTACGGTACACATGGTGAAATTCCAAAAATCGTAATGGCGCCAAGTACTGTTGAAGAAGCGTTCTATGACATTGTCGAAGCGTTTAACTTAGCAGAAGAATATCAAGTTCCTGTTATCTTCTTAACAGATCTACAGCTTTCTTTAGGTAAGCAAACAGTAGAACCACTGAAATTAGACAAAGTAGAAATTCGCCGCGGTAAGCTTGATTTACAAGCAGAGTTACCAGAGCGTGAAAATAAAGCATATTTCAAACGTTACGAAGTGACAGAAGACGGCGTTTCACCACGAGTTATACCTGGTATGAAAAATGGTGTTCACCATGTAACAGGTGTAGAACATGATGAAACGGGTAAACCATCTGAATCCGCACTGAATCGTAAATCACAAATGGACAAACGTTTCCGTAAAATGGAAAATCTGAAGTTTAATACCCCTGTTTATAAAAATGCCAAGTATGATGACGCTGATGTACTACTAGTAGGCTTTAACTCTACACGCGGTGCAATTGAAGAAGCGATGGAGCGCTTAGAGCAAGAAGGGTTAAAAGTAAACCACGCTCACGTTCGTTTAATTCATCCGTTCCCAACAAATGAAATTCTTCCGCTTGTGAAGAGTGCAAAACGTGTTGTTGTTGTAGAAAATAACGCAACGGGTCAGCTTACTAATATTATGAAGATGAATCTTGGCTTTGGTGAGAAAATTTCTAGTCTGTTAAAATACGACGGAAATCCATTCTTACCAAAAGAAATTTACAACGAATGCAAAAAAGGGGTTGTATTAAATGGCAACATTTAAGGACTTTCGTAACAGTGTAAAACCAAATTGGTGTCCAGGTTGCGGTGACTTCTCAGTGCAAGCAGCAATTCAACGTGCGGCTGCTAACGTCGGCTTAAATCCAGATGAATTAGCGGTTATTTCTGGTATCGGATGTTCTGGTCGTATTTCGGGTTATATTAATTCGTACGGTGTTCATAGTATTCATGGACGTGCACTTCCAATTGCACAAGGTGTGAAAATGGCAAACCGTGATTTAACAGTTATCGCATCTGGTGGTGACGGTGATGGTTTTGCAATTGGTATGGGACATACGATCCATTCAATTCGTCGTAACATTGACATTACGTATATCGTTATGGATAACCAAATTTACGGTTTAACAAAAGGTCAAACTTCACCACGTAGTGAAGCTGGATTTAAAACGAAAAGTACGCCACAAGGTTCAATTGAGCCAGCATTATCTGTAATGGAAATGGCGTTAACTGCTGGTGCAACATTTGTTGCACAAAGTTTCTCTAGTGACTTAAAAGAGTTAACGCAGCTGATTGAAGCTGGTATTCAACATAAAGGTTTCTCTTTAATTAACGTATTTAGCCCATGTGTAACTTACAATAAAGTAAATACGTACGATTGGTTTAAAGAGAATTTAACAAAACTAAGTACAGTAGAAGGGTATGACCCATCTAACCGTATGGTTGCAATGCAAACATTAATGGAAAACAAAGGTTTAGTAACGGGCTTAATTTATCAAAATACACAGCAGCCTTCTTATCAAGAACTTGTAAAAGACTACAGTGAAAAACCTTTAGTTCAAGCTGATTTACAAATGGATCAAAAAATGTTTGATGAACTCGTTGCTGAGTTTATGTAATAAAAAAGGCTGCCAACTGGCAGCCTTTTTAGTTATAGTAGGATGTTGTTTTTATTTGTTCTAAGAATATAGTGCACCGCAATATCCATCAGTAAGATTGAAAACCTCCACTGAGAAAAGTTTTACTTTATCTTCAAAGGCTTTGTTTACTTGGAAAATTCAGAATGATAGAATAATGAATGAACGGTTATAACATGAGACGGTGTTCATTCCCTGTAGGAATCGGTTATGGGACAAGTGCCTCTTTGTTGTTTAATTTCGCTAAACGCTATATACTATGATAATGTATATAAGCAATATGTTTCTGACAAAGACAAGGTAAAACAACAAGGATAAAGGGAAATGTCCATCAGTAGGAAGAAATTTCACTTTTACGGATGGTTAGCTCGGTGGATTGGGCTCTTAGGACAGTTATCTCTCAACTAGCTTCATAACCTTTGAGATGGGGTCTTATTGCCCATTAGAGTGAGCTAAAAAGATTGTGTATAGTTTGGGTTGAAAGGAGATTACTCATGAACGAGCAACAACGATTAGCAAGTCAACAAGCCAATTCTTCTATGAAAAAAGAAGAAAAAGATTATAGCAAATACTTTGAAAATGTATATCAGCCACCTTCCTTAAAAGATGCGAAAAAACGTGGGAAAGAAGAAGTTAAAATTGAACGTGATTTTGGCTTACCAGAAGAATTTCGTAACTTTGGTACAGGAAGAAAATTTTATATTCGCACTTACGGGTGTCAAATGAATGAGCATGATACAGAAGTGATGGCTGGTATTTTTACAGCACTTGGATATGAACCAACATTCTCAACAGAAGATGCAGATGTGATCCTATTAAATACTTGTGCAATTCGTGAAAACGCTGAAAATAAAGTGTTTGGGGAACTGGGGCATTTAAAACCGTTAAAACAAAGGAACCCTGACCTTTTAATTGGTGTATGTGGTTGTATGTCTCAAGAGGAATCTGTCGTAAACAAAATTATGCAAAAAAATCAGCATGTAGATATGGTATTTGGTACACATAATATTCATCGCTTACCTTACATTTTAAAAGATGCCATGTTCTCAAAAGCAACAGTTGTTGAAGTATGGTCAAAAGAAGGGGATGTAATTGAAAACCTTCCAAAAGTACGCCGTGGTGATATTAAAGCATGGGTAAATATTATGTATGGGTGCGACAAATTCTGTACATACTGCATCGTACCGTATACACGTGGGAAAGAGCGTAGCCGTCGCCCAGAAGATATTATTAACGAAGTACGTCATTTAGCCGCAAATGGCTATAAGGAAATTACGTTACTTGGTCAAAACGTAAACGCATACGGAAAAGACTTTGAAGATTTAGAATATGGCTTAGGCAATCTGATGGAGGAACTTCGTAAGATTGATATAGCGCGTATTCGTTTTACAACAAGCCATCCGCGTGATTTTGATGACCGCTTGATTGAAGTGCTTGGAGAAGGCGGTAATTTAGTTGAACACATTCACTTACCAGTGCAATCTGGAAGTACAGATATGTTGAAAATTATGGCGCGTAAATATTCGCGTGAGCATTATTTAGAACTTGTACGTAAAATTAAAACAGCGATTCCGAATGCTGTTTTAACAACTGATATTATCGTTGGTTTCCCAAATGAAACAGACGAACAATTTGAAGAAACGCTGTCGTTATATCGCGAAGTAGGCTTTGATAGTGCATTTACATTTATTTATTCTCCGCGTGAAGGTACACCCGCTGCAAAAATGAAAGATAATGTACCGATGGAAGTAAAAAAAGAGCGTTTACAACGCTTGAATACATTAGTAAATGAATTCTCTGTAGAGAAGAATAAACGATATGAAGGGCAAATTGTTGAAGTGCTTGTTGATGGAGAAAGTAAGAACAATCCTGATGTGCTGGCAGGTTATACACGTGCTAATAAGCTCGTAAACTTCGCAGCACCAAAATCAACAATTGGTCAGCTTGTAAAAGTAAAAGTGATAAAAGCAAATACTTGGTCTCTAAACGGGGAATTGGTTGAGGAGCCAATCGAGGTGAAATAATAAATGACAGCTTATTCAAAAGATGAAATTGTAGAGCGTGCAAAAGAATTAGCGAAACTGATTGCTGAAACAGAAGAAGTAGATTTTTTTAAACGTGCGGAGGCGCAAATTCATAAAAATGAAAATGTAAAACGTGCGATTGATGAAATTAAAGCACTGCAAAAACAAGCAGTTAATTTGCAGCATTATGGTAAGTGGGAAGCATTGAAAAAAGTAGAAGCGGAAATTGATGCATTGCAAGATAAGCTGGATAGCATTCCGGTTGTGCAGGAGTTTAAATCGTCTCAAACTTATGTAAATGATTTGCTACAACTTGTAGCAAGTACCATTTCAAATAACGTAACGGATGAAATTTTAATTTCAACGGGTGGCGATGTGTTAAAAGGAGAAACTGGTGCTGAAGTAGCGAGTAAAAAAGGGAACTGTGGCTGTTAAAGGAGATGTCTTATGGACATCTCTTTTTTATTTTATTTAGGGTATATATTGTTTTGTCAAAAAAAGAATGACACATTCCGCTCTTGTCACGCATATGATTAAGTGAATATTGATTGAGGAGGGTTCCGAATGTCCGAATTTAGAGAGATCATTACGAAAGCCGTTGTGGGCAAAGGACGAAAGTATATGAAAACCACTCATACATGCGAATCAAATCATGAACCTACAAGTATTCTCGGATGTTGGGTAATTAATCACGCATATGAGGCGAAAAAGAATGGTAAAACTGTAGAAATTGAAGGATATTATGATATTAATACTTGGTACTCATTTGATGAAAATACCAAAACAGAAGTTGTAACAGAACGTGTGAATTACACAGATGAGGTGAAAATTGGCTATCGCGACAAAAACTTTTCTGGTGACGATTTAGAGATTATTGCTCGTGTTATTCAGCATCCGAATTGTTTAGAAGCAATTGTTTCACCAAATGGTAACAAAATAGTTGTAACTGTAGAGCGTGAATTTGTAACAGAAGTTGTTGGAGAAACAAAAATTTGTGTAAGTGTAAATCCTGATGGCTGTCCGGAAGAGGAAGAAAATTTTGAAGTGGATGATGACGAATTTGAAGATTTAGATCCAAACTTTATTGTAGACGCAGAAGAGGAATAAAAGAAAGCTAGGGAGATTCTTCCTAGCTTTTTTTACATAAGGTCAGAGATGCTCAATTGAATTTTTTCGTGTTATAATAAAGAGAGACTCCTATCAGTGGAGATATGATTGTCAGTGAAGTACGGCATATAATATATAGCTAATTATGTATAAAGTGTGGAGGAAACAAATGGCTCAGTATACCCCGATGATACAACAATATTTAACAGTCAAGGCAGACTATCAAGATGCCTTTTTATTTTTTCGCTTAGGTGATTTTTATGAAATGTTCTTTGAGGATGCAGTAAAAGCGGCTCATGAACTTGAAATTACGTTAACAAGCCGAGATGGAGGGAGCAGCGATCGGATTCCAATGTGCGGTGTCCCGCACCACGCTGCTAAAAATTATATTGAACAGCTCGTTGAAAAAGGATATAAAGTGGCTGTTTGTGAACAAGTAGAAGATCCGAAAACAGCAAAAGGCGTTGTACGCCGTGAAGTGGTTCAATTAATTACGCCTGGAACGATGATGGAGGGGCGTACGATTGATGAAAAAGAAAATAACTTCTTAGCGGCGTTAACACGCTTTGAAGATGGTTCCTATGCATTGGCTTGCAATGACTTAACGACAGGGCAAAATACCGTTACATTGCTAACTGGTACTGTAGAAGATGTTTTATTAGAAGTATATGCGACAGGTTCAAAAGAAATTGTTGTGGCATCTACGTTTTCAAAAGATGAGCTAAATAAGCTGACAGAAACATTGAAAATGACAATTTCCTATGAGGATGAAACAAAAATTCCTGAAGGATTGGAACATCTTGTTCAAAATGTGACGCAAACGAAATTAGTTGCAGCAGTTGGGCGCTTATTTAATTATGTATTACGAACACAAAAACGTTCGCTAGATCATCTGCAGCCAGTCGATATTTATTATACAAATCAATTTATGAAGATTGATGTTCATTCTAAACGTAATTTGGAGTTAACAGAAACCATTCGAACAAAAGAAAAAACAGGCTCTCTATTATGGCTGTTAGATAAGACAAAAACAGCGATGGGTGGAAGAATGTTAAAGCAGTGGATGGAACGTCCGCTCATACAAAAAGAAAAAATTGAAGAGCGTTTAGAAATGGTTGAAACGTTTGTGAATGATTATTTCTTACGTGAAGATTTAAAAGAAAAATTAAAAGAAGTATACGACTTAGAACGTTTAGCAGGGAAAGTTGCATACGGCAGTGTGAATGCTCGTGATTTATTACAATTAAAGCGCTCATTACTGCAAGTGCCTGCTATTTTAGAGACAGTAGAGCGTTTAGAGAATGGATATGCATCCCAATTAATTCAAGGTGTTGATCCATGTGAAAGTTTAACGGAGCTACTAGAAAGAAGTATTCAAGAAAATCCACCGCTTTCTATAAAAGATGGTGACATTATAAAAGACGGCTATAATGACAAGTTAGACCAGTATCGTTATGTAAGTAAAAATGGAAAAACGTGGATTGCAGAGCTTGAAAAGCGCGAGCGTGATATAACAGGGGTTAAGTCTCTGAAAATTGGTTACAATCGTATTTTTGGATACTATATCGAGGTGACAAAAGCAAACCTTGCATCACTTCCAGAAGGTCGTTATGAACGAAAACAAACGCTTGCAAATGCAGAACGCTATATTACGGATGAGTTAAAAGAAAAAGAAACGATGATTTTAGAAGCAGAAGAAAAAATTGTTCAGCTAGAATACGATCTATTTACTGCGCTTCGTGAAGAAGTGAAAGTGTTTATTCCGAAATTGCAGCAATTAGCGAAAGTTATTAGTGAACTAGATGTACTTCAAAGCTTTGCGACAGTTAGTGAAGAAGAGCAATTTGTAAAACCAACGTTAACAAATAAACGAGAAATCTTTATTAAAGATGGTCGTCATCCTGTCGTTGAAAAAGTATTAAATGGAAAGCTTTACGTTCCAAACGATTGTATTATGCCTGAAAATATGGATGTCTTTTTAATTACTGGTCCAAATATGTCTGGTAAAAGTACGTATATGCGCCAATTAGCACTTGTCACTGTGATGTCGCAAATTGGTTGCTTTGTACCGGCGACAGAAGCTGTGCTGCCTGTTTTTGACCAAATCTTCACGAGAATTGGAGCAGCGGATGATTTAATTTCTGGACAAAGTACATTTATGGTCGAAATGTTAGAAGCGAAAAACGCAATTGCGAATGCATCAGAAAGAAGTTTAATTTTATTTGATGAAATTGGCCGCGGTACATCTACGTATGATGGTATGGCACTAGCGCAAGCGATTATCGAGCATATTCATGATCAAATCGGGGCAAAAACATTATTTTCAACGCATTATCATGAATTAACAGTGCTAGAAGAAAGTTTAGAGCAGCTTAAAAATGTACATGTTTCAGCTATTGAAGAAAATGGTAAAGTTGTCTTCTTGCATAAGATTCAAGATGGAGCAGCAGATAAAAGCTATGGTATTCACGTTGCACAGCTTGCGGAGCTTCCAGATAGCTTAATCGCTCGTGCAAAAGAAGTATTAGCTCAGCTTGAAGGGCAAGAGGAAGTTACGCTTCCGAAGCGAGTGGAAACAAAAGTTCAAAAAGAAACAGTGCAAGAAACAGTAGTCATAAAAGAAGAGGTAGAGACGCTGCCACAAGAACCAGAGGAAGTAGAAGAATCACAGCTATCATTCTTTGCGGCGGAACAAACTGCGAAGAATGAAGAAAAACCGATGCTTGACCAAAAAGAAACAGCTGTATTAACGCAAATTAAAAAAATTGATTTACTTGATATGACACCACTAGAAGCGTTAAATGAATTGTACCGCTTACAGAAAAAGTTAAAGAAAGGATGAGTAAGTAGATGGGGAAAATTCGCAAACTCGATGACCAACTCTCAAACTTAATTGCGGCAGGGGAAGTAGTTGAACGCCCTGCCTCAGTTGTAAAAGAACTTGTCGAAAATTCCATCGATGCGAATAGTACATCTATTGAAATCCACTTAGAGGAAGCTGGATTATCTAAAATTCGCATTATCGATAATGGAGATGGCATTGCTGAAGAAGACTGCATTGTTGCTTTTGAACGGCATGCTACAAGCAAAATTAAAGATGAAAATGATTTATTCCGAATTCGAACGCTTGGCTTTCGCGGAGAAGCGCTGCCAAGTATTGCATCTGTCAGTGAATTAGAGCTCATTACGAGCACGGGGGATGCACCGGGTACGCACCTTGTCATTAAAGGTGGCTACATTATCAAACAAGAAAAAACAGCGAGCCGTAAAGGAACAGATATTACGGTTCAAAATTTGTTTTTCAATACACCAGCACGTTTGAAATATATGAAGACGATTCATACAGAGCTTGGAAATATTACAGATATTGTGTACCGCATTGCACTGTCACACCCAGAAGTATCACTTCGTTTGTTTCATAATGAGAAAAAATTGCTCCATACATCAGGAAATGGTGATGTAAGACAAGTACTTGCAGCGATTTATAGCATTCAAGTTGCGAAAAAGCTGATCCCAATTGAAGTGGAATCGTTAGACTTTACGATTCGTGGTTATGTGACGTTGCCTGAAGTAACGCGTGCATCTCGTAACTATATGTCAACGATTGTAAATGGCCGTTACGTTCGAAACTATGTATTAATGAAAGCTGTGCAGCAAGGTTATCATACATTACTTCCTGTTGGACGTTACCCAATTGGTTTCTTATCGATTGATATGGATCCGATGTTAGTCGATGTGAACGTTCATCCAGCAAAGCTAGAGGTTCGTTTTAGTAAAGAACAGGAGCTACTGCAGCTCATTGAAAAAACATTGCAGGATGCATTTAAAAAAATAAAGCTTATTCCGGATGCCGGGATCACAACGAAGAAAAAAGAAAAAGATGAGAGCGTGCAAGAGCAGTTTCAGTTCGAGCATGCAAAACTGAAAGAACCACCGATGCCAAATATCATCTTACCGACTGGAATGGATGAGAAACAAGAGGAACAGCCGAAGCAACAACCACCTCTGTGGAGTCAACCAAAACAGGAATGGGAGTCGCCGCAGTCTCTTATAAAAGAAGAAAACAGTTGGCAGCCATCTAAGCCAATAATTGAAGAACCTGTCCGGGAAGAGAATGAGTGGGAAAGCAGCGAGGAAGATTTTGAATTAGAGGAATTAGAAGAAATGCAAGAAATTGAGATGAACGGGAACGATTTACCGCCGCTTTATCCAATTGGGCAAATGCATGGGACGTACATTTTCGCTCAAAATGACAAAGGACTATACATGATTGACCAGCATGCGGCACAGGAGCGTATCAACTATGAATACTTCCGTGACAAAGTAGGACAGGTAGCACCAGAAGTTCAGGAATTACTTGTACCGTACCGAATTGATCTATCACTCAATGAATTTTTACGAGTAGAAGAGCAATTAGAAGAACTAAAAAAAGTAGGATTATTCTTAGAGCAATTCGGTCATCAATCATTCATTGTCCGCTCTCATCCAACATGGTTTCCAAAAGGACAAGAAACGGAAATCATTGATGACATGATGCAACAAGTAGTGAAGTTGAAAAAAGTCGATATTAAAAAACTGCGCGAAGAAGCAGCTATTATGATGAGCTGTAAAGCATCGATCAAAGCCAATCAATATTTAACGAACGATCAAATCTTTGCTTTACTAGAAGAACTCCGGACAACAACAAATCCGTATACATGTCCGCATGGTAGACCAATTGTTGTACATCATTCGACTTATGAACTGGAGAAGATGTTTAAGCGGGTGATGTAGGTGTTTTGTCCAAAGGGAAAAAAGTCCGCTACTGAGCATTTTAAAGGATTGAAAACTCCTCGTACTGTTGAAAATTAGTATATAAAATGAAAAGTATTGTGAAATTAATGCTTTTTTGCTTTATTATGTTAAGAAAATAAAAAGTGAATAGAAAAGGAGCAATAGTAATAATTTACTTCTTTTTAGCTTTGTGAATTTTTTATTTAATTGGTTCGTTACAATTTATTGTTTTTATGAAGAAGAAAATCTCACCCGTTGGATTGATAAATAAACGATAGTTTTGGTATTGGGAAAAATTATTAATTCGACGGGTGTTTTTCTATGCAAAAATTCAGGAGAAATATGATGAATAATGTAACGGACTATAGTCTACAAGGAGGCATCCAACCCTTTGTAATTTAAAAATTATAGCGAATATAATATATGTACAAGCCCTCTATATCAGACTATGAAAGAGAAGTAGATTTAAAAGAATTTTAGTTGAATTTTCTACAAAAAAACCGCACATCTCTTTTGGATGTACGGTTTTTCTGTACCTGAGGGATTGATTTGGACATTGGTAATCAATTTATCCCGCATTAACGGGCAGTAAAACCCCCACCTCAAGATTCAGAGAGAAACAAAGAAGATAGGTGGGGGATAACTGCCCGTAAAAGCCCGATTGGTGAGGGCTGATTATCAGTGTGGGATGAAGAAAACCCCACTGATAAAAGTTTCACTTTATGCAATATCATTTTGATTTATAGATTGTTTTAGCTGTTGTATTTCATTTCGAAGCTTGTTGTTTTCATTTAACAATTTTTGATTTGAATCTGTTTGAGAAGTGTACTTTCCTCCTTTTTGATGATGATTTCCTTTATGCATACCTTTCATGCAAAAGAACATCATGAGAGGGCATAGTAAGACAAGAAGAAGGTTTAACCATTGCATATTATTCAACCTCCATTTAATAAATAGTGTTTATGCCGTGTTAATTACAGGATAAGTTTCCTGTGATTTAAATCTAAACTTTTTTAGTTATATCATATTTTAACAATTGTCGTTGGTCATAAAACTTCTCATAAATAATGCCCATTACATAGAAAAATAATAGACCAAAACAAATGTGAATGAGTGTAAATTTAATTCCAAATGAAGTAAATTCATATATAATAACTGGTAATTTTGCGGTTGTCCAAACTCCTAGAAAAAATACAATGTATCGTATACTTGCTCCTTTTTTTAATAAAAGTGCCGCGATTGGAAAAGCGACGTAGAGGGGACCAGCTGCAATTCCTCCTAATAATAGGGAGAATAAGATGCCATAGATGCCAGATTTTTCCCCCATATATTTAATTAATGTTTCTTTCTTCACCCACTGGTCAAGCAACCCTACGAATATTAAGACAGGTGGAAGTAGAAATAGCATATCTAAAATGCTGTTTCCTGTTAATTGAAATGCCCTCCATCCCACCGATTGATTTATAAAAGTAAATATAATGAGCCCAAATAATAAAATGAAAAAGAAACGATATTTTCTTAATTCATTCATACCATCACCACCCAAATAATATACGAAAATATGAGAGACATTAACAATGCAGATGCATTACGAGAATAAGCAAAACTTCGCCCAAATATCTTTTGTTCCATAGGTAAAGTTGTGATTCCTACTGACATTAATGTAGACATTAATGCAGCTACTTGAGGAAGACCCGCACCATTTTGGACTAATGTATCTCCAAGAGGAAATACAACAAAGCTTGGAATTAGTGCAACAGAGCCAATTATTGTCGAATAAACAATACCTATTAATCCAGATTTTTCTCCAATGATTGAAGAGATTAAGGATGGCGTTAATATAGATAGTGATAGTCCAACGAAAAGCATAATTGATAACATGTCAGGTATAATATTACGAAACATTTCCCATGACTTTAATAGAGCATCTTTTGTTTTATTTCGATCTTTTATAAGAGAAATACTGGTAAGAATAATAGCTATAGTGTAAAGGATAGCACCATTAATCATGATTAGACCCCTTCCATTTTTTGTATTTATTTAAGAAAAATGATAAATTCTTAATTTTTTCTTCAATATCTATTTGAAAATCTTCTAATTTTCTTTTTCCAACTGTAGTAATTTTGTACATTTTTATCGGCTTATCTTGATCAGATGTATCCAAATAAGACTCAACAGCACCTTCTTTCTCTAATTTTTTTAGTGTGCGATATATGATGGCACTGTCAATTGGATTGATGGGAAGCTCTTCTTCACATTTCTGCAGAAGTTTCCCTCCATAGCTATCTCCCTCTGTTAAAAACAGCAAAAGAAATGCACCTGTATGTCTCCCTGTATGTTTCATAAAATATCTAACCTCCTGAATTAAATGTAAAAAATATTTTTTGTCATCATAACATTAAAATTATTACTGTTAATAACATTATACTGTCATTAACAGTAATATGTTACTGACAGTGTAAATTTAATATAGTATCATGTCAATTCTAAAAGTAAACAACATGTTTTTTTATCTTTCTGATAACATGAATTCAATTGCAAATACTACCGAAGAATTGACAAAGTCAACAGAAATGAATGCGATGTCATCTATAGATGGGGTAGCGTCAGGAAAATGCAGATTTACAACGTTAAGAGTTTTCCATTATTAAAAAGCCCGATTTTTCTCAACAATGTTTAGAGAAATCGGGCTTTGCTTATTTCACTATTGTTATCCGTTTGCGGAATGCTAATTAGTCATATTCATTTGTTCGAGTAATCAAGTCTGTAAAATAGATTTGTGTAAACATACCAGCGATGTGAGTAGTACAAACTGGACCTGTGTTAAGCTAAATGCCGATGATGCGGGTCACACCTTTCCGGTCGAACCCAGAACCTCCAAATAGTGCCGATTGTACATAATGCCTAGAATGTTTCCAAAGGGATCAACCACGGAGGCAGTAATGAACCCCTGACCACGCTCTGTGGGTGCTTCGTACTCTTTCGCTCCCATAGACAGCAGCTTCTCGAAAGTTGCTGTCACATCGTCGACGTGCCAATACACGACAGCACCGCCCGGGCGGCTGTTCGCCGAACCATCGGGCGCGTAGCGGCTATCGATCAGGCCCAGCTCGTGCTGGTAATCGCCGAGACGAAACTCGGCATATCCTGGGCGTTCAAAGTATGGGGCGATGCCCAACAGCTTGGCATACCACTTCTTTGCCGCCGCTAGATCAGCCGCCCAAAAACTGACGGTAGTGAGTCCTCGTAATGTCTGTGTGTCGCTCATAATCGATTCCTCCTCAAGGTAATTTCCGATTTGCTGTTCCTATAGCTATTTCTACATTTTGGCTGCTATTTCCCGCAAAGGTTAAACTGAAGTATTCTGCCCGTTAGCTGAACAAGTAGCCCATCTTTATTCCACTAAAGGGCCATATTCTTGAGGAAATAGGAAGAGTAAGAATTCTAATTAAAGATTGTTAGTTAAGTGTTACACTTAACTAACTTTACTAAAGGAGCCCTGTGTCATTGTAGGTGACTGGAACAGTAATAAGATATTTGATCATATCAAAAGGGTTGGAACACACTCAGAGGTTGTTGAACTTCTTAAAAGTGTAGGCATTATGAGTGCTTACCATTATTATTTTAATGAAGAACACGGGCAAGAATCCATACCGACCCATTATTTTAGAAAAGAAAAGGCTAGACCTTTTCATATTGATTTTTTGTTTGCTTCTGAGATAATCCTTAAACGGTTAAGCTTTTTTGAGATATGTTCCTTTGAAAAATGGATCAAGTTCAGTGATCACATCCCAATAAGTACGGTATTTGATAAGTGAATCATAATTTTCTAGCAGCTTTTTTCTTATTTTTATTTTCTTAATGCTTTTAGAATTGCTTCTATTATTCTTTGCTTACTTTTTGTAATCGGGTGATTAAAAGCGGTAGAGCGTTTTTTTGCCAAAACTCTACACTAATACGCCCACTTGACATACCCCCATGGGCGTATTTTTCTACCCAAAAAGCGGATTCCGTCTTCAACGGGTGATTTGTGAGTTCCTGAAAAAACTGTTCAAAATGGTGGATAAAACACGTTTTCGAGCAAGGTAATGGAATTGTGGTGAAAACCTGTTGAAGTTCATCCCATAAATAAGGATCACCTCTAAGTCCCCATACTTCAGGCTTTTGCTCAAAAATCTTGGATACCGACGGTTTCATAATACTGCCTCCAAACTTTTTTGCTACAATTATACCCTTTCTATAAGACTTCGCAATGATTCCTAACTCACCCCGTCCTCATTGACGAAGCAGAAACATGGGGGAATACATATTCCGATTGGTGGAACAATTAAAATTTTTTTCGATACCTTATTGAGCTAAAGGGCGCTTTAATGGAATAACACAAGTAGAAAATGATCAATCTTTTTTCAACAGCAGGCCCTTATTCTTTTGTTAAATTAGCTTTTATCAGCTTATTTTAATTAAACTTTTTTTAAAACCAACACTATTCACATTACAGGATCATATCGGCTAAAATGGTAGACAACATATTTGATATTGGGGACGAATAAGAGGGGGAGCACACACATTTTAACGTTTTTATACGTTAAGAGATTCTCAAAACCCAATAGCACAATTTCAATTGAGATTTTTATAATAGACATGCCCATGAGTTTTGATCAATTTTTTCAAAATGGATTCTTTTGTTTTGGCGCAATATGAGAGTTTAAGAAGGATGTTTGATCTAACTTTATTTCAACGCTTAACTAGTATCGGTATGTTCAAGCTTTATAGATTTCTTGCACCAGAACTTGTAGCAATCAGTCAATCTGGAAAGCCCACCTATTAAAATAGTTTGTGTTTGTGTTTAGGATGAAATACAATAGTTTATGCTTGTGTTCAAAATAAAAAAAGGAGTATATTAAAAACTAATGGAGAAAAAAATTCAACAAGAGAAAGATACCTCAAAACCCATTTTTTATGATCCTAAAGGAAGAAGAAAACTAGCTTTTAGTTGGTTTCTATGTATCTCAATAGTTACCATGATTATTGTATTCTATTTTTTCTTTCGAAGTATTTTTTCAACACCAGAAATTCCAAATATGAACTCTGCTGTAAAGCAAGATACTAAACTTGTACCCATTAATCAAAAACTCAGCAACCAGCAGTTAAAGAAGGAAGAATTCAAATCTCCTAATACCGAAATATACGGCGGTAAAAATTTGGAAAATTCAAGTAATAATAGTGAACAACCTAAAGAAGTTTATGGTTTTTATGTAAACTGGGATGAAAATAGTACTGCTTCTTTAAAAGAAAATATTGATTCATTAACCATGTTAGTACCAGAATGGTATCACTTAAAAGCAAACTTAACAATTAGTAGTGAGATTAAACCTGAGATTGTACAGTTAGCAAAAAAAATCATGTAAAAATTATGCCTTTGCTTACTAACTATACTCAAGAAGCTTCTGGTCCTGATAGTAAACTTATTCATAAGTTACTGAATGCTCCAGATAATGTACAGACAAAGTTTATTAATGATTTAGTAAAGCGAATTGAAGAGAATCAATTTGCAGGTATTAATATTGACTTTGAGTCAATACCTAAAGGCGATAGAGATAAATTAACAAATTTCATGAAAGAACTTACTACGGTCTTTCACAAACATCATTTGCTCGTAACGCAAGATGTACCTGCTAATGATAAAGCCTTTGATTATGGTGCATTAGCCAAAGTAATAGATCGTATGATTGTAATGATGTATGATGAGTACTATGGAGCAGGGACACCAGGACCAATTGCTTCAAATAAATGGTTTGAACATACGCTCAATCATTTAAATATTCCCTCTGAGAAACTTATAGTTGCTTTCGGTAACTATGGATATGATTGGGAAGTAAATAGCAAAAAACCTGCGAAGTCTTTAACTTTCTCAGAAGTTATGACAATGGCTCATGATTCAAATATAAAAATTCAATGGGATAAGATCAGTGGAAATCCTTATTTTCGATATAAAAAAGGAGCGAAAGAACATACTGCTTGGTTCTTAGATGGTGTTACTCTTTATAATCAAGTAAAAATCGCAATGAACAACAATGCAAAGGGATTTGCATTATGGAGACTAGGAGCAGAAGATCCTACTGTATGGAAAGCTTTAAAAGATCCTATAGAGGTACAAAATAATTCTGACACATTACATAAAATCGCTAGTTTAGATGAAGTGAAATATTCTGGACAAGGCGAAATTTTACAGATTGAGAATGTAAAGAAAAATGGATTCAGAGATTTTAAAGTAAGCAAAGAAGGTTATCTTACAGATGAAGTGTATCAATCACTACCATCTTCATATCAAGTGAAACGCTATGGAAAACCGAAAGGAAAACAAGTAGTACTAACATTTGATGATGGGCCAGATCCTAAATACACACCGGAAATCCTAGATATATTAAAAGAGTATAAAATAAAAGCAGCCTTTTTTGTACTTGGTGAAAACGCCCAACTAAATCCTAGTATTGTTAAAAGAATATACGATGAAGGCCATGAAATTGGCAATCATACCTTCAAACATCCTAACGTAGCTGATACGTCTTTACTACGAACAAAAGTAGAACTGAATACAACTCAGCGCCTGATTCAGGAAATAACTGGACATTCTACGGTTTTATTTAGGTCGCCATATGAAGCGGATGCTGATCCGAATTCACGAAATGAAATATTACCTATTTTGCGTGCGCAAAATATGAACTATACAATGGTGGCAGAAAAAGTTGATCCTGAAGACTGGGCGACGCCATCAACAAATGAATTAGTAAAGCGTGCTGTTAATCCCATTTATAAGGGTGAGGGAAATGTTATTCTTCTCCATGATGCAGGAGGGAATCGTACCCATACGGTAGAGGCGCTGCCAATTATTATTAAAGACCTTAAAAAGCATGGATATAGTTTTGTGACAATTTCAGATTTAATGGATAAAGAACGAGATGAAGTCATGCCTCCCGTTTCTTCTGAGGATAAGCAATATTTACTTTACAATAAAGCTGTTTTTTCAGGAGCGGGATATTCTAAACATATATTAACAACTATTTTTTATATTGCTATTGGATTAGGTATTTTCCGATTCCTATTTTTAATTTATTTTGCATTCAAGCAAAAAAGGAAAACAAGATCTCGTTTGTTTACTAATTCGTCTTATCAACCTTTCGTTAGTGTTGTGATAGCAGCATATAATGAAGAGAAGGTTATAACCAAGACGATTCGCTCAATTTTGGATAGTGATTATAGAGAGTTTGAAGTTATTGTTGTTGATGACGGATCGAAAGATGGTACGTCAAAAGTAATTCAAGAAGCATTCCATAAACATCCTAAAGTTTGTTTAATTCAGAAAGAAAATGGTGGGAAATCATCCGCAATGAATTTAGGATTTCAAAAATCACGAGGAGAAATCATTGTCACTTTAGATGCGGATACTATTATTGCGCAAGATGCTATTTCTCTAATGATTAGACACTTTGAAGATCATAATGTAGCAGCAGTTTCAGGCAATGTCAAAGTGGGAAATAGACGAAATTTGTTAACTACTTGGCAACATGTTGAATACATTACAGGATTTAATTTAGAACGCAGAGCTTTTGATGAGTTGAATTGTATCACGGTAGTTCCTGGAGCTATTGGAGCATGGCGTAAAAAGAATGTAGTTGAATCTGGATATTTAAGCGAAGATACACTTGCAGAAGATACGGATCTTACTATAACATTTTTACGTCAAGGGCATCGAATTGTATATGAAGAAAAAGCATATGCTTATACGGAGTCGCCTGAAGATGTGAAAAGTCTCATTAAACAGCGATATCGTTGGTCGTATGGTACACTCCAATGTCTTTGGAAACATCGAAAGGCACTGTTTAATCCCAAGCATAAAACATTAGGGTTTGTTGCATTACCTAACATGTGGTTATTCCAATATGTTCTGCAATTCATTGCGCCTTTAGCAGATATATTAATGATTATAGGTATATTTGGTAGTAATCCTCTAAAAGTTTTGGGATTTTATCTTGTGTTCTTTGTAATGGATCTTCTCGCTTCTCTTTTTGCGTTTAAATTAGAGAAGGAGAATCCTAAACCATTAGCTTGGTTAATTTTACAACGCGTTATTTATCGTCAAATTATGACTTATGTTGTAATTAAATCTGTATTTTCATCTATTCGAGGAGTAGCGGTAGGATGGAATAAACTGAAGAGAATGGGAAGTGTTGAGCATTCCTCTGAACATAATGAGGCATCATAAGAGAGCAGACTATCTGCTCTCTTTTTGCTAAAAGAAAGAATACAATTTACTCAACATACTTTGCTGATAACATTTTCTATAATCGAGTTTATAAAGTATATTGTTAAAATTCGTTGTAGCTTTAAAATAAAGTTTGATTAAAATCCTGTATTAATTTAAACAGGATTTTTCTTTTTATGTTCTTGTCGATGTTGTAAAACACCAGTATGTTACTCCACTAAAGGGTCAGATTGTTGGATAACATTTTCAAATGCTTGCATTAGATTAGTATAGGTTCTGATTTAAGAAAGGCTCTAGAATAAATTTAAACTATATTTAAACTATCCATAAATAAGATTTAAAAAAAGGGTTATAAAATGTTAAGTAATTATAGAAAAGGAGAACAGTATATCTGATATAACTACTTATTACAGAAAGAAGTGAAAATAGTGAGAACGTGGAAAAATTTTAGATTTTGGATTTTTATTAGAAATATTTTATTGATTGTTACGGCAATATGTTTTATCTGGATAATATTTAATCAGATTATGATTGCATATGAACGAAATAAATATCCTCCGTTAGGTCAATTAGTTGAAGTGAATGGTGAGAATATGCATGTATATACAAAGGGTGAAGGTGAAAACACTATTGTCTTATTAAGTGGTGCGGGTACCTCAGCGCCTGCATTGGATTATGAACCTTTAATGAATGAAATGGCAAAGAATAATAGAATAGTAGTGATAGAGACATTTGGATATGGCTGGAGTGATATCACAAATAAGGAACGAACAGTTGAAAACATTGTAGAGGAAATAAGAGACGCACTTAAAAAAGCCAATATAGAAGGGCCATACATATTAATGCCTCATTCCGTTTCTGGCATTTACAGCATGTATTATGCCAATAAATACCCTGATGAAATTAAAGCGATCATAGGTATTGATTGCACTTTGCCGCAAGTAGTGGAGTATTTTAACGAATCTGCTCCAACCATGCCCCGGTATTTGAGCGTTGTAGCCCCGACTGGAATTGCAAGGCTGGCAGTAAGTATGAATCCAGAGAAGTACCTTCCCATTACGGATAAAGGAGCTTATTCTGATGATAATTTAAAGATGACTAAGAGCATTTCTGCCTGGAATCTAGGTAACAAAAATATAGTTGCTGAAGTAAATGAAATGAAACATAATATCGATAAAACAATTGATATGTCATTTCCTTCAGAGATTCCTGTCATGATATTTACTGACAAAGATGACAAAGTGACGGAAGATGGGAAAACAATTGTATCTTTTTATCAAACGCAAATAAGCCATTTACCTTTTAATAAGCTCGTTGTATTAGAAGGACATCACTATCTACATTGGTCTTGTTATAAGGAAATAAGCGAAACCGTTAATGATTTTATAGATACATTTTAACAGTACTCCAACAGAAGTCCCCTTCCTCAAGCACGTGCAGGGCATAGCCCAGGTGGTAGGGAGGGGTCATTCACTAAATCTTGCTTCTTTTGAAAGAATACTATCTTTTGATAAATTTGAATTACAAATGCATTTCTCATCCCCTTATACAAACGCTTTTAATCTCTTTACAAGAGAGCATCATCCTAATATTGGTTAAATTCCTTTTGATGATTTGCAATAATACCGAAAACGTCATAGCTATTTTTTACAGAACTTAGGAGTTTGAGAGCTGAATGTATCTAATTACATTATTAGTAGACATATGTTGCAAAAAGTATATCTAACAGCAATCAGAAAGTCATTATAAAATTTTGATTGGATTAAAATTCCACATGTAAGGCATAATAATGCTTAAGAAATTCCAATTAGGGTAAAAAATCGCAGTGTCAACTGCGGATATTGGGTGATTAAAATGTGGAAAACGCTTGTTTCTTATCTTCTAGATTGGAAAGTGTTTGTGCAAGCTTTTATCGTATTTTTCGTTCCTTATGTGGCCTCACGAGTTTTTAGCTGGATCCGTACATTAGAGAAAGAGTGATGAGGATGAAAGAACAGGAATCACAGATGAAGCAGATAGAAAAACAAGCTGATACATATAAGGAGCAAAGCGCAACAGGCCATTTTACAGGAAATTTCACGATGGATTTAACGAGTGTAAAAGAAGAAATTCGTTATAATTCGGACGTACACTTTCGCGAGTTTAACATTGGGTGTACAGACGTTCGAGCGGCGCTTGTTTTTGTGGAAGGACTGTCGGATAAAGATCTTATCGATATGCATATTATGAAGTCATTGATGCTTAATTTTTATGAAGAGTATAAGGGGACACCGTTTTATGTGGAAGGTACCATTTCAAAAGAGTTTATTAAGAATCGGGTCCTTTCTATTAGTGGCATAGAAGAAGCTCATTCTATAAAAGAGTTGATGTCAAAAGTGTTAATAGGTTCAACGGCACTTTTGATTGATGGATTATCAGATGTATTAATTCTTGGTACAACGAAAGGGAAAACGCGGAATGTTGAAGAACCCATATCAGAGGTATCGGTTAGAGGTCCACGGGTAGGCTTCACAGAAACTTTAAGTGATAATACCGCCCTTTTGCGACGCCATGGTGAAAATGAGGGCTTAGCATTAATAAAATTTCAAGTAGGAAAGCGGGCAAAAAAAGAACTAGTCATCGCCTATATGAAAGAAATTGCTGATTCGGAATTAGTAGAAGAGGTTAAGAAAAGAATTCAGAAAATCGATATTGATAATGTGCCGGAATCAGGATATGTAGAGCAGCTCATCGAAGATAATTACCTCAGTCCTTTTCCGCAAGTACAGAGTACGGAGCGCCCTGATCGGGTCATCGCTGCATTAATGGAAGGTCGGGTTGCGATTTTATTGGATGGAACGCCTTTTGCTTTAATTGTACCAGTTACATTTAGCATGCTGATGCAATCACCTGAAGATTATTATGAGCGTTGGATTCCAGGCACATTTATCCGTTTATTGCGTTTTGGAGCAGCGATAATTTCTCTTTTTGTACCTGCTTTATATATTTCTTTTATCTCATTTCACCCCGGATTGATTCCAACTAAGTTAGCTATTTCAATTATAGGAGGCCGAGAAGGGGTTCCGTTTCCTGCACTTATAGAAGCGCTGTTTATGGAAATAGCCATCGAAATTTTACGGGAAGCAGGATTGCGTCTGCCTAAACCGATTGGTTCAGCGATGGGGATTGTCGGTGGATTAATCATTGGAGAGGCTGCAGTACAGGCAGGGATTGTCAGTCCAGTTATGGTCATCGTAGTAGCAGCAACCGCTATTTCCTCCTTCGCGCTCTCACATTATAGTACAGCAATTCCACTACGTATTCTTCGTTTTGTAGTTATGTTTTGTGCTGCCATATTTGGATTATATGGGGTCATTTTGTTTTTTCTTTTCTTATGCAGTCATGTAGCGAGATTGAAGAGTTTTGGTGTGCCCTATGCCAGCCCAGCCGTTCTTTATCGATTTAATGATTGGAAGGATTTCGTGATTCGTATGCCACTTCAGATGATGAAACGTCGTCCGAAAATGTTGAATCCGAAAGATTCAATACGAAAAGGAAGTGAAGAGTGATGATTACCGGCCCGAAAGATCGAATTCCTACTTCGCAAGCAGTTGTCATTCTTATTAATTATGTACTTGCAGTAGGAATTCTCACTCTACCTAGAACAGCCGCGGAGAAAGTCAAGACACCAGATGTTTGGATAACTGTTATTGTCGGGGGGTTAATTGCGATGGTTGCAGGGGTAATCATCGTTAAATTAAGTCAACAGTTTCCTGGAAAAACTTTTTATCAATATAGTCAAGACATTGTAGGAAAATGGGTGGGGGCGTTACTTAGTCTACTCATTGTAGGCTACTTTGTTATACTTTCCTCATTTGAAGTTAGAGTGCTAGGAGAAGTAACAAGTTTTTTTTTACTGGAAGGCACCCCTGGGTGGGCTATTATCATGCCGTTTATGTGGGTGAGTATTTATTTGAACTTAGGCGGTATAAACTCGATAGCTCGTCTGTTTGAAATAATATTTCCAATTACAGTCCTCATTTTTTTGGTAATTTCCTTTATGAGTATTGGAATATTTGAGTTAGATAATCTCCGTCCTGTATTAGGATTAGGAGTTATGCCAGTATTAAAAGGCATAAAAACAACAACTCTCGCATATTCAGGAGCCGAAATCATGTTACTCCTTTTGGCATTTATGAAACATCCACTCCAAGCTGTAAAAGTCGTTCTCATCGGAACTGCTATTCCCTTAATCTTTTATGTCATTACAGTTGTTATGGTGATAGGAGCGTTTTCAGTTGATGGGGTGGTAATGAGAACCTGGCCTTCAATTGATCTTATGCGAAGTTTTGAAATCCCCGGTTTGATATTTGAACGGTTTGAGTCTTTATTACTTGTGATATGGATCATGCAAATATTTGCAACTTATACAATCTGCTACTATGCGGCTGCCTTGGGATTGGCACAGCTTTTTAACAAGAATAGTCACTCATTTATGTACGGGTTACTTCCGGTTATTTATATCATTGCTGGGATACCGAAAAACATTAATGATCTATTTAAATTTGGGGATGTGATCGGTAATGCGGCGATAATATTATTTGGTATCCTACCACTGCTTCTCCTTGTAATTTCGAGATGGAGGAAGAGAAAGAATGAACCGAAGTGTGAATAATGTACGATTTCTTTTCGTTGTATCATCAGTTCTTTTGCTTCTGGCTCTTACAGGATGTTGGAGCAGTCATGAAATTGAAGAACTCGGTTTCGCGGTAGGTTTGGCATTTGATAAAGGGAAGGAGACGAATGTTGAGAGAGAGATAGAAGAACAAGGAGGAGGTTATCAGAAAAAAAATCTTGTAACATCAACCTATCAATTTGTTACACCACAATCATCATCAGGAGGAGGAAAAGGTGGAATATCACAACAAAAACCTTACACGAATATTTCTGAAACTGGAGATTCCCTTCACCAATCGATTCGTGAAGTTTCATTAAGACGGCAGCGTCCTATAATCTTCCATCACACGAAAGTGATTGTTGTTAGTGCAAATCTTGCACGTACGTATAGTTTGAAAGAATTACTGGATATTTATATCCGTGATAATGAGATGAGACCAAATTGTCTCGTGTTGATTAGTAAAGGGCGAGCTAGCGAGACATTGAAATCAAGGGGAAAAGGAGAAATTCCAGCGTTCCTTTTGCTTGGAATTGCGGATAATCAATATAGATCATCGCGGATTTTACCTCCTATGCCGCTTGCTAAATTACCAGGAAAGATACGGTCAGGAGCTAGTTTTCTTTTGCCAAATGTGATTTCGGTAAATGGAGAAGTGAAATTTGCGGGCGCTGCTGTAATCAAAGGGAAGACAAAAAAGCTGCGTGGCTTTTTGAATGAAAATGAGTTGGAAGGCTTAACATGGCTAACTGGGAAAGGGAAAAGCGGTTTGGTGAAAAGTTTTGATAAAAAGACAGGAAAACCCATCATGTATGAAGTGAAATCTATGAAAAGTAAAATTCAACCCCACGTTAAAGGGGATAATATCTCTTTTGATGTGGATATCCAATCAGAGGGACGGCTATCTGAAAACTGGGTCACTTCGGGAAAAGCTTTTGAAAATAAGTTTCTAAAAAGTGTAGAAAAAGCTGCGAAACAAGAAGTGAATCGATTGGTGAAGCATACATTAAAAAAGACTCAAAAGGAATATCAGGTCGATGTTGCTGGCTTCGGTAACAGATTAAGAATTGAGTATCCAAAAGTATGGGAAAAGGTTAAAAAAGATTGGGATAAAACATTTAGTGAGATTCCAATCAAATACAGCGTAAAATTAACTATTAAGGATTATGGTGCAGAAGGGGATTAGAAGTAGGAGCCTTTATTCAATAGGTTTTTATCTATTGACGCCAAGAGTAACAAGGCTTTAGAAAAAAAGCGGTTACAATCAACATCATCTAAGGAAAGAAAGATATTAATAGAAGCTAGATGCTGATGTTTAACCTTAGGTTCAATTACAAATAATCATTCATCTAGGTTTTCTACAGCTACGAAGTATGTTTAGATAATTTCAACATCATTTCAATTATATTGAAATGATGTTTTTTGTTTCTAATATAGTTACTATTTTGTATTTAATTTATATATTGATTTATCTGAAAAAACAATTGTATTTTTCAAATAAATCAATTATTATAAATAAGTAATTTGGCGATTGTATAACGAAAGGAAGATGAAGAATCTTTCTAACTGTTCGGAATGATTAATAAGAAGTGAAGAATGATTTTAGGGGCAGCTTTTAAGTTAGATTAAAAAAGTGACGCTTGCTTCATCATTTTGATACCTAATAGAAATTGTAGTATAGTGTTCAGCTTGGGATTTAATAGCGTAAGAGGGGGAAATGGAGTGGCAAACAAAGAACTAAAGAGAGGCTTGGAAGCGCGTCATATTCAGATGATTGCTTTGGGCGGTACAATTGGTGTTGGTTTATTTATGGGTTCAGCCAGCACGATTCAATGGACAGGCCCGTCAGTAATGCTTGCTTATGCAATCGCAGGGATTTTTATATTCTTCATTATGCGTGCAATGGGAGAAATGTTGTATGTAGAGCCAGGTACAGGTTCATTTGCGACGTTTGGCCATAAGTATATACATCCATTAGCAGGGTATATGACAGCATGGAGTAACTGGTTCCAGTGGGTAATTGTTGGAATGTCAGAAATTATAGCAGTTGGGGCATACATGCAGTATTGGTTCCCGGATCTGCCGGCTTGGGTGCCAGGTATCATCACAATGGTGATTCTTGGTGCGGCAAACTTAATTTCTGTTAAATCATTTGGTGAATTTGAATTTTGGTTTGCGATGATTAAGATCGTTACAATTGTGTTGATGATTATTGCGGGGTTTGGACTTATTTTCTTCGGATTTGGTAACGGAGGGAATGCAATCGGTTTATCTAACCTTTGGGAAAATGGCGGCTTCTTTACGGGTGGCTGGTCAGGGTTCTTCTTTGCACTATCACTAGTTGTTGGGGCTTATCAAGGTGTCGAATTAATTGGGATTACAGCTGGCGAAGCAAAAGACCCGAAAAAAACGTTAACTAAAGCGATTCAAAGTACGATTTGGCGTATTTTAATCTTCTATATTGGTGCGATTTTTGTTATTGTAACTGTTTACCCTTGGGATCAACTAAGCTCAATTGGTAGCCCGTTTGTTGCAACTTTTGCAAAAGTTGGGATTACAGCAGCTGCTGGACTGATTAACTTTGTCGTAATCACAGCTGCAATGTCTGGCTGTAACAGTGGTATTTACAGTGCAGGACGTATGCTTTATACATTAGGAGTGAACGGACAAGCGCCAAAATACTTTGCAAAAATTTCCCGTAACGGTGTGCCTTTATTCGGTACGATTGGTGTCTTAATTGGTTTAGCGATTGGCGTTATTTTAAGTTATATTGCACCAAAAAACTTATTCGTGTATGTATACAGTGCAAGTGTGCTTCCTGGTATGGTTCCGTGGTTTGTCATTCTGATTAGTCAAATTCGATTCAGAAAAGCAAAAGGAGCTGAAATGGACAATCATCCGTTCAAAATGCCCTTTGCGCCTGTTACAAACTATTTAACGATTGTCTTTTTAATTATGGTACTAATTGGTATGTGGTTCAATGAAGACACACGGATCTCCCTTATTGTAGGAGTTATTTTTCTGGCTATCGTTATCATTAGTTTTTATGCTTTTGGAATAGGCAAACGTGTTCCAGTAGATGCTCAAACAGATGATGAAGTGACTAACCGATAATTCACTTTGTTTGGTTAACGTTAGAGTAAGTAATAGCGAGTAAAAAAATCAATAAAGTAAAATTATAGGTGAAAAAGGAGTGATATTAATAAACCACTCCTTTTTAGCTTTTTGAGTTTTTTATTTAATTGCTTTGTTACAATTTATTGTTTTTATGAAGAAGAAAATCTCACCCATCAACTCAACGGGTGGTTTTTTTATGCGGAAATTTAAGGGAAATATGATGAGTAATGTATTGGCGCAGAGTTTTTTTATTGGAAAGCTAATAAAACGAAAAATAAACTGGCTTTGTAATAGGAGTCGGATTTACTTTCTTTTTATGCTGGGGCAAGTGGACTCCAGAAAAACTGGAAATGGAGCACTGTATTCCCATCTTGTATGATACCCGCAGTACTAATTCCCCATGTATTTACGAAAGAAGTATTGATAGCATTGAGAAGTTTCTTACTGTAATCACTGTTAGTCGATGAGCCAACTCTCTTTTGTTTTAACCAATATTTTCTTAAAAAAGACCTCTAAAAAAACAAATGTTTTGTATATATTAGGAGTCATTACCTTGTATGATTATTCTCTTTTACTAAATCGTATTGTTTTATGTGTAGATCTTCGTAACTTTTATGCGAATGTATCATGTATCAAAATGGGACTTGACCCTTTACGTACAAAACTAGCGGTAGTAGGGGACGTCAATTGCAACGGTTCAATTGTTTTAGCAGCAACGTCATCACTTAAGAACCTCGGTGTTAAGAAAATGAGCCGGCTATATGAAATCCCACGGCGGCAAGATGTACTTATTGTAAATCCGATAATGGAAACGTATATCAGATGTTCGAATTACATAACGAAATTAGCGCTTGAAGATTTCCACCAGTACAGTATTGATGTTCTGTTATATTAAAGTAAAATATATCCAATTGTTTACTTTTTTCTTAAGAAGTATATATTTTAATAATTTACTAGGTAATTTATAGTAAAATATTTATTAAATTAAGAAAACGAGGTGGGAATTGTAGAGTGGAGTATCAAGATACATATGGATTAGAAGTAAAAAAATGGAGGTATAATATATGGAAAACTTTATTGATAAAACATTAGATGTCCTTTTGGGAGGAAATAACTCTACATTATTGGCTGCAAATCTTATTTTTAATGTTATTTTTGGTATTACTTTAATCATTGTTGGTTTGGTATTAATTAAAATCCGTAAGAACCGTCAAAAAAAAGGCACAATTGGTTCTATCCTTGTTGTCATTGGACTTGTCGCGGCCGTATTTAATCTAATAAGGATAGTATTTTAAAAGTACTATCCTTATAAATTTGTGTTTTTGATAATGTAATATAGATATAAATGGAATTTAGGAATATATAATCTGGAAATTAGCATTTTACACAATTGTTCTCCCCCTCAGTATACTAACTTGGGTGAGTATCTCGATGATTATCAGCTTTAGAATCATAAGAATACACGTAAAATAATTGGAGGTTCAATTAAACTCGAAGAAGATGAAATTGTAGATTATAAATGGATTCAGCTTTCAGAACTTATAAATATTGAAAATGAAGTACTACGTAACGCTGATGTAAACAAGCAAATAATAAATAATCTACTACATAATAATTTATATTCAATTTCTATTTTTAATAAACAACTTGTAAATTAATTTATTGTTCAATAGGAGCTTTTGTGGGAAATTCGATAATTGAATTAAATGCCATCAAATTATCAAACTTTGTTAAAAGTGCATTTTCACTTTTTTTATAACATAAGGTTTTGTGCGACACTTTTAATCAAACTTTATTTCAAAGCAACAAAATACTCAAATATATTATCAAAATGAGAGTAGATAAGAGCTTACTTTTGCGAAATTATTAACAATAAAAGTAAAAAAGTGTGCAACTAACTTTAAAAATCACATTCTTATGCGATTTATCAGTAGCGAACTTTTTTCTCATTGGACATCATCATTTTGAAGAAAGCAGGGAAGGTTTGATTCGTGCATTATTAATTATAGCAACAATTATGCTTCTTGAGTGGAGTTAGAGTAGAAAGATGGGAAGATTAATTTTGTATTTGAGAAATGACAAATGAATCCTACTTTAAATAATATTAAAAATTTTTGATGCGGTATAAAGACAACCGAATGTTTCAGAGTGCTAATAAAAAGCAAACGACCGATGAGAAAGACTCAGTAGGTTGTTTGCTTTTTTTTGTACTGTTCTTTTTAGTTACTTTAAAAAGAAGTTTAAATTTCTTTTTTATTTTTTAGTGATAGCAATTGCTTAGAATTACAATACTTTTTACTTGTAAAGTGGATGAGCAAAAAGTTGTGAAAGTGGATGGTCCTTTTTTAACAAATATCCCTTATTATAAAAGGGAAAGGTAGTATTTTTTTAGTATCTTGGTTATGTTCTTATCCAGAAAATATAAAGTTTTTTAAGTTTAACTATTAGATTTTCTGTTCAAATAGACTGGTTTTAGAGAGGGGAAAGCCAATGAAATTTGCAATTTCATTAGTCATTATTATTGTAATTGTATCACTCTTGGGAACGGTATTAGTTGCAAGAAACGTGGAGGGAAATTACGATCAGTCTACGAAGCAGAATGTGACTAATTTGTCTACTATTTATATCGTACTTCTTTTAAGCCTTCTCATAGGAGTTACGTGGTATGCGATTGCCGTCTTGTAGTCTTTCCATTTTTGTGAAAGTGGATGGTCAAAATAATATCAAATAGGATGTTTATTTCTTAGAACTATTCTTTATTATAAGGATGGAAAGATATATTACCTTTTAACGAAAACGTAAAGAAGTTCCATTCCTCAAGTATGTGAATGTGCGGCAGGAGCGGTAGTTCACTTTGTATTTATGCTTAGTTACTACTATTCATATTGTAGAATTAATGAATATCTTAATAAATGGGGCAAACTATGCTAAATCTAAAAAGGGAAATACTTTCAAACTAACTTTCTTACAGAAGTACTTAGTATATAGTAAAAAGAGGTTAACACCTGAACTTTATTTAAATCAACAAAAAACTTGATGGTAAGGGGGAGGGGACTAGATGGAATGGAAACCCAATCGTGCAGATAAGACGCCGCTCTACAAACAAATTGCTGACTATATAGAACGGGGAATTTCTTCAGGAGAATTTTCTTCAGATAGTATGTTACCTTCGGAACGTACTTTAGCAAAAGAGTTGCAAGTTAACCGCAGTACGATAGTAGCAGCATATGAGGAACTGAAATCACTTGGGGTAGTAGAGAGAAAAAAAGGAAGCGGAACGCGTGTAAACACAGATATATGGGGGATATCGCGTAAACGTATCCCAAACTGGGGTAGATATGTAGAAGATGGTTCATTTCTCCCGAATCTGCCACTGGTTCAACGAATTCGAACTGAAACTCAAAAGGATGATTTGATTAATTTGGCTAGCGGTGAATTGTCACCAGATTTGTTTCCAACCGATCAGTTTCGTACTATTCTCTCAGAACAAACATTTACGGGGAATCTGGGTTATGATCATCCACAAGGAAATGAAATGTTAAGGAAAACAATTTCTTCACATGTTGATGCATATAAAAACATAGATGCTGATCCATGTTCTATTTTAATCACATCGGGGGCTCAACAAGCGCTTAATCTTATTGTTCAATGCTTGCTTAAACCGGGAGATGCTATTGCTATTGAGGATCCATCTTATTGTTTTTCGCTTCCGATGTTCAAATCTGCTGGGTTAAAAATATTCCATTTACCTGTGGATCAACATGGCATGAATCCGGATGATCTGATAAATTTACACAAAAAGCACCGAATTCGAATGATATTTCTAAATCCGGATTATCAAAATCCAACCGGAACGGTTCTTTCATTGTCCCGTCGTAAAAAGATTTTGGAATTGTCATCTGAATTTGGTATACCAATTGTGGAAGATGATCCTTATAGCTTAACTTCCTTCAATGGAGAAGTAAATCCAACCTTAAAATCCATGGATCCTAATGGAAATGTTCTGTATATAAGTTCATTATCGAAAATCGTAGCATCTGGATTGCGAATTGGGTGGGTTATTGGTCCTCCGCGAGTCATTGAACGTTTAGCAGATGCAAAGCAGCAAGTAGATTTTGGACATAGTGTTTTCACTCAATGGATAGCAAATCAATTTTTAGAATCAGAAAATTTTCATGCACATATCTCTATGCTTCGCAAACAACTTAAACAGAGAAGGAATCAATTAATCACAAGTCTTGGTGAACTTTTAGGTGATCGGATTGAATTTTTTGTTCCAGAGGGTGGAATCCATTTATGGTGTAAGGTGCAGGACTCAATTAATGAACATTATTTATTAGGAAGAGCTATACAAAATGGTGTAGCTTTTGTTCCAGGGAGTGTTTTGGGTTCGGAAAAAGAGTATGTACGCTTTACTTTTGGAAGAGTAAACACGAACCACATTCATGTAGGGGTTACAAGATTTGTGGAGACTCTAAATAGCATTCGATAATAATGCATATAACAAAGTAAAGAAAGGGAGATGGTGTATGCCAAAATAGTTGCATAATACATGTTTTATTATCATTCAAATTGTCACTATGAAATGTGTCTTTGTTGGGAGCTTATTGCCCCTAGGATATGTATTGATGATTCTGAATATTTATATTTATTAAATTAAATTATTAAGAGGTGAATACTAAAAATGTGTTCTCAATTTAAAACTCCTTTGTTTACTGCACTTGTAGAACATGCACAAAAACAACCAATCCAATTCCATATTCCGGGCCATAAAAAAGGAAGAGGGATGGATCCTGAATTTAAAGAGTTTATTGGCGAAAATGCTCTTTCCATAGATCTAATCAACATCGCACCATTGGACGATTTACATCATCCAAAAGAAATAATTAAACAGGCACAGGAACTGGCTGCTGAAGCATTTGGTGCTGACTATACCTTCTTTTCTGTTCAAGGAACGAGTAGTGTCATTATGACGATGGTAATGAGTGTATGCGGACCGGGAGAGAAAATTCTGGTACCCCGTAATGTACACAAATCTATAATGAGCGGTATTATTTTCTCAGGTGCAACTCCTATTTTCATTCACCCTGAGGTTGACAAGAATCTTGGTATTTCACACGGGATTACACCTGAAGCTGTAGAAAAAGCGTTGGAACAGCACCCAGATGCTAAAGCTGTACTTGTAATTAACCCTACCTATTTTGGAATCTCTGGAGACTTGAAAAAAATTGTAGACATCGCTCATACACGTGATATTCCGGTTCTGGTAGACGAAGCGCATGGTGCCCATATTCATTTCCACGATGAACTTCCTTTTTCTGCAATGCAAGTAGGCGCTGATATGGCATCGACAAGTGTGCATAAATTAGGGGGATCACTGACACAAAGTTCCATTTTAAATTTGCAAGGAAGTCGTATTTCACCGAAGCGTGTACAAGCGGTTTTAAGTATGTTAACAACTACATCGACTTCATATATCTTGCTAGCTTCTTTGGATGTGGCTAGAAAACGACTAGCGACTGAAGGACAAGTTTTAATAGAAACTACGATTCGTTTGGCTGAACAAACCCGTGCACAAATTAATGGAATTGAATATCTGTACTGTGTCGGCCGTGAGATTTTAGGAACAAATGCTGCGATTACCATGGATCCAACTAAACTTCTTATTTCAGTAAAAGATCTTGGCATTACTGGTTATGATGCGGAAAAATGGCTTCGTGAAAAGTTTAACATTGAGGTTGAACTGTCAGATCTGTATAACATTCTTTGTATTATCACACCCGGTGATACCGAACAAGACTTATTAAAGCTTGTTCATGCGTTGAAAGAACTGTCGGTTGCGTTTGAAAATCAGACGAATTCAAATATAAATGCGTCTGTATTATTACCAGACATTCCAGTACTCGCTTTAACGCCGCGGGAAGCATTCTATGCCGAAACGGAGATGATTCCATTTGAAGAAGCGGTCGGAAGAATTATGGCCGAATTTGTCATGATTTATCCGCCGGGCATTCCTATCTTCATTCCCGGTGAAATTATTATGGAAGAAAACCTAATATATACGAAAAAGAATAAGGAAGTAGGTCTTCCTGTTCAAGGTGCTGAAGATTATGAGCTGAAATCATTTCGCGTAATAAAAGAAGATCGTGCTATAAATGAATAGTTTCAAAGAATTATATTTTTTAGAGGAAAAAAGAGGAATATATAAGAAGTCAAAAACTTTTTAAAAAAGCACTGAGCTAAAGTATTGTAGAATTGGATATCTTATCTTTTATAGTTACTATTATAAAAACTTATCAAATGTCTGGAGGTATCTAGTTGAAGTTCATAGCGTTTTTACTTCAGGTAGGAATGTTATATGCGTTTAGCTTGACTGGAGAATGGATCCAGAAGACATTTAGTCTGTCAATGCCAGGGAGCTTAATAGGAATGTTAATGCTTTTCATTTTTCTTTATTCCGGTGTTTTACCGGTGAGATGGCTTGAGCTAGGCGCAGAAAAATTAATAGCATTCCTACCTTTATTTTTAATTCCCTCTACAACGGGATTAATGGAGTACGGTTCTTTTCTTTTAAGCAAGGGAAGTGTAATGTTCTTTATTGTTATTTTGAGCACTTTAGTAACATTGCTCATTTCAGGATATGTCAGTCAATTGTTGGTGACCTCAAAAAAATAGAAACGACAGGATGAGTTTTTAATATGAGTTGGATTATTATAACTGTTATTTTATATCTATTGGCAATAAAAATATATAAAAGGTTTACATCTCCTTTTACTTTACCGGTGTTAACAGTTACAACAATTATGATTTGTTTGCTTCTCACTCTTGAAATCTCCCATGATTATTATAAGGAGAATGGTGGGAAGTGGCTTTCTGATCTTCTTAATCCAGCAATCGTTGCTTTAGCTATTCCGTTGTTTAAAGAGCGAAATATACTAATTAAAAATTTTTTATCGATACTTACAGGGGTGGTAGTCGGTATAATTGCCCTAGTAAGTTTAAATGTGTTTTTTGGTAAAGTGTTCCAACTGGATAAAGAACTTATATTAACCGCTATACCACAATCGACAACGATGCCAATTGCTATTTCATTATCTCACCAAATAGGTGGTATTCCCTCTATGACAGCTAGTTTTGTAGTGGTTGCAGGCATAACTGGAGCTGTTATGGGTCCAACTGTGCTAAGATTTTCCCACATAACAAGTACGATTGGAAAGGGAGTTGGGATGGGGTGTGCGTCCCATATTATTGGCGTTAGCCGTATGTTGAAAGAAAGCGAGGAAGAAGCGACTATAGGTTCAGTGACAATGATTGTAACAGGGTTACTCATAAGTATATTAGTACCGTATGGAATGGGACTTTTGTTTTGAATAGCCTGATAATTAAACTCTAAATTTTGGACATACTGATACTAGTATTCTCACTAAAGTATGCGGTTAGTATGGGGAAAATGTACAAAAATTAACTAATTGTCCTATGATAATATGAGTTATATAACAATATTATTTTAGAACGGAACGGAGATGATAAAATATGACGACCTGGTTTATACTTTCGTTGATTCTTATGGGTTGTGTTAAAATAATAGTGACGTGTCTTCCAACCTCTGTTGTGGAGTCGTTTGCTAGCAAATTTGAATTGCATCCAAAACTTAGTGACGCGACTGTCACCGTAACCATCGACGGAAAACGCTTGGAAGGTGAAGATAAAATTCAAGTTATTAATCATTTTAACCAAGCACTATTTTTAGAGCGATATTATTTTCCTCCAAATAGCAGTGGGACTCCATTGGTCATTGATACTAAGAGGGGCAAAAACGATGTTAGGTTTTCTGTGTACAGTTACAACGATCACGTTGATGTAGTCAAACAGTACAAGAAGAAAGTAGTCGCGTATAGTCTGCGTTCCGATAGCCTTCAAAAACGTTCTATGTTAGTAACGGGAGATTTAGTTTAAAAGGATCATCAAGAGACGGTCTTTTTTTAAATACTCATTATAAATACTGATAAGTTAATTTGAAAATAATTCCTAAGTAAGTTTGCTACCTTACCTCTGTTCGAAATAAAAAAAGAGGATTCCTACAATGTGTAGTCCTATATTTTTTTGTTTTTTTACAATTTAGGTCTTGATAAGTTACTAGAAGTCGTTTTTTTATAAAAATCAAGTCATCATGCGCAATGAAAGAATCCATTTTGAGCAGTCTTTGTCTAAATGGATTCTTTTTCTTTGGACTAAAATAAGTGTTTATAAGATCTTGTTAATCAAAATTTTTTATAAAGCTACACTTTGAATTAATTCGACTATTTGATTAGTACATGAAAGCAGTCATTTTAAACTTCAATTATTATAGGAAGAATCATTGGTTTTCTTTTTGTATGTGAGTATATAAACTGACCAAGTGTTTCTCTTATATCTCTTTTAAGAACATTCCATTGGCTAATATTTTCTTTTTGTAAATTGTTAATGGTTGTTACAACTAGTTGATTAATTTTCTTCAAGAAATCTTCCGAATCGCGAACGTATACAAATCCACGAGAAATCGTGTCTGGACCAGAAATAATTTTCCCATCCGTTTTACTAAGAGTGATAACTATAACAAGCATACCATCCTCAGACAGCTGTTTGCGGTCACGTAAAAGAATATTTCCAACATCACCAATGCCCAATCCATCTACATATATATTCCCTGCAGGTATTCGTCTAGATTGACGAGCAACTTGGTTGCTTATATCGACAACATCACCATTGTTAATAACATAAATATTATCTTTCTTAACACCAACGGATTCTGCTAATAAGCGATGATGATGTAACATTCTAAATTCGCCATGAATAGGAATGAAATATTTTGGTTTCATTAAAGTGAGCATTAATTTTAATTCTTCTTGATAGGCATGTCCGGAAACATGCATTCCCGTTGAACTTCCCGATCCATAAATAACATTAGCTCCCAATAGAAATAAATTATCTATAATACGTGAAACATTGCGTTCATTTCCTGGTATAGGAGTTGCAGCTATAATCACAGTATCTTCAGGCAGGATATCCACCTGTCGATAGTTTCCACTGGCTAAACGAGATAGAGCAGCTAGAGGTTCACCTTGACTACCAGTACAAAGAATAGCTACTCTTTCTGGATCCATTCGATTGATTTCATTTGCTTCAATTAACATCCCTTCAGGAATATCCAAATAACCTTGCTCCAGTGCAACAGACACTACATTTACCATGCTCCTCCCAAGCAAGGCGAGCTTTCGATTTGTTTTTAAAGCAGCATTTATCACTTGCTGTACACGATTAACGTTAGAAGCAAAGGTAGAGATAACAACTTTTCTGCGAGCTTTGATGAAGGCTTCTTCAATATGTTCGCCTACAAATCGTTCTGATGGAGTGAATCCTGGACGTTCCGCATTCGTACTTTCAGAGAGTAGAGCTAAAACGCCATTACTTCCGATTTTAGCCATTTTATGAATATCCGGATATTGATTATTTACAGGAGTCAAATCAAATTTGAAGTCGCCTGTATGTACGACTGTACCTTCTGGTGTATGAAAAGCAATACCAAGGCAATCAGGAATACTATGATTCGTTTTGAAAAAAGTTAGACTTATCTGTCCGAACTCAATTAATGATTCAGAGTTAATAACAAACAACTGCGTTAGATTTTGAAGTCCGTGTTCTTTTAATTTCATTTCAATTAACCCTAGCGTTAGGCGTGTTGCATAAATTGGTACATTCAATTGTTTTAATAGATACGGGATGCCCCCAATATGATCCTCATGTCCATGTGTAACAACTAAAGCCCGAATCTTATCCTTATTTTCTTGCAAGTATGTAATGTCAGGGATAACCAAATCAATTCCTAATAAACTCTCATCCGGAAACTTAGAACCGCAATCGATTACCACGATATCGTCTGCATATTGTATTGCATACATATTTTTGCCTATTTCATTTACGCCGCCTAAAGCAAAAATGGATAATGTATTTTCTACTGTACTCAAAATTAATATCCTCCTTTTTAAAACATGCAAGTATGTCCGAAGAAATACGGAATTTTTTTTATGATTACCCATCTAACTAAATGTTATTCCAATTTATGATGAAATAAATATTCATTTTTCTATGTGTTTAGCCATACATTCACAATTTAATTTCCTTACATTAAGATTACATTTTTATAAGGTTGATGATATAAGGCTCCATGTGGTTTAGGGAACATTATTGGAAGGTGAGAGGGCAAGAACAGTCTAAGTAAAGAAGGCGGGAAAATTAATGAAAGAATGGATTTCTCAAGTTTTTCATGAATTAGAAGAACACGGTGATTTTTCTAGCAAAAGGACAATTTTTGAAGCCAATAATTTTTATGGATTTCCATTCAAACAAACATACGTTCTTGTATTTTGTTTGTGTGTCGTTGATAATAATACATATAGAAAACGATTTGTATGAAATGGAGGAATTTATAATGATACCTATTACAATACCTGATCTTTCGTCAAGGCCGTTTCATGTGAAGATTGAACGCCTGATGGATGCATCGCCTAAAGTGCTTTTCCGAGCTTGGACGGAACAATTTGACCATTGGTTTGCAGCACCTGGAACGATGTTAATGAAGGGGGAAGTCAACACGGTCTTCTTTTTTGAGACAATCTACAAACCCGAAATGCATAGTGAGGCACAGCGTCATCCTCATTACGGACGATTTCTGAGGCTTGAGCAAGACTGTCTCGTCGAAATGACGTGGGTTACTGGTACTGGGGGAACAAAGGGTGCTGAGACCGTTGTCACAGTTGAACTTGAACCTTTCGGCAATGGCACCCAACTACGCCTTGCGCACGCAGGGTTTCCAGATGAGGAGTCAAAGAACCAGCACGAACAGGCATGGCCGATTGTGCTTGAACAGCTAGACAGGTGTATGAGAGAACGGGACCAATTTAATAAATAATAAGAGATTCATTACATGCATCAAAAGGGAGTAATTTAGGTATGAATAACTTGACGAAATTTAAAATATTAAAGCCAGCTAATGAAGTATTTGAAGCTTTCGTAGATCCTGCAAAAATCGGGAACTTTTGGTTCTCTTCGAGTTCTGAAAGATGGGAACAAGGCAAGACGGTTACATTGAGATATGACGAATACGATGCTCAAGGGGATATAAAAATATTGGAAGTAGAGGTAAATAAGAAAATCGTGTTTCAGTGGGGTGCAAATGGGGAAGGGCATATTGTTACGATTACGCTAAAAGAGTTGGATAATTCGAGTACAATTATTGAAGTTAACGAAGAAGGTTTTAAAGAAAATGATGATGAGTTAATAAGTCAATTGGTAGATAATAAAGAGGGATGGGTTTATATGTTAACCTGTTTGAAGGGTTATTTAGAATTTGGGATTAATAAATTGAGAGCAGGATTACTTAAATAACATTTTGTCTAAAAGGAGCCTTTTGGCTCTTTTTATTATATATTTGCACTCGAACCCTAAAAACAGGTATTTTGATGTGTGTTCAAAATACCTGTTGCTTAATTCATTCGATTGCTATACACACATTAATGATTTGGATACGTTTCTTTCAAAAAACTTACAGATTGTTTGATTATCGCTTTTAGAATATTAATATCAATGTCTGCTACTTTATTAATGTATATACACGATTTTCCAGACGTGTATTTTCCAAAGTCTTTTAATAGTTCTTCTCGTTTAGGATCACCAGTTGCAAAATATAAACTAATTTTGGCTTTTCGGGGTGAAAAGCCTACTAATGGTGCATCACCTTCATGACCGGATGCGTATTTATAATGGTACGTACCAAATCCAATAATGCTCGGTCCCCACATCTTCGCTGTATAACCTGTTGTTTCAGTAAATATATCTAATAATTGATATGCGTTTTCCCGTTTTTTAAGGCTGTCAACATTTTCAATAAACTCAATTACACTATTGTTGGTTTCTGTTGTTTTGAGTTTGTACATAATAGAGTCGCTCCTTTTTAGAAATAAGTTTCACCATATACGTAATTATAATACAGAGTTTGAATCAAAGTCACAGAACCTTAGGTATAGTTTACATTCATTTCCTTGATTTTATCGCAACTTACCCATTTTCTCTAAAATCACTAACAAAAGTATACATTCAAAACGTGATAAATAAAAAGGGAATTAAACAGTATTAGTAAATAAACCATCTGTCCATATTTCTTCAATATGTTCTTTCAATTCCTCTAAAACTTCTTCTAATAGTTCACTAATAAATTCTCCTATAATCCTAGATCCAGGTATGTTTCTAGAAGTAGGTAAACCAAAAAATGTTCGTTCACACTTCCAAATTGGAACCACATATGTTGAAACAAGCAATACGAGGAAGAAATGTACGAGGTGTCCTTCTTCATTCTGATCAAGGAAGTATTTATACAGCGAAAGAATTTCAAGTATACGCAAAAGAAAAAGGCATTATCACAAGCATGTCTCGGAAAGGAAACTGCCATGATAATGCTGTGATGGAAAGCTTCTTCGGACATTTGAAGAGTGAAGCTTTCTACTCACAAAAGATAACAAAAGTATCCAACACAACTGTGCGAAAGATTGTGCTAGAGTACATTCATTACTATATAAATACAAATTAAAAAACCGACATAAAACCCTTCTTTTTAGGCGGGAGAGAGCATCCGGCCATGCATAGCCGCGGTCAGATCCTTTTCCTGCCCAGACATAGTGAAAACAAAGAGAGAAAACGAGTGCAGGTCACCTTTTGTTATCCATAGCCGCGGCTATATGTCGAAAAATCAAAATGGATTTATATACAATTGTGTGCGAATTCAAGAAAAATTAAACTACCTGTTCCCTAAAGAATATAGAGAACAGGTAGTTTAGGTGTTTTGATGTGTGTCCCATTTTCAGGGTTCACTTCACCTACTAAACATATTATATATAACCTATTCATATACATAGTATAGTATGGATATGAATAGGGGTAAGGGGTGATTTTAATGTCTAAAGACCAGCCTATTCCCGGACACTTTGTTATGGATCCTCAACGTGCCATGCTTCTACCTCCAGAACTGAAAGCCGCACCTTCCGAATCATTAACAGAACAACTATTTATTGAAAGGTCCTTAACTGAAAATCAATTTTGGTTACGGATTATGAAGGAACATGCTCTTTTTCTTAGTGAAGGATTTAATCGAAATGATAAAAATTTAATTCAACAAGTAAATCAGTTTTTTCACCTTTTTGATCGACATTTACAAAAAGCATTTTCTATTCCTCAAACTGTTCAAGCGGTTAGACAATTAAACGAAGAAAGTATTCAGCTTGTTTACGCTTTCCGTAATTATAAAAGGAATCTTTTAATTTTAATTATTAATTGTAAGGTAAAAGGATTTAACTTTCCGTTATTAGTAGATCATATTGCACGCGAAGCAGAATATTTTATGAGGAGTCTTCAAAAATTTAATGAAGGAAAGATGGATCCAATTCAAGATGCAATCATTAGTGAAAATGTATTTTGGTTACGAATCATGATGGAACATTCTCGTTTTATTGCTTCTTTGCTTGATCAATCAGAGAGGAATTTAGTTCATACTGCTTTAAAATTCGGTGATGATTTTGAAGTTCTTCTCAATCAAGCTAGGGATGTTGAATCAATGCTTTATCAGAAAGAACCAACATATCCGATTATTGGGAAAATGAATAAGGATAGTGAGAATGCTACTGTTGAATTAAGAAACTTCAAAAAAGCTGGATTGGAACTCATTCAAACATGTCAAATTCGAAGTGTAATTAATCCATTATTAGCTGATCATGTTACAAGAGAAGCTGAGCATTTCCTCTTTATGATTCATGTTTTAGAACAACGAGTAAAACAAAAACAAATGGAACAATCTATACAATAACTTTATTACGTAATCTCCGGCATTAATTACTTACAGTATTGTGGATACAATATATTTATGTAAGGAATTAAAAATGCTTTGTCAGAGCTTATGTATCCCATTATAGCCTCTTATGATCGCTTTGCTATAAACATTGTAACAATTTTTTTGTAGTATCTTCCAGGGAGTATTTTTAATATAACTTTTAAAAAAATATTTGAATTTAATAGAAGAATTATAACTATTTTTAATAAATGTATATTTGAATGAGATATGCATTTATTAGAAAATAAATTAGTTTAAAAAGAGAAAAAATGTAATGTGAAAGTTACCTTTACTACAGAGTGAAAACTGATAAAATCAAAAAAAGCTAGTAAAGATAATTTTTCCACTGACACAGTAGTTGTGTTGAGGGAGGATTGTTTTTACTTGAAAAATAAACTTAAGATCTATAAAAAGAGGAATCCATTTTGGATTCCTCTTTGGTTTTACACTTTGAAATATATACTTATAAAAAATTCTAAATTAGTTACTATCATTTTACATGTATCTGAACTAAAACGCTTGTTTTATCAATGTATATATATAATTTATTATGAATTTTTTATGAGAAGCAATGAAATTCCTAACCTCTTAAGGACAATGAATAATATCATAATGCATAGTAATTGTATAATTTATTATCATTATAATAATAAAAAACAATGAAAACATGTTAATTTTATAACGATATAATAGTATTTATAAATAGTTTGTTTAATTTTGTGATTAAGATTATTCTTATGTATATAGAGAGTTAATCTCAAAAAGATATGAATATCTATTCTATAAAAATTTATATTAATATAATATTAGCGATAGTCTTTTTGGAAGTTTAAATTGATCCAAATTTAACTAGTTTTATAAAGTAAATAATATAATTCTTAAATTTATGCATAATTATTAAAACTAAGTAATGCTGAGTGACTGTGCTATTTTGTATATTGGATAAATGACTAGAATACGATGTTTTATCTTTTTGAATCAAAATCAAGTAAATTTGATTGGGGATTTTTAGAATGAAAGATAGAGAGGGAGGAAATAAAATGAAACACAAAGCAGCTAAGATGAAAAACAAACAAAAAATGATAGGGCTTTCTTTAACGGCAGCTATGTTAGCAACTGGGATGGCAACATTAACACAGCCAGAAGTAACACATGCGAAGGAAAATGAAAAGACAGTTGATGCGGCAGCATTAATGCCTTCTCAAGAGAATAAAAACGTTTTAGTAGGGTATTGGCATAATTGGACTTCTGATGGTAATGATGGTTATCAACAGGGGACGTCTGCAAATGTTAAATTATCTGAAGTTCATCAAGATTATAATGTCATTGATGTTTCTTTTATGAAAGCAAACGGTAGCCAACCTATCCCTACATTCAAACCAGATGGGATGTCAGACACAGAATTCCGTGCAGAAGTCGCAAAACTAAATGCTGGAGGTCGCTCAGTCTTAATTGCATTAGGCGGTGCGGATGCACATATTGAACTAAAAACAGGTGATGAGCAAGCTTTAGCTGACGAAATTATTCGTCTAGTTGAAACGTATGGCTTTGATGGTGTAGATATTGATTTGGAACAATCAGCTATTACTGCTGGAGACAATCAAACTGTTATTCCTAAAGCATTAAAAATGGTTAAAGATCATTATCGATCTAAAGGATTAAACTTTATGATCACGATGGCACCTGAATTTCCTTATTTGAAAAAAGATGGAAATTACGCACCGTATATCCAAGGATTAGAAGGATATTATGACTTTATTAATCCACAATTTTATAATCAAGCTGGCGATGGCTTTTGGTCAGAGGAACTTAATCAGTGGGTTTCACAAGATAACGATGCATTAAAAGCAGTATTTTTATATAATATGGCGGACTTTTTTATTCATGGAAAGCAAGGATTTCTTCAAATTCCAGCAGATAAATTTGTAATTGGTTTACCAAGTAACCCAGATGCAGCAGCAAATGGTTATGTAAAAGATCCTCAAGCTGTGTCGAACGTACTATCACGCTTAGAGCAAGATGGAAATCCAATTAAGGGATTAATGACTTGGTCCATTAACTGGGATGCAGGTAAGGATAAAAATGGAAATAGCTATAATAACAGTTTTGTGAAAACGTATGGTCCAATGATTCATGATGGCACAAATCCTACGCCAGATCAAGAAGCACCAACAGTTCCAATGAATCTTGTATCCACAGAACAAACTGCTACAACAATTCGTTTACAGTGGAGTGCATCTACGGATAATGTTGGAGTAAAAGAATACGAGGTTTATCGAAATGGTACAAAAGTTGGGACAACCTCTTCTACTGAATATGCCGACACAGGCTTACAAGCAGATACTACGTACAATTATACAGTTAAAGCAGTAGATGCTGCAGAAAATACATCTGAAAATAGCGAAATCGTGACTGCAACAACGAAAAGTGAAGATGTAAATGAAGTACCACCGACTGCTCCAACAGAATTGCATACAACTGGAGTTACGACAAATAGCGTAGACTTAATGTGGGGTGCTTCTACAAGTAATGTTGGGGTGAAAGAATACGAGATTTATCGAGATGGTATAAAAGTTGGAACAACCTCTTCTACTCAATATACAGATACAGGATTGCAAGCAAACACTGCATACACGTATACAGTTAAAGCGGTAGATATCGAAGGAAGAACATCTGAAGCAAGTAATAAAATTACAGTAACAACAAAAGAAGATATCTCATCTGAATATGAGCAGTGGGATCCATATGGAACATATAATGAGGGAGACCGAGTAGAACACCAAGGGAAAATTTATGAAGCGGTCCAAAGTTATAAAGGAAATGGAGATCCAAATTGGATATTTTCTCTAGCTTTATGGAAAGAAGTTAACTAATTCATCCTGCTATTCGCGGGCAGTAATATCCCCACCTCAAAGTTTTGCAAGAAGGAAAGTAGTTAGGTGGGTGATGAAGCCACCTTTTTTATTAAAATTTCGAATTATATTAATAATATAATGATACATTTTTTATCTTTTTTAAGGCTATTAATCTATATGGATAGAAGTTAGTACAAAATAGAAGGGATGTTTTTGAATGTTTCTTCTGTTTTGACTGTGATTGACCAAGAATAAAAAATATAACAACCAGAATCTAGTTTTCTTTTTATCTTTTTGCATCAAAGCCCTCGTATATAAAAAATTGATTATCATGTAACAAACAGAAAGTAAAGGGGATTAATAAGATGGAAAATAAATTTTCATTTGGTTTTACAAAAAAGAGTGTAAAAAAAATGGGTGTAAGTGCTGTCGTATTAGCAGCTGGTATTGTGGGAACTACTTTAATACCTGAAAATGCATATGCACATGGATTTGTCGAAAAACCTGGTAGCCGAGCTGCATTAAGTGCTCCAACTTATGGAGCACTTAACTTAAATTGCGGAGATGTAATGTATGAACCACAGAGTTTAGAAGCACCGAAAGGATTTCCACTAGATGGTGGGCCGGCAGATGGACAGATTGCTTCTGCTGGTGGTAAATTTGGTGGAATTCTAGACCAACAAACAGCTGATCGTTGGTTTAAGAATACAATTACTGGTGGTGAAAATACTTTTACATGGAAATATAATGCACCGCATTTAACAAGCCAATGGCACTATTATATTACAAAAAAAGGATGGGATCCTAATCAACCTCTAACTCGTGCTGATTTTGAACCTATTGGAGTTATCGAACATGACGGTTCTGCAGCATATAATAATCTATCGCATAAAATTAACGTACCGACAGACCGTAGTGGATACCATGTGATTTTGGCTGTTTGGGATGTATATGATACTGCGAACGCTTTTTATAATGTAATCGATGTTAATTTAATTAATGATGAAAATCCAGATACAGAAGCTCCAACACAACCACAAGGATTACATGCAGAGAAAGTTACAGCAAACAGTGTAGGATTAAGCTGGGAGCCTTCTACAGATAACGTAGGGGTGAAAGAGTATCAAGTATTACGTGATGGACAAGTAATTGGAACTGTACCAGGAACAACATTTACAGATGGAAAATTAACGGCTAATACAGAATATACATATACAGTGAAGGCTGTAGATACAGCAGGAAATGTTTCTGAGGAAAGTGAATCTGTTGTTGCAAAGACAGGAAACGAAGTTCCAGATACGGAAGCACCGACGCAGCCAAAAGGACTACATAGTATGGGGGAAACATCATCTAGTGTAGACTTAATGTGGAGTCCATCAGAAGACAATGTAGCAGTTGATCATTATGCTGTATACAGAGAAACAGAAAGTGGACAAATGGTAGTAGTTGGAACATCTAACACTGCATCATTTATGGACAAGAACTTACAAGCAAATACAACATATAAGTACACAGTTACGGCGGTTGATGCAGCAGGAAATGAATCGATTCAAAGTAATATTCTGACTGTAACTACAAAAGAGCAGAGTTCATCTTATGAACAATGGGATCCAAATAAAGCATATACAAAGGGTGATAGAGTAGAACATCAGGGGAAAGCTTATGAAGCGGTTCAAAGTTATCAAGGAAACGGCGATCCAAGCTGGATATTTGCTTTATCGTTATGGAAAGCAATTTAATTTAAGTACAATTCAATAGAAATAGAGAGCCTAGAGGGTTTTGGTGCAAAAAGCTGAAAATAAACATACTAAAAAAGAGTTATAATATTTTTTAACTCTTTTTTAGTACTATATAAATCCATTTGATTTTTCGACATATAGCCACGGCTATGGATAACAAAAAGTGACCTGCACTCGTTTTCTCTCTTTGTTTTCACTATGTCTGGGCAGGAAAAGGATCTGACCGCTTCTATGCATGGCCGGATGCTCTCTCCCACCTAAAAAGAAGGGGTTTATGTCGGTTTTTTAATTTGTATTTATATATAAATTATTTTTTATTACGCCTGTATTTACATGTCTATCAATATAAGATTTTGAAGTACCTTCAATTATCTTTTCGCAGTTGTTAATAAGAATTCAGCTCATTTTTTTGTTTTTTGGAACATTGTAATTTCACCGTGAAGGGAACAAAAAGAATGACAAAAAAATATATAACTATAAAAATACTTGTAATAACATTGATTGTCTTTTCTCCTCACTGGGTTAAGGCTCATGTAAAATGGTTTACCACAGTTGAGCCAGAGAAAAAAAACCTACAAGATATAATAAATCCACTGTTTATGATGGTTGCGCTATTATCAGCTATTCTATTAGCCATTTTACCTTTCGTTCTAGCTAAAATGACGGAATGGAAATGGTCACAAAAAACTGAAGCAAGATTGAAATCTTACAATAATTATTCCCAATATATCTTAAAATATGGAACCGCAATATCTCTAACACTCCAAATATTATCAGGTACTCTTTTCGCACCTGAATTTCCTATTCAATCAGAGATAATAATTTGGATGATATGGGGAATTATTATTTCATTAACGATCCCTCATTATATTGCAACTAAAATTGGTGCCTTTGGAATACTAAGTTTATATTCATGGCTTACAATAGAAAAATGTTTTACATGCACAATTGATTATATATTTTATGTAGCCATTGCAATTGCATTATTTTTAAGTCATACCAAAAAAGAAAAGTGGGGTATCCCCATATTATATTTTGGTACAGGTTTTTCCCTTTGTTGGGTTGCAATTGAAAAACTTGTCTATCCATTAATGGCTGTGGATGTTGTAATAAAACATAGTGTTCCAACATTTGGTTTTACACCCGATGTTTTTATCTTATTGTGTGCATTTATTGAAATTATAATTGGTTATTTATTGCTTATCGGGATATTAAATAGGACACTTGCTGTTATTGTAACCATTGTTTTCATATTAACAACACTTATATTTGGTATACCAGAGATTATTGGTCATTTTATGTTACATATTGTATTAATTGTATTTTTAATTGAAGGAGCAACAGATTATCCTATGCCAATTAAAATACATGAAAAGAGAATAAAACAAGTATTCTTCATATTTATTAACTTTTTCTTTATGCTATTTACAATGTTAAGTTTATATTATGTTTATATGAAATAATATAAACTTATAATTAAGGCGGATATAGAAACAATCTAAGCTGAATAAATCTCCACTAATCAAAGTTTCACTTTATAGGGTACCGCCACATCGCTAGCGAGCTAACAAAAAGAAATATCCCAAAAACAAAAAAATACGCTATTCTTTCTGTAGAATCATAGGAAAGGATGGCGTTTTTTGTATGTCTGTTTCTGTATCTATATAAATCCATTTTGATTTTTCGACATATAGCCGTAGTTATGGATAACAAAAGGTGACCTGCACTCGTTTTCTCTCTTTGTTTTCACTATGTCTGGGCAGGAAAAGGATCTGACCGCTTCTATGCATGGCCGGATGCTCTCTCCTACCTAAAAAGAAGGGTTTTATGTCGGTTTTTTAATTTGTATTTATATAACAAGTTACAACTGTTTGCACAGGAGATTCAGAGCTTTTTATCCCCAAATACCTTACAGAATCTAGCTAAAGATGTTGGGGTTGTACAACTTACGTGGACAGTTCCTCCACATTTGTCTATGAGAATTCAGCTCATTGTTTTCGTTTTGGGAACAACGAATTTATTAACTTAATAGCGATGGAGGGACCCCTTTAAGGTCTAAAAATTTCATTTTATAGGTTTATCCCGCTATTCATGGGCAGTAAAACCTCCATCTCAAAATTCAGCAAAAAGCAAAGAAGTATCGCTACACAGACCCGGTATAGGTGTTTTTTTTATAATTATTGAAATTAAATTTTAAGTTATGTAAAAAAATATTGAAATTATATTTCAAAGATGGTATTCTGTATTCAGATAAAGAAAACGTTTTCGGTAAATACTTTCAAGAAAAAGAAAACGATTTCAGTAAATGCTTTCAATAAAAAGAAAAGGATGATATAGATATGTTAGAAAATTTAACAACAGAAACCCGTAATGAAAAAACAATGAACTTAGATGAAATGTCAACAATAGAATTTCTTACAGTAATGAACGAAGAGGATGCAAAAGTAGCAGAGGGAGTGAAGTTAGAACTTCCACAAATTGCAAAGGCAGTAGAAGCAATTGTAGAAGCGAAAAGAAAAGGAGGACGCTTAATTTATATTGGTGCTGGAACAAGTGGTCGCATTGGTTTGCTAGATGCAGTTGAATGTCCGCCAACTTTTGGTACAGAACCTGAAGAAGTAGTTGGATTAATTGCTGGTGGCGAGAAAGCTTTTATCAAAGCAGTAGAAGGCGCAGAAGACAGTGAAGAATTAGGAATTCAAGATTTAAAGGACATTCATTTAACGAATAAAGACATCGTAGTAGGAATTGCTGCAAGTGGACGTACTCCATATGTAATTGGTGGTTTAGAATATGCGAATTCTATTGGAGCACAAACAGTAGCAGTAAGTTGTAATAAAGGTTCAGCAATTGGGAAAAAGGCAAATATTGCTATTGAAGTTAATAATGGACCAGAGGTATTAACGGGTTCTACTCGATTGAAATCTGGTACTTCTCAAAAATTAGTTTGTAATATGCTTTCAACAGCATCTATGGTTGGGGTTGGAAAAGTATATGGAAACTTGATGGTAGATGTACAATTAACAAACAAAAAGCTTGTAGAACGTGCCAAACGTATTGTAATGGAAGCTACGTCTTGTGACTATGAAACAGCTGAATTATATTTAGCAAAGGCTGATAATAAGCCGAAAATTGCAATTGTAATGATTTTAACAGGTTTTTCAAAAGAAGAAGCAGTGCAACGATTAGAAGAAACTCAAGGTTTTATTCGTCAAGCAGTTAAATAATAGAAAGTGAGCGAGGTGTTTATCATGAGTAAATATCATAATATGGCATCTGAAATATTAGAGGCTATTGGTGGAAGTGAGAATGTAGCATCTTATACAAATTGTATGACACGTCTTCGTATAACACCAGTAAATCGAAGCAAAATTAATGAAGAAGCTGTAAAAAAAGTTAACGGAGTTCTTGGAGTTGTTGATGATGAAACGTATCAAGTTATTCTTGGGCCGGGTGTTGTTACAAAAGTAGCAGAGCAGTTCAATATTGCTGTAGCACAGAAAAAAGATAAATCTGTTAGCGCACCATCTTCTTCTGCTGAAGATTTACAAGCAAAAGGTGCAGAAATGAAAGCTGAATTAAAGAAAAAGAATAGTACACCTTTCAAAACATTTTTGAGGAAAATTGGAAGTATATTCATCCCTTTAATACCAGCATTTGTTGGAGCTGGTTTAATTGCGGGGATTGCATCGATTTTGTCAAATAACATTACTGCGGGAAACTTAGACAGTGCTACATGGCAGCAATATGTAACCATTTTTAACGTTATTAAAAATGCAATATTTGGTTACTTGGTTATTTATGTTGGAATTAATGCAGCAAAAGAATTTGGGGCAACACCATCTCTTGGTGGAGTAATCGGTGGTGTAACGCTTTTAACAGGCGTAACAGCTGACCTTCCAATACACAATATATTCAACGGTCAACCACTATCACCAGGACAAGGTGGAGTACTTGGTGTTCTATTAGCTGCTTGGATTTTATCAATTGTTGAAAAGCAATTACGTAAATTTGTTCCTGATGCAATAGACATTATTGTTACACCAACAATTGCATTGTTAGTAGTTGGACTAATTACAATTTTCTTCATTATGCCATTTGCTGGTTTTATATCAAATAATTTAATTGGTGCAATTAACTGGACATTAGTACACGGAAGTGTATTCTCAGGGTTTGTACTTGGAGCAGCGTTCTTACCACTTGTTATGTTAGGGCTGCATCAAGTATTAATACCAATTCATATTGAAATGATTAATACAATAGGTGCGACACAATTACTTCCTATTCTTTCAATGGCAGGTGCTGGACAAGTTGGTGCAGCAATTGCATTATGGCTTCGCTGCAGAAAGAATAAGTCATTAACAAATATGATAAAAGGTGCACTTCCAGTTGGTATCCTTGGAATTGGTGAACCGCTTATTTACGGTGTAACATTGCCACTAGGACGTCCTTTTATTACAGCTTGTATTGGCGGAGGTATTGGCGGAGCAGTTATTGGTTTATTGGGTCACGTTGGCGCAATTGCAATTGGACCATCGGGTATGGCTTTAATTCCATTAATTGCAAACGGAGCATGGTTGAACTATGTAATTGGATTATTTGCTGGATATGCTGCTGGATTTGTTCTCACATATTTCTTTGGTGTACCAAAAGAAGCAATGGTGGAACAAGAATAATAGTGCGGAATTTTGAGAGAGTACGATTAATCCTTTGGATAGTCGTACTTTTTTTTATATAATAAACTAGAAAAAACTGTTAATCATTCACGAGCAAGTAATAGGTAAATTTTTTTACAAAGGAAGCGAAACGCTGGAGTTAAATAGGAAAAGTATAAATGGAAAGAAGATGAAACAATTGGCAGTAAATAGTATTCGAACACAAATAGAATTAATTTTAGGTGAGTTACCTGTCTCAGAGAAAAAGATAGCAGAATATATTCTTTCTCATACAAAAGAAGTAACCCATATGACAATACATCAAGTAGCAAAAGAAGCAGAAGCAAGTAGTGCGGCTGTTGTTCGCTTTTGTCGATCATTAGGGGTGACGGGTTTTCCGGATTTGAAAGCACGTCTATACGCTGAAGTAGAGCATATGCATCATGTAGGGTATTTTGATATTGAACCTAATGAAAAAGCGCAGTCAATTATTGATAAAACGTTATCTAATACAGTACAAACACTTCATGATACAGTGGGTCAATTAGAAACGAAATCTATTGGAAAAGCAGTGAATTTCCTAAGAGATGCAGAAGTTATTTATATTTATGGAGTAGGGGCATCTTTTCTTATTGCAGAGGATGTAGCACAGAAATGGATTCGTCTAGGTAAAAAAGCTTATGCAATTTCAGATCGCCATTTGTTAGCAGTAGCAATGGCTACTCAATCAGAAAATGCATTACTTTGGGGAGTCTCCTATAGTGGAGAAACAAGGGATGTAATAGAGCTAATGAAAACAGCAAAAGAGCTTGGGCTGAAAACAATTAGTCTTTCTCGTTTAGGGAACAGTAAGATTTCTGAGCTAGCAGATGTATCTTTATTTACAGCACGTGCACCCGAAGCGAAATTTCGTAGTGCAGCAACAAGTTCTCGATTTGCTCAACTATTAGTAGTCGATGTTGTTTTCTTTGCATACTCGTCTTCTCAATATGAATTTACAGTAAAGCAATTAGAAAAAACAAAACATGCTATACAGCACCTGCATGAATAAATGCCTTTCTGTTACAAAGTTGAAAAAAATAAGTAGTCACGTCACTATTGAATTAGCGAGTGCTAGGCAAGGAAGAAATCTTGAAATGCCGAAAAGGGGTTTTGGTGCAAAGATTGTACTATAAGTTCTATCTAAGCTAGAATTAAGTGCTAATTGTTCTTGACTCATTTTGGAAAGAGTTCTGTGTTTTTGTAACGTAACTCCAAATGCCTCTTCAATTTTCAAGAGATCATTCTCCTTATCTTTATAAGACAATTTTGAGAGAGTAATCCTTTGCGCTCTGCAGATTATAGTCCGCAATTATTTGTTTATCCCGCTATTTGTGGGCAGTAATTCCCCCACCTCAAAGTTCTGCAAGGAGCAAAGAAGTTAGGTGGGGGATAAACTGCCTGTAAAAGCCCGATTGGTGAGGGCTAATAATCAGTGAGGGATGAAGAAAACCCCTACTGATTAAAGTTTCACTTTATCCTTTACCGCAATAGCGTTGCCGAGTCCGAAGAAAGTCAATCCTAAGAAAAAAAGAAAATACCGAAAGAGTCTCAGTCCCATTTTATCACCGCTCTTTTTAAATATACAATTATATACATATCAGATGAATAAGTCTGAGAAATCAAGTCATTTATATTAATATATAAATTTATTAATAAAAATTTTTAATAGGTGTTTAGTAATAATAAAGTTAATTCATTTTGAAGCATTAACCTTCCATAATACTGTTCTGAATATGATTTATCCTTGCGATAGAACTCTTTTGAAAGTCCTGTTTTTTCACAAATTTGTGTGAGTGTAATGCTGCTTCTTGTACGTATTTCGTGTATTGCAGAACCAATATTCATAATAATTATTCCGTCTTTCTGTTAATTAACATTCATATAACGGCGACCTTCTTTTTTTACTTTCTTTCAAAAAAGAATTGACGAATAACAAAACATACTGTATGTTTTGTTATGTAAATAAAAGTTTCTTATTACAAAACAATAAAGGGGAGTTCAAAATGAATCAATATATTGGGAATTTAATTATTCGTATCGTGTTAGGGGTAACGTTCTTTGCGCACGGTTTAGCAAAGTTTCAATCAGGGATTGATAACGTTGCAGGCTGGTTTACAAGCATGGGATTACCAGGTGGCTTTGCATATGGAGTAGCAACATTTGAATTAGTCGGTGGTGTGTTATTAATTATCGGTTTAGGTGTAAGATATGTTGGATTATTATTTGCACTTATTTTAGTTGGAGCAATTGTAAAGGTAAATGGAGCTGCTGGGTTATTAGGAGATGGAAAGAATCCTGGATATGAACTAGATCTTGCTTTATTAGCAATGGGTGCTTACTTATTCGTTGCAAAAGCAGAAGGGTATGTAGATCGTTTCCTAAAGGAAAAAGTAATGAAAAAAAACTAAAAGGGATTTTGTCCCTAGTGCTAACAAGAAAAAATTCACACGATTTTTTATATGTAAAAAACGCTGTTCTTTTGGTAAATAAATTTGCAAAAAGACGGCGTTTTTTTGTGCAATCATTACTATTTAAAGAATTTAAATGAAATATGTTACTACATGCGTTGGAGTATTTATCTTGTATTAAGGTATTTGTAAGGCGTTAGCAGCTCGTAATCTTCTTATTTTAATGGGGTTAGAATTGTTTGTATAAATTTGTGTGAAGAAGAGTTGACTTCTATTCTAGTTGTAACTATAATGATTACAACAAAGACGATAAATATGAAAACTAGTAGCATCTTTACAATTACTGTACATATTTTTTTATCTTTATTGTAACTGATTAAGTTACAATAAAGAGTGATAATAAAAAAGTGAGGGAATATAAGATGCCTGTAAAAATTAAAGTCAATGAATTTGATGGCATGCATTCGTACACATTCCATATTCTCAATCTAATCTCCAAAGTAGCTACAACTCTCGTAGTTTTAAGAAACTGTTATTTCACCTCTTATGATAAGCACTCCAATTTTCTGATAATTGGAATATGTTACTTGCTATGCTGGATGCAGCAATAGATTAGAAAGGAGAAACTGAATTTGAAACGATTAAAGCTTTATATAATTAGTTGTCTTGCTCTCGCATTATTAGTGAGCTGTAATGTTATAGAAAAACCAACAGCAAAGGCAAAACAAGTGAAAGAAACAATGGCAACAAAATTGAATACAAAAGAAAAAATGGTAGAAATTGATGGCCAAACGATATATTTTAAACAAATTGGTGAAAATAAACCACCTTTACTTATGCTTCATGGTTTTGGAGGTTCCTCTAATGGCTTTGGTGATATTTATCCGAAATTAGCAAAAGATCATACTATTATCGCGGTCGATATTTTAGGTTTCGGTCACTCTTCGAAGCCAATGGATTTTCAATATTCATTTCCAAACCAAGCAAATTTATACTATAAATTAATGAAAAAGTTAGGCTATGATAAGTTTGTGATATTGGGTCATTCGATGGGGGGAGAAATATCTCTCAATTTAACGTACTTATATCCAAATGCAATCACACATCTTATTTTATCTGATGCAACAGGGATAGAATCCTTGCAGCAAGGAGAAGGATCAATAAAACCCAATTTATCGACTGACTTACATACCGTATCTGCAATTACAGACTATCATGAAAATAAAGTGAAATATAAACGTGAGGATACAGAACATTATACAGAATTGAGTAAAATGCGGCAGCGTCGCCTTATTATCGATGCGAATGAAATTCATGTGCCAACCTTGATTATTTGGGGAAGACATGATAAAAGCGTTTCATGGAAAAACGGCGAAACATATCATCAATTATTAAAAAATAGTACCTTCCATATTATTGAACAAGGTTATCACGCCCCATTCCGTCAAGAGCCAAAAGAATTTATGGAATATGTACAAACATTTTTTGAAAAACATCGCCTTGCTAAAAATGATTAATATGGACATTATGTTTTAATGAAATAAAAATCTTTACTTTAAAATTGAAATAAAGTTGTTTGAATAATAAAGATTTCTTTTTTATATGTATATAAATACAAATTAAAAAACCGACATAAAACCCTTCTTTTTAGGTGGGAGAGAGCATCCGGCCATGCATAGAAGCGGTCAGATCTTTTTCCTACTTAGACACAGTGAAAACAAAGAGAGAAAACGAGTGCAGGTCACCTTTTGTTATCCATAGCCGCTGCTATATGTCGAAAAAGCGAAATGGATTTATATAGAATAAAATTATCTTTTTAGATAACTTTATTTTTTATCCTGCTATTCGTGGTCAGTAAGAACTCCATCTCAAGATTCAGAGAGAAACAAAGAAGATAGGTGGGGGATAACTGTCCGTAAAAGCCCGATTGGTGAAGGCTAATTATCAGTGAGGGATGAAGAACTCCCCACTGATAAAAGTTTCACTTTATCTATTTCTATTGATATCGAACATGCAATCCGTGTAGATATTAGACTAAACAAATACGCTGTTTTTTCGAATACTGCGACTTTAGTCACGGGGAGTTCAATATTAAACTCGCGATAAATTATAAAATTAAGGTATAATAGAATCTAGTGAATGAATGCAACATCTTCAATTCATATTGTTTGTCAATAATATGAAATCGTAACGAATTCATTATCGTTATGTTGAAGAAGTATAGTATTTCATAGTAATATATTTGTGTAGATTCAAAGTTGAAAGAGAGTGGAACAGAATGGGCCGTAAGTGGAACAATATTAAAGAAAAAAAAGCGTCAAAAGATGCAAATACGAGTCGTATATACGCAAAGTTTGGACGCGAAATTTATGTAGCAGCAAAGCAAGGTGAACCAGATCCAGAATCAAATCAAACTTTAAGAGTTGTACTTGAGCGTGCAAAAACTTACAGTGTACCGAAAACGATTATTGACCGTGCGATTGAAAAAGCAAAAGGTGGTTCAGAAGAAAGCTATGACGAACTTCGTTATGAAGGTTTCGGACCAAATGGATCAATGGTAATCGTGGATACACTGACAAATAACGTGAACCGTACTGCGGCAGATGTGCGTGCTGCATTTAGTAAAAACGGTGGTAACATGGGAGTAAATGGATCTGTAACATATATGTTTGATGTAACGGCTGTCATCGGCCTTGAAGGTAAAACAGCAGATGAAGTGCTTGAAATATTAATGGAAGCAGATGTAGACGCACGTGACATTTTAGAAGAAGATGAAGCGGTTATCGTTTATGCTGAACCTGACCAGTTCCATGCAGTACAAGAAGCATTCAAGAATGTTGGTATAACTGAATTTACAGTTGCAGAATTAACAATGCTTGCGCAAAATGAGCTAACACTTCCAGAAGATGCACAAGAACAATTTGAAAAAATGATTGATGCATTAGAAGATTTAGAAGATGTGCAACAAGTGTACCACAATGTGGATTTAGGGGAATAATACATGAAAGCAGACCTTTATTATGTAACAAAGGTCTGCTTTTTTAGATTTTTCATGAAAGCCTGACAGAGTAGTTTTTCAATGATTTTATTGTTAATGTTAGAACATATCGCCGTGTACGTACAATCAAAATGAAACAAATTAAAATATGATGAATGTCTTTTGTTGTGAGAAAGTGTATAGAAGTGTTATGGTGAAACGTATTACAAGGAACGATGAGATATATAAATACAAATTTAAAAACCGACATAAACCCCTTCTTTTTAGGTGGGAGAGAGCATCCGTTCATGCATAGAAGCGGTCAAATCCTTTTCCTGCCCCATGCGAAGTGAAAACAAAGAGAGTAAACGAGTGCAGGTCACCTTTTGTTATCCATAGCCGCGGCTTATATGTCGAAAAATCAAAATGGATTTATATAGATATGTCTGTTTTCCAATACCAAGTATGAATCCATCCTTGAGAAAAATGTGGAACGCTTCATTATGAAGGTAGTAATCATTTCCGGCTAAAAGGTCGTTAATGTTTTAAGGGGAAAGTATATATGTTTATGCTTTCAACTAGGGTGGCAACGCGGGTTAACTCTCGTCTCTTTTATAGGAACGGGAGTTTTTTGTGTTTTTTGTAAAGGAGGATATGAGATACTAGATGTAGTGAGAATAGTAGTACAATTACAGTTGAAATAAATAAAAATATTGTGCAGCAGGGTCTATAATAAAGGGAGATAACATTAAAAGGAGTGAATTAGCATGAAACAAGGAATCATAGAACGTTTTACAAGATATGTCAAAGTAGACACACAATCCAGTGAAGAAAGTCATACAGTACCATCAACATCTGGGCAGATTGAGTTCGCTAAACAATTAGTGGAAGAATTAAAAGAGATAGGATTATCAGAAGTAACGATGGATGAGAATGGTTATGTGATGGCGACACTTCCTGCAAATACGGATAAGCAGGTACCGGTGATTGGCTTTTTAGCGCACCTGGATACTGCAACAGATTTTACAGGGGAAAATGTTAAGCCCAAAGTCCATCAAAATTTTGATGGTAAAGCGATTACACTGAACAAGGAATTAGGCGTTATTTTAACGCCAGAAATGTTCCCGGAGTTGCCTTCTTATAAAGGGCATACATTGATTACTACTGATGGAACAACACTTCTTGGCGCAGATGATAAAGCTGGAATTACGGAAATTATGACCGCAATGGACTATTTATTGCATCACCCGGAAATCAAACATGGGAAAATTAGAGTGGCATTTACACCTGACGAAGAAATTGGTCGTGGACCAGCACATTTTGATGTGAAAGCTTTTGGGGCAACATTTGCTTACACGATGGATGGTGGACCGCTGGGGGGACTAGAGTATGAAAGTTTCAATGCTGCAAGTGCCAAACTTATTTTCAAAGGAAACAATACTCATCCTGGTACAGCCAAGAATAAAATGGTCAATGCAAATAAGCTAGCGACGGAGTTCCACGAGCAACTACCGGCAGTAGAGGCACCAGAGTATACAGATGGTTATGAAGGATTCTACCACCTTATCTCGATAAATGGTGATGTTGAACAAAGTCAATCCAATTATATTATCCGTGACTTTAACCGTAACAACTTTATTGCCCGAAAAGAAAAAGTGGCAGCAATCGCGAATCAGATGCAGGAGAAGTATGGTGCTGAAAATATTATCCTCGAGATGAATGATCAATACTACAATATGCTTGAAAAGATTGAACCGGTCAAGGAAATTGTCGATATTGCTTATGAAGCAATGAAAAACCTCGATATCGAGCCGAAAATCCAACCAATCCGTGGTGGTACTGATGGTTCCCAATTATCGTATATGGGTCTGCCAACACCAAATATTTTTACCGGTGGGGAAAACTACCACGGTAAATTTGAATATATTTCTGTAGATAATATGGAAAAAGCTGTTCAAGTTATTATCGAGATAGCGCGGTTATTTGAAGAAAAAGCATAAAAGAAACAAACCCAGATAGTGTTAGATTACTATCTGGGTTTTAAAATTCTTTTAAATCTAAAAACGCTGGATTACTATCTTCAGTGTTTTCTTTTCATATCAGATTGATTTTATTCTGATTGTTGAGCTGACTGTGTTTGAAGGGATGATTGTACTTGACTCACAAAGGTTTGAGCTTGAGCTATCTCAGTTGAAGCTTGTTTTAAAGCTTCCTCACATAGTACTTGATCTGCAGCAGATTGTTCAATTGCTTGTGTAATCAGTCCCTTAGAAAGGGATACTGCTGCTTGAGCTTTTTTTAATTGGTTAATATCAATTTGTTGTGGCATTTTTGTTTCCTCCTGTATTGCATTTTTTGTACCCTTATATGATTTTCTCTTATCTCAGTTTTTATGTACATTTCTTTTATGTGTTGAACTTTTGGAAGCTGGAAATTTGTTTTCAGTATGAATCTTCATCATATATATTTATAATTCTCTGGCACTGTTCTTTGTCCAATAAGGCTGGAATTGTGGCATAGCCATGGTCGTCTAGAGAATGTTGCAACGCATCCCAATCAAGGAATACAATGCGTTCCTTAATACAACTAGGCACTTTCGGTTCCATCTCTCATATCTACCCCTACTTTTTCCAATAACAATAAATACTTCTTCATTTCTAAACCACCCCTAAAACCAGTCAATTTTCCATTTTTCCCAATGACCCGATGGCAAGGAATTGTAATCAAAACTGGATTGGCGCCAATAGCTGCTCCAACAGCACGTACCGATTTTGGTCTTTGAATCAACTCCGCAATATCAGAGTATGAATAGGTTTGCCCATAAGGAATTTCACGTAATGCCTTCCAAACTGATAATTGAAACGGAGTACCCTTAATATCAATAGGTAATGTGAAAATCTTACGTTGCCCTTCAAAATACTCTATTAATTCGGCAACATATGGATATAATCTTTGGTCATCTTGTACCAAAATGTGCTGTGGAAATCGGTTCTTAGCCCAATTTGACAATTCTTCAAAATCCTTATTTTGAGAACCCACGAAACAGAGTCCTTCTGATGTCGTTGCGATATGTATATTCCATTGCTCGTGAACAAATAATGTCCAATGCAAGGTTTGATTATTTTTCAATTCCACTGCCTAACACCTCCACATTTGATTGTCGATATTCTGTAGGCGTATATCCTGTTTTCTTTTTAAATAATGTTGCAAAATGGGCTGTATTAGGTATGCCTACCGCAAAACCTATTTCCATAATGGTTTTTTTCGTGTTGGTAAGATGTTGAATCGCTTTGGAAATTCGTGTTTGCTGGATATATTCAATTGGGGTGATCCTCATAACTCGTTTGAAAGTACGCTGTAAATGATAAGGACTGCCGTGACACATATCTGCTAGCGTTTCTAACGTTAATGTTTCATTGTAATTATTATCAATGTATTCCGTAATTTGTGTTACCCAATCTTCATCGGGCAATCTCAGTCCATTCGGTTTACATCGTTTGCAGGGGCGGAATTTTTCCGATAGAGCTTGCTGTGCATCTAGAAAAATTCGTACATTATTTATGTTAGGAGTTCTGGATTTACATGATGGTCTACAAAAAATACCAGTGGTCTTTACTGCGTAAAAAAATTTGTCATCATATGATGAATCATTGTGTACAATTGCTTGCCATCTTTCGTCTGTCATGCTATCCGCACACGTATCTGTCCCAAAAGAATTCGGAGTTTCTCTCTGAATGTTTTCATGATCTTGTGGCCCTTCATTTTTCATGTGAACACCTCCGAAATCAGTATACCCCGAAAGAAGTACGTATGTACGCATGTAAGAATATAAGAGCAAGATTACAAAGATATTCTACTGAAAGACAAGATAGAGTTGAACTTTATTTAGAACGAAAAAATACAAGAATTCACACTGAAATTTTTACCTAAATAAATATAATTGTTAAAAGGATGATTCCCTTATCAGGTAAGATGGGTTACACCAGAGTCCTGATAAAGGGGCTTTTTATTAAAAAAATTATTTTGTAAACGAGTGTGTGTAAGTATATCTTTGTTTACTGTTTCTATAGATAGTAAACTTGCATTAGAAGCATGAGGATTTGTTTCAGTGTTTAAATAAAGGGATTATTTACAGCCAACTTAGAATGTAATAATATGAATAAAATTTTCTGAAAGGAGCATACAAAGATGATGAATAAAAGTAAGTTTTTTGGGTATATCGGAACTTATACGAAAGGTGACAGCAAAGGTATTTACAGCTTTACGCTGGATACAGAAACAGCAAGAATCTTGGATGTAAAGGAAGCGGCTCATTTAGACAACCCCACGTACTTAACCATTAGTCAAGACAATCAATATCTCTATTCGGTAATAAAAAAAGAGGAATCAGGAGGTGTAACGGCTTATTCAATTAACGATCAGACCAAAAATCTTGAAGTGCTAAATAACCAATTGTTAGAAGGAGCACCCCCTTGCCATGTTAGTGTTGACAGAAAAAATCACACAGTAGTTACAGCAAATTACCATAAAGGGACAATTGAATCCTATCTAGTAAATCAGGAAAATGGAACTGTAAGTTCTGCAACATCCATTATTGAACATAAAGGTTCGGGCCCAAATAAAGAAAGACAACAAAAGCCGCACACACATTACGCGGGATTTACTCCTGATGAAAAATATGTAGTAGCTATTGATTTAGGAATCGATAAATTGATTACATATGAAGTAAATAGCGGTATTTTAACGGAAGTTAGCAATTTATCTGTCAATCCAGGAAGTGGTCCAAGACATCTTGTGTTTCATCCAAATGGAAAATACGCTTATATGATGACTGAACTTAGTTCAGAAGTAATCGTTTTAACATATAATGCTGAGGACGGCAGTTTTAAAGAGTTACAATACATTTCTACCATTCCAGAAGAATATAATGAGAACAACCAAGGTAGTGCGATTCATATCTCTTCGGATGGTCGCTTTGTATATGCAGCAAACCGGGGAGATAATAGTATTGCTGTTTTCCGTGTAAATCAAGATTCAAGTAAACTTATTTTTGTTGAATCTATATCTACAGAAGGGAATTGGCCACGAGATTTTGTACTTGATCCTACTGAAAAATTCCTTGTTGCTTTAAATGAAAAATCCAGTAATCTTGTGTTATTTTCAAGAAACGAGTCTACAGGAAAGCTAACGCTTTTGCAGTCTGATGTTGTTGTTGTGCCTGACCCGGTATGTGTGAAGTTTTTGAATACTTAAGTTATAAATAGTATTGAAGTAGATATGTTGTAGGCGTCTATATAAATACAAAATAAAAAACCGACATAAAACCCTTCTTTTTAGGTGGGAGAGAGCATCTGGCCATGCAATAAAGCTAAAAAAACAAACGTTCGATTACATTAGGCGTAATCGAACGTTTGTTTTTTTAGGAGGGATTCTTTGAAAGATATTAATATTAAAAATAATGGTAAAGTGGATATAAATGTAAGTGTTGTTTGTTGTAACACCCTCTACAAAAGTGGACGGTGTTACGGTTTCGAAATTAAACTCTATTGTTAGTGTACACATAATTGTTCAAATTTCTAAAATTATTCTTGAAATAATTGGTATATAAATATATACTTAATAACGATAATCATTATCAATTGGTGAAGATAGAAAAGATGATTTGTTATTAGAGGAAGTGAAGTAAATGATTTTCAATGTTGAATAGATGTACGCTAAGGAAATACATAGATAAAGACGATGTTTCATTTGATTCATAAAAATCATTAAAATGGTGTATTTTATACATTTTAAGATTGTAAATTTGGAGAGGAGTAGTTAGAAACATGAAGAAGAAGTTATTTGCGCTAGGAATGGTAACGGTATTAAGTGTAGGTCTTGCAGCATGTAACAGTGCAGAAAAGAGTTCAGGAGAACAAAAGCAGCAAAGTAAAGCGACTGAAACGAAGAAGGATGAGAAACAGAAAATCACATATCTTGGGAAAGAATATACAGTGCCTGCAAAAGTATCAAAAATTGTAACAGCTAGTTTAGAATCAATGGAAGATGCAGCTGTACTAGGTATTAAGCCAGTAGGAGCAATTACAGTAGGTGGAAAGTTACCTGAGTATTTAGCAAAAGATTTAGAAGGTGCAAAATCTGTTGGTGAGAAAATGCAACCCAATTTTGAAACGTTACTTCAATTAAAACCAGATGTAATTACATCTAGTTCAAAATTCCCACCAGAAACGTTTGAGAAGTTTACGAAGGTAGCTCCTACATTCCCAGTGTCACACATTTCTACAAATTGGGAAGATAACTTAAAGTTAATGGGAGAGCTATCTGGTAAGAAAGATAAAGCAGAAAAAATTATTAAGGATTACAAAGCAGATGCTGAGAAAGCAAAAGGAAAACTATCAGACAAGTTAAAAGATAAGAAGGTTCTGGTAGTAAGACTAAGAGCTAGTAGCTTGTATCTTTATCCAGAAGGCGTATACTTCAACCCTGTTATTTACAAAGATTTAGGATTAACTGTTCCAGAACAAATTAAAGCTGTAAAAGCACAAGAAGCAATCTCTTTAGAAAAATTCGCTGAAATCAATCCAGATTATGTCTTCCTACAATTTGAAGCAAGTGAAAATAAAGATAAGCCAAAAGCGCTAGAAGAATTAGAAAGCAATCCAATTTGGCAAAGTATTAATGCTGTCAAAGATAAAAAAGTATTTGTAAACACTGTTGATCCAATGGCACAAGGTGGTACTGCTTGGAGTAAAACAGCATTCTTAAAAGAAGCAGTGAAAAATTTATCTAAATAATTAAATAAGTAAGGTGCGTTGAATGATATGCGGAAAATAAATTCAGTACCAATGATAATTGTATGTTTAGCACCCATATTTATTTTACTGACGATTATGTTATCTATTTTATATGGGGCGAAAAATATTGATTTTGAAACAGCTTGGAATGCACTGTTTCATTTTGATTCAGGAAATGTAAATCATAATATTATTATTACTTCTCGTTTACCAAGGGTAGTTGGAGCTCTATTAGTCGGAGCATTTCTAGCCATATCAGGAGCACTTATGCAGGGGATGACAAGAAACTATCTTGCATCCCCTTCTATTATGGGTGTTACAGATGGCTCTGCATTTGTTATTACAATTTGTATGGTGTTCCTTCCAGGCATGTCTTCAGTGGGTATGATTTTATGTTCTATGCTTGGCTCAGCATTAGGAGCTGGAATTGTTTTTGGATTTGGTTCATTGCTTCGAAATGGATTATCACCAGTTCGGTTGGCTATTATAGGAACTGTTATAGGAACATTTTTAAGTAGTATTTCTGCTGCAATTGCATCCTATTTTCAAGTCTCGCAAAATATTAGCTTCTGGTATAATGCGAAATTACATCAAGTGGATCCGAATATACTCAAGTTAGCAATTCCGTTTGGCTTAGCTGGTATTATTCTGGCGCTTCTTATTTCAAAATCTATTACGATTCTTTCGTTAGGAGAAGAGGTTTCTATTAATTTAGGCCAACGTACAAAACTTGTAAAAGCTGCTGCAATTATATCTGTTGTGTTTTTAACAGGTACTGCGGTTGCTTTAGTTGGAAAAATTGGTTTTGTAGGACTAATTATTCCTCATGTTACTCGCTTTTTAATTGGAGTAGATTATAAATGGATTGTACCGTGTGCTGGTGTAATCGGTGGAGTTTTTCTAGCCTTATGTGATGTGTTAAGTAGATTTGTAAATTATCCATTTGAAACACCAATAGGGATCGTTACGTCATTAATTGGAATTCCTTTCTTCCTTTACTTAATTAGAACAAGAGGAGGAGAGAAGCATGCTTAGAGGTTCAACCCAGCGTTATGTAATGACAATGAGTATTATCATATTTTTAATTTTGAGTGCAATTTATATAAGTTTAACAAATGGTACGTTTGATATTACGATTACAGATGTATTTCGAACGATATTTCGGATTGATCCAGTTCCTGAGCATGATTTAGTTATATTTGATTTTAGGCTTCCTAGAATTGTAATTGCTGGATTAGTAGGAGTAGGACTTGGAATTGCAGGTGCTGTTATTCAAGGAGTTACACGAAATGGTTTAGCAGATCCAGGTATTTTAGGGATTAATGCAGGAGCAGGAACTGCAATCGTTATCTTTATGTTTTTCTTTCAAGGCCAAATAAAAATTACAGATTGGATCTCTATCATGATGATGCCACTATTTGGTTTAGTCGGTGGCATAGGGGCCGCTATATTAATATATATGTTCTCTTGGCGAGATGGAAAATTAGATTCGCAGCGTCTTTTGCTAACAGGGATTGCAATAGGTTCAGGCTTTGGAGCATTTTCCATGTATGTATCATTGAAAATGAAAGCTACTGATTTTGAAATGGCTGCGGTTTGGGTTTCGGGAAGTATATATAATGCAAACTGGAAATATATTATTGCAATATTGCCATGGCTCATTATCTTAATTCCAATTATCAAAAGAAAAGCGTACTTGCTCGATTTATTTCAATTGGAAGAGACGAGTATAACAAGTTTAGGAGTTTCAGTAGAAAGAGAAAAATCCATTTTATTATTAAGTAGTATTGGATTAGTAAGTGCTTGCGTTTCTGTTTCAGGAAGCATTGGTTTTGTTGGTTTAATGGCGCCGCATATTGCGAAACGTCTTGTTGGCATTCATCATAATCATGTTATTCCTGTATGCGGAGCAATTGGAATGCTACTTGTTATTGCCTCTGATTTTATTGCGAAAACAATTTTTACACCAGCAGAGTTACCAGTTGGAATCGTGATTTCAATTATTGGTGTACCATATTTCTTATATTTATTATACAAAGCGAAGGCGTAAAAGGAGTGATAAGAAGTGAATGTCTTATGCGTAGAGAATTTAGAAACAAGCTATGAAAAATTTACGGTGTTTCGTGATTTAAATGTAGAAATACAGGAAGGCAAAGTAACGACGATTATCGGACCAAATGGATGTGGAAAATCTACTTTGTTAAAAACAATGGGCCGAATTTTAAAACAGAAGAATGGTAAAGTGTATTTACAAGGGCAGGATTTACACACCATCCCGACAAAACAAATTGCGAAGCAGCTGGCTTTATTACCACAAAACCCAATTGCTCCAGGAGAATTGAAGGTAGAAGAACTGATTTCTTACGGGCGATATCCACACCGTAACAATGTCAATAAAATATCATCTAAAGATAAAGAAATCATTGAATGGGCGATGGATATTACAAAAACGACTGCTTTTCGTAAACGTCAAATCGCGAATTTATCAGGTGGGCAAAGACAAAAAGTGTGGCTAGCAATGGCTTTAGCGCAAGAAACAGAAGTTTTATTATTAGATGAACCAACTACCTATCTTGATATGTCTCATCAATTAGAAGTACTGCAAATAGCTGAACGATTAAATAAGGAACATAAATGTACGGTTGTTATGGTTTTACATGATATTAATCATGCGGCACGATTCTCAGATGAGATTATTGCAATGAAAGAAGGAAAAATCGTTACAACTGGAAGACCAGTAGAAATTATTACAAATGAAGTGTTAAAAAATGTATTTCATATTGATGCAAGAGTAATGATAGATCCTTATAATGGTGCTCCTGTATGTTTCGGTTACGACAGTGTATTCCAAGAGGAAAATACAGAAATTTATGTAACGAGTTAAAAAGTAAGAGGGAGGATTTTATCTCATGAATTTCAGTATTGAAAAACAAGATGCTATCATTTCGAATACAGAACAATGGAATATGCATTCCAAAAAAGACAATCGTCAATATCAAATTTATGTTTCGAAGCCGAAGCAACCAGCTCCACCTTCTGGATATCCCGTGATTTATGTATTAGATGGGAATGCTTTTTTCCAAACGTTTCAAGAGGCTGTGCGGGTACAATCTGTTAGATCTGAAAAAACGGGAGTTATACCAGCTATTATTGTTGGTATCGGTTATCCAGTAGAAGAAAATTTTGCTGCTGCCTACCGATTTTATGATTTTACACTTCCATCGTCTTCTCTTACTTTACCGCCAAGACCAGATGGAAAACCATGGCCGAAAACAGGAGGAGCGAATGTTTTTTTTGATTTTATTCAAGAAGAATTGAAACCACAAATCAATAAACAGTTTCAAATTGATTGTAAGAGACAAACAATATTTGGACATTCATTAGGTGGATTATTTGCTTTGTACGTATTGTTTACAAATATAAATGCCTTTCAAACATATTTTATAAGCAGTCCTTCTATTTGGTGGAATAACCAATCCATTCTCGAAAAAGAGTCAGCTTTTATAAATGAGTTAGACAAAGTAGATTCTGAGATTGGAGTTTTTCTAACCGTGGGATCATTAGAAAAAGATCATATGGTTCTTGATGCAAATGCACTATCGGAGCGTTTAGTTGATTTACAACATAGTAGATTACGATTTGCTTTCCATGAAGCTGACGGAGAAAATCATGCATCTGTAATACCGACCGTTTTAAGTAGGGCATTACGGTTTGTATTTAATCAATAATTGTAGATAAAGGGTTCTATACATGATTAAAATCTAAAACAAAAAAGGTAAGCACATATTCGTTATGCGCTTACCTTTTTTATCCCGCTATTTGCGGGTAATAATGCATTTTGGTTTAATTCTAATCGCCTCATTTTTTGCTATAAAGTGGAAATTTTTTTTAGCAGTTGTGATCCTCTTATGTCTCGTGTTATTTTTCAATTTAATATTGGTAAATGCATCGGGAAATACTTTTTACCCATGGGCTATCCTGCTGTTATTTAGTCCACATGAAGGTGTTGGAAGAACTTTTATAAATTATACAGTTGGAGTTGGTAGTCTGGTATTTATTTTTATTTTTGGTTTAATTTTATCTATTAGGGAATATAAGGGGTACTAAAAATGATCAGAAATGTTTTAGTAAGAAGATTTAATAAAAATGATTTAGACCAAGTGTTACAGCTCTTTTATGATACGGTTCATACAATTAATGCGAAAGATTATAATCAAAAGCAATTAGATGCATGGGCACCAAAAGGTTTAGATCGTACGAAATGGTTGAATTCTTTAGAAAAGAATATATGTTATGTAGCTGAGTTTGAAGGAAAGATAATTAGTTTTGGGGATTATAATGATGAAGCTTACATAGATCGATTATTTACTCATAAAAATTATCAGGGGTGGGGAGTTGCTTCTCAAATATTGCAAATGCTGGAGAAAGAGGCAACCCAGCTAGAACAACAGGAAATATACACAGAAGCCAGTATTACAGCAAGACCTTTTTTTGAGAAAAAGGGATATATGTGCATAGAGGAGCAAAACAAGAAACATAATGGACAAATTTTTATCAATTATATAATGAAAAAAACAGCCTTCTCATAAGAGAGAAGGCTGTTTTTTTCATTATTTTACTGCTTCTTTTAATTCTTTACCAGCTTTGAATGCAGGAACTTTTGAAGCTGCGATTTGCATTTCTTCACCAGTTTGTGGGTTACGGCCTGTACGAGCAGCTCTTTCACGAACTTCAAATGTACCGAATCCGATAAGTTGTACTTTTTCACCAGTTGTTAAAGTGTTTGTGATTGATTCTAATACAGATTGCACAACTACAGTAGCTTCTTTTTGTGAAATTTCAGCTGTTTGTGCTACATTTTTAATTAATTCTGTTTTATTCATATCTTCACCTCATATGTAAATATTGATTATAAGCTGTTATTATAACGTATAAAAGGGAAGAGAACAAGTGTACTATTGATTTTCTGTTAAATTATTTTGTTAAGCAGTCGCAGATTTTTTCTTTAATTCAGCTGTTTCATTTTTAGACTGCACCTGTTTGTTATAAGCTAAAAAATAAGGTAAGGCAACGAAAATCATACCACCGACTAAATTTCCGAAAAAGACGACAATGAAATTCGGGAAGTATTCCATCCAAGTTAGATGCCCTGCAAAGATAGCTGCTGGAATGACAAACATATTGGCTACAACGTGCTGAAAGCCAATGGCAACAAAGGTCATGACAGGAAACCAAATGCCAATCACTTTTCCGCTAAAATCTTTGCTACCCATACTGAGCCAAACAGCTAAGCAAACGAGCCAGTTACAGCCAATAGCAGAGACAAATGCTTGCAAAGGTGTATCATGTAGTTTTGCTTGAGCGATGGCTACGGTTTTTGTTAAGAACTGTCCTTCCGTTAACCCAACAATGTGTCCGAAAAAATAAGCAACAAATACAGCTCCAATAAAATTACTAACAGTAACAATCGTTAAATTTTTTAATACTTTAGAGAAGGTAATCTTTTTAGAAAACCAAGCAATTGGTACGGTCATCATATTACCGGTTACTAATTCACCGCCGGCAAGGATAATTAAGATGAGACCGATCGGGAAAACAGCAGCTCCTAGAAAACTAGCAAACGATCCCCAAGACTTTGGCACAGTTCCAATTACATGAATATCGAGTAAATAACCTAATGCAATGAAAGCGCCACCTAGAAACCCGAGAATTAGCATAGGCAGTAGCGGTAAAAGAGCTTTCTTTTGTCCTGAATTGGTAGCCAATTCAGTAATTTCTTGTGGTGCATAGACAGACATAAATAACCCCTCCATATTTATGGTAATAAAGTGAAGCTTTGATCAGTGGAGGTTTTCTTCATCCTCCACTGATCATTAGTCCTCACCAATCGAGCTTTTACGGGCAGTTACCCCCCATCTATCTTCTTTGAATTTCTCAGAATCTTGAGATGGGAGTCGTACTGCCTATTAATGCGGAATAAATATAAAAACCAACATAAATCAGACCTGTTTTTGTAGAAAATGTACTATTTATACTGGTTGAAATAGCTTTATTTTGTAGGAGCATAATGAACAGTGTATTAGGAATAATAACGTTTTTATTGAATATAGAAATTATAAATTTATGTTACATAATTTTCAAAATCTTGTCAATTGGGTGCGGCTTTATGATGGATAAAAATGCATAATAAAAGCAATTAATACCTTACAATGTGTTTAAATTCGTATAGTAGTATTACCTTCTCATTTTGTAACACAGATGTAACATTAAGCTCTTATGATACATCTAGAGGTGAAAACATGAGTGTTAATATAGAGAGAAAAAAGAAAGATATAATTTCAAAGAAAATAATTGTAATTAGCTTCCTAGCCATTTTTATTTTACCAGTGGTAGTTTATTTATATGCCACAAAATTTGAACCTAAATCAATATCAATCACATGGAATGATATTGAAAACCCTAATATTCCAGAGGGTTTTCATAATATAAAAATTGTACAGTTGTCAGATACACATTTAGGACCAAATTTTACTCTTCAACAGCTACAAGGGCTAGTAGAACAAATAAATATACTAAAGCCTGATATTGTTGTTTTTACGGGTGATTTAATTGATCATTTTGGTACGTACCATTCTGAAAGAGAACAGGCAAAAGCTATTTTGAACCAAATTTGTGCTCCGTTTGGAAAATATGCAGTGTTTGGTAATCATGATCGTGGTGGAGGGGGGAGTAGATTATATAAGAAATATATGGAGGAAGTGGGTTTCACTGTTTTAGTAAATGAAGTGAAAAAGATAACAGTAGCAAATGGTAATCATATTACAGTGTCTGGACTAGATGATTTTTTACTCGGAAAGCCACAAATTCAACGTACGTTGCAACAGCTCCGAAGTCAAGATTTTAACTTACTATTGGTACATGAACCAGATGTTGCAGATCAAATTCGTAAATATCCAGTAGATTTTCAGATTTCCGGGCATAGTCATGGCGGGCAAGTCCAAATTCCGTTCATAGGACCTATTGTGACTACGTCATTAGCTGAAAAATATGTGGAAGGATTGTATTCATTCAAAGATCGAAGTAAACCATTACAATTGTATGTCAATCGTGGAATTGGAACTACGAGAATGCCTTTGCGGTTTTTAAGTAAACCTGAGCTCTCTGTTTTCGTGTTGAAACGGACGAATAAAGAGATTTGAGTTGAAAGGAATTCCAAATGGATAAGTTAGTAGAAAATAATAATTTTCTCATTTTGAGAATGCATTTGTACTTTTTGTACTAAATGTAATCAATTTCATGCCTTCTATTAAAATCTTAAACAGAGAAAAAGCACTCATTTCGAGTGCCTTTTCTCTGACTTGAATAACCACTTATGTATTGGGGACTCCCATCCCATTTATATTTTACCATAATTAACTAAAAAAATTGTTGAGAAAATAAAATAAAACTTTGATCAGTGCATTTTAGAAAATTTGTTTCAAGCGGCGATAAAGAATGGTGAAGTTGCTCCGAAAAATCCTTTGCTACTTGCACATTCATTTTCTGCCGTTACGATAATTTCTAACAAACATTCACTGATGGAACAGCTGGGCGGACCAGAAAAAGTAGCAGAAGAGTTAGTTGATTTGTTTTGGTTGGGGATTTCGCCGAAGCAATAATTGTAAGAACTATTTGTTACATTAATAGAATAGAAAAACTCTAAATAAATGTGTTTTTTAAGTTCAAGGACTATCTTTTTCTTTATGGAAAAAGATACTATTTGTTATTTTTAGAATATTTTGATATTTTTAAATTAGTGTCGCACATTAAAAAGAAAACGAAAGTATAAAAAAGAATTTCATCATGGGGTAAAAAGGGGGGATGAAATATAAGATGAAGAAACACAGTTTTTACATATAAAAACAAGACGTAATACTTAATGCTTTTACATGGATTCTGAAAAATGGGAGGGGTATAAGATGAAGACGGATAAAAAATTAAAGAAGGATTTACAGATACGTCATATTACAATGATTTCGATTGGTGGAGTTATTGGAGCTGGCCTATTTGTTGGGAGTGGTGCGGTTATTCATTCTACCGGTCCTGGTTCTATACTTTCGTATGCACTAGCTGGACTGCTGGTTATCTTTGTAATGAGGATGCTAGGCGAAATGGCAGTTGCTAATCCGACAAGTGGTTCCTTTGCTACCTATGCACGTGAGGCAATTGGTCCGTGGGCTGGGTATACAATTGGCTGGTTGTATTGGTTTTTTTGGGTAATCGTTATTGCCATAGAAGCAACGGCAGGAGCAGGGATTATTCAATATTGGATTCCACAAGTTCCACTTTGGTTATTAAGCTTAATTTTAACTGTTCTTTTGACCCTTACAAATGTGTTTTCAGTGAAATCATTTGGAGAATTTGAATATTGGTTTTCTTTTATAAAAGTAGTAAGTATTGTGTTGTTTCTTTGTCTTGGACTAGCTGTTATTATGGGGCTTGTACCAGGAACTTCAGCACCCGGTTTCTCTAATTTAGTCGGGCAAGGAGGATTTATTCCTCATGGTATAAGTTCTGTTCTTCTTGGAATTACAGTCGTTATATTTTCATTTATGGGATCTGAAATTGTTGCGGTAGCAGCAGGGGAATCAACAGAGCCTGCCAAAGCAGTAAAAACGGCGACTAACAGTGTGATTTGGCGTATTCTTGTATTTTACATAGGTTCTATCACGGTAGTTGTGACTCTTCTTCCTTGGGATTCAGCTAATATACTAAAAAGCCCATTTGTAGCGGTACTGGAACATATCGGTATACCAGCAGCAGCTCAAATTATGAATTTTATCGTATTGACCGCAGTGCTTTCTTGTTTAAATTCAGGTTTGTATACAAATTCAAGAATGCTTTTTTCAATGGCTGGAAGAGGAGATGCTCCGAAGGTATTTTTAAAATTAAGTAGCAGCGGAGTACCGGTTCGAGCTGTGTTGTTTGGTACATTTTTTGCTTATATTGGCGTTATTTTCAGTTATATTTCTCCGGATAAAGTATTTTTATTCTTAGTGAACGCATCTGGTGGGATTGCCTTGTTAGTGTATCTTGTTATCGCTTTTTCACATTTACGTATGCGTAAGAAAATGGATAAGAAAAATCAGGAAGCTTTGAAGGTGAAGATGTGGCTGTTTCCTTATTTAACATATGTCACAATTGCTGGGATAACAGCGGTATTAATTGCTATGTTTGTTATCGAGTCATTACGTTCACAAGCTCTTTTAACGACGCTTGTTACAGTTTTTATTATCGTGTCCTATTTTCTTTTTAATAGAAAAGGAAATATTTCAATTTCTTATCATCAAAAAAGAGATGAAGAATCGACTAATCTATAATAATATTTGATAAAGTAAAACTTTTATCAGTGGGGTTTTCTTCATCCCCCGCTGATAATTAGCTCTCACCAATCTGGTTTTTACGGGCAGTTAGCCCCCACCTATCTTCTTTGTTTCTCTCCCCGAATCTTGAGGTGGGGGTCTTACTACCCGCGAATAGCGGGATAAATGTTGCAAATGTATAAAGAAAAAGAGAACACATACCTTCTTTCGTACTTTAAGTAATAGGAAAAGTTACTTAAAGTACGAAAGAAGGTTCTTTTTAGGTGTATACGTATATGTGTAATCAGACTTCATTCAAAAATGATAGGTAAGTATTCATTAAGGCTTCTATCATATACGTAAAAGTGACTATTATAAAGTTAGTTTTTTTCTATAAATAATAAAAATGACTATTATACAAACCTACACAACGATAGAAAGACATGCATATGTTAGAAGCGTAAGGAGTTTTTAAAACTCTAAAATTATCTTAAAAGGAGAGTATAAATTATGAGTGAACTTCAAGGTGATAAACACTGTCCGAGTGAGGTGCCATGTCCAGTTAAAGGAAAGACTCAAATTCCACTTAACGATATAGCGGCAACACCTATTGTTACGCAAAATGCACTGGTGAAAGTGCCAGTTGTTTTGGCTGAGAGAACAATTCAAATTGTGGTAGAATCGACTATTCCATTGGATCCTCCAGCGGTCGAAATTAAACGTGTGTTAAAAAATGTATTTTTAACACAATGTAAGTTAGTACCCGTAGCCTTTACACCAGTACAAAATACAAATTTCCGCCGAGTTACAAGAGCAAAATTATTTGTAGAGGGCTTTATTCGTAAGAATATTGAATTTGCTAGTGATGAGTGTAATGGAGTACTGTATGATCGCATTGCTAATGTTAATTTTTCTGGATTTGCAGAGTTATCAGGAAATGATTTTCTGACACAGCCTTTAATCGCAGCTTCTTCAGATACTACATCTCACTTTATTAATCCTAAGAATGGTGATGAACCGCGATTAGATAAGTATTTCTTTGAAAATTCAGTGGTTTATAACGAACAACCGTTTTGTGAATTAATTAGCGCTAATTTCTTTGAACTTGATTTCTCTCCATGTCCTACAAAGTTAAATGAACCATTTGATAAACTTCGCGAAAAAATTGTATTGGATCTTACTTTGAAAGTCTTACAAGTACAGCAAGTACAGGCTTAAAACAAAAAAAGACATCATCTTTCGTATGAAAGATGATGTCTTTTTTATTGTTATAAAACATATATAATGTTGAAAACAGTTATATATTTTAAAAAATACATATGTCTTTCAATTCATCAGTTAGGAAGTGATTGATGATGAGTAAGCCGTGGATTGACAATAAAATGATAGATAAAATTTTTTCTGAGCACAAAGTGACTCAAGAGTTAGAAAAGGAAGAAAGAGGGCCTCGAGAGTTAGAGAAGGAAGAAAGAGGGCCTCGAGAGTTAGAGAAGGAAGAAAGAGGACCTCGAGAGTTAGAGAAGGAAGAAAGAGGGCCTCGAGAGTTAAAGAAGGAAGAAAGATCGTCTCAAGAGTTAGAGAAGAAAGAAAGATCACCTCAAAAGTTAGAGAAGGAAGAAAAATCACCTCAAAAGTTAGAGAAGGAAGAAAAATCACCTCAAAAGTTAGAGAAGGAAAAAAGAGGGCCTCGAGAGTTAGAGAAGGAGAAAAGAGGGCCTCGAGAGTTAAAGAAGGAAAAAAAATGGCCTCGAGAGTTAGAGAAGGAAAAAAGATGGTCTCGAGAGTTAGAGAAGGAAAAAAGATGGTCTCGAGAGTTAGAGAAGGAAAAAAGAGGGCCTCGAGAGTTAGAGAAGGAAAAAAGAGGGCCTCGAGAGTTAGAGAAGGAAAAAAGAGGGCCTCGAGAGTTAGAGAAGGAAAAAAGATGGTCTCGAGAGTTAGAGAAGGAAAAAAGAGGGCCCCGAGAGTTAGAGAAGGAAAAAAGAGGGCCTCGAGAGTTAAAGAAGGAAGAAAGATCGTCTCAAGAGTTAGAGAAGGAAGAAAGATCACCTCCTGAATTAAAAGTAGGAAGTGTGGTACGTTCTATGATGGTAAAAACCCCATTTTCTACTGTTGCTGAAGTGGCTGAGTTTTTAAAGCTGCCTATTTTGAGCAGTGTGGATGAAGAAGTATTTGCATTCCATAACGAAACGGATGAAACGTTCCGTGAGTTAGATACAAAGTTGTTAGCTACAGTTCATCATTATTATGAACAGCCATATTGTTGTTTAGCTTCTTCCAAGCTCTTTGAACAGAGGGCTTTTGTAGAGTTGTTCACCCATAATTATGTGAAGAGTATGGAAACAAATCATTTGCAGCAACCTTCGTGGATTCCTGTGCACAATTTGGTTTCAAAACAGAGAGAGGAAAAAAAACAAACTAGTAGCTGTATCATAACAAAGTTACCAATTGAAATAGGAAAGTATAAAATGGAAATAGCTCTAGAGGAAAAAGTGATGTTTGAAGAAGAAGTAGAGATTGAAAAAGTCTCAAAGGAGATTGTTTTGACAAATAGTAAATTCTCGCCTAAAGAAGTCATAAATTCAAATCAGCACCCTATAACAATTGAAAAAGGGACATTACTTGTAGAAGGCTATGTTTTGCAACGTATTGAATATAGGATAAGGACTCGACAAAATGTGTCAAAGGTATATCAGTTACTACAAAAAATGGTGTTAGAGTTGATTGTCCAATTATTACAAGAGCAAGAAGTGCAAGTGGAAATCGTTTAATTTTGAAGAAATTATTCCATTATGTGTAATTTATATTATCATAGTGTATATAAAACATTTTTCTTGACTTTTTATGCGTTGACTAGGGAAATGATACAAAAGGAAGGAGGGGTGATGGTGGAAGAGTACGTGCTGGATCTTTATAATGTATTGTACACAACAGATTGGCAAGATATTGTTTCATTTCTCGGTATTTTATTTTGTATGAAACTAGTTATTGTGTATATGGAAGAGCAAGGTGTTTTCTTTTTCAGTACATCCCCGTCCGATTTGCAACGTGAGTCGTTACTTAATGATGCCAATTTAAAATATACCGCACTGCCTTTGGTTTCATTTTTCATCATCCGTTTTATAGCGGCTATTGTGAAGAAAAAGGAAGGCGAAGAAGACTGCTACCCGACTTGTAAGTCAGCGTATTATTTATAAGCTAAATACAAGGAGGAGATTTATATGTGGTTTCGTTTTCTTATGATTGGTTTCTTTTCATTAACTGCAATTTCTTTAATGGGATATCAAGTATCGGAGATTTTCCAAGCATATACCGATATGTTTTCTAATAAAAACTAAATGAATTGCTATTTTAATAATAAAGCGATAAAATCCTTCTTAAGATGTATGGTTAAGAAGGATTTTTTCTTTGTTACATCTGACTGTGTCAAAGTTTTGTCACATTTGCACCGTGAATAATATGTTAAAATAATGAGGTTACCTATACATATGTAAAAGAGAAAGAGGGAGTGACCAATTTGACAGATCGTTCTGCTAATCAAAAGAGCTATGCTCCTATTGTGATAACGCTTTCTGTGCTCGTCAATGCGATTATTTTATTTTTGTTTTTTGGACCCGTTGGCTACAAAGGAGAATTACATTTTGATGTAACAATTTTGCCAATGTTAAATGCAATTTTTAACAGCTTTACATTTGTGTTTTTACTGATAGCATTGTTTTCAATTATTAAAAAGAATGTGAAGCTACATCGAGGATTTATCCTGGCAGCATTTATATCCACACTGCTGTTTTGTGTGTCATATTTATCGTACCATTACTTAGCACCAGCAACGCATTTTGGTGGGGAAGGGATTATTAAATATGTGTACTTCTTTATTTTAATTACGCATATTTTCCTTGCTGCTATCATTGTGCCACTTGCATTATTCTCGCTTGTATTTGGCTTTACAAACCAATTAACTCGCCATCGTAAAATTGTACGCTGGACGATGCCAATTTGGTTATATGTAAGTCTTACTGGTGTTGTTGTTTACTTAATGATTTCACCTTATTACTAAAAAAAGAATCTTAGCCAAAGGGCTGAGATTCTTTTTTTTGTAAAGCAAATGTTTTTGTAAAATGAACAAAGTATGTTATACAAAAGTATAGTTACTTTTCAGAAGGAAGGATGGATAGAGAATTATGCAAAACTTCGTATTTCGTAATCCAACAAAGCTTATTTTTGGTAAAGGGCAATTAGAGCAATTGAAAACAGAAGTACCACAGTTTGGTAAAAAAGTTCTTCTCGTATATGGCGGAGGAAGTATTAAGCGAAATGGCGTATATGATAATGTGATTTCTACATTAAAAGAAATTGATGCAGAGATATTCGAATTAACAGGTGTTGAACCAAATCCACGTTTATCCACTGTAAATAAAGGAATTCAAATCTGTAAAGAAAATGGCATTGAATTTATTTTAGCTGTAGGTGGCGGGAGTGTAATTGACTGTACGAAAGCAATTGCTGCGGGTAGTAAATATGATGGGGATGTATGGGAGCTTGTGACGAAGAAAGCATTCGCAAATGAAGCTTTACCATTTGGTACCGTATTAACACTTGCGGCAACAGGATCTGAAATGAATGCAGGATCTGTTATTACGAACTGGGAAACAAATGAAAAGTATGGCTGGGGAAGTCCAGTTACATTCCCGCAGTTTTCTATTTTAGATCCAGCTCATACAGCTTCTGTACCACGTAATCAAACAATTTACGGCATGGTTGATATTATGTCGCATGTATTGGAACAATATTTTCATCAAGGTACAAATACAGAACTACAAGACCGTTACTGTGAATCTATTTTAAAAACGGTAATTGAAACAGCTCCGAAGCTTCTAAACGATTTAGAAAGCTATGAACATCGTGAAACAGTTTTATATTGCGGAACGATGGCATTAAACGGCATTTTAGCAATGGGTGTACGCGGTGATTGGGCAACGCATAATATTGAGCACGCTGTTTCAGCTGTGTATGATATTCCACATGGCGGTGGTTTAGCTATTTTATTCCCAAATTGGATGAAGCATGTTCTAGATGAAAATGTAGCGCGGTTTAAACAATTTGCAGTACGTGTCTTTGATGTAGAGACAGAAGGAAAAACAGATAAAGAAATTGCAGTAGAAGGTATTGAAGAATTGCGCCAATTTTGGATATCTATTGAGGCTCCGTCTCGTTTAGCTGACTATGAAATTGGAGAAGAAAAAATTGACGTGATGGCTGATAAAGCGATGGCTCACGGTGAATTTGGTAATTTTAAAAAATTAAATAAAGAAGATGTGGTAGCAATTTATAAGGCTTCACTATAAAAAAATATAGGATAATTGGAACATTCCCCTTGATATGTATTTGGTATGCATATCAAGGTTTTTTTGTTTTATGATTGTTATTGAATGTTTTTGTGAATTTATTTGATTGTATTTGAGTGTTTTTGGTTGATTTTTGAATGCGATTTCATTATACTGTAATCAAAGAAGAGGTGAATGATATGTTAACTCCTGAACGTCATCAGCTTATTTTGGACCTTGTGAAAGAACAACAAGTGGTGAAATTACAAGAATTAGTGGAACGAACGAATAGTTCAGAATCAACAATTCGTCGTGATTTAGCACAATTAGAAAAAAAGCGTTTACTGAAAAGGGTACATGGCGGTGCGGCTATGTTAACTGGAAAAGGTAAAGAGCCTACGATGGTTGAAAAATCAGCCAAAAACGTTCATATAAAAAAACAAATTGCTGAATATGCCGCTTCATTGGTGGAGCAAGGTGATTGCATTTATTTAGATGCAGGAAGTACAACATTTGAAATGATTCCGTATTTAATAAATAAAGAAGTTACGGTTGTCACAAATGGATTAATGCATATTGAAGCGTTGGTCGAACATAATATTCGTGCTTATTTGCTTGGCGGAATGATGAAGAGTCAAACAAAAGCATTAATTGGTGCAATGGCACAGGAAAGCATGCAGCATTACCGATTTGATACATGTTTTTTAGGGGCAAACGGTGTGCATGAGCAGCTTGGCTATACAACGCCAGATCCGGAAGAAGCATTACTGAAAAAGACGGCATTAACATTAGCGAATGAAAGTTATTTTTTAATAGATGAAAGCAAATTTTCAGAAGTTGCATTTGCGAAAATTGCAAGTATAGAAGAAGCGGCAATTATTACAAATGTATTGGAAGAAGAACAAGAAGAATATAAACGAAAAACAAATATAATTGAGGTTGATAAAAGATGATTTATACAGTTACTTTAAATCCATCGATTGATTATGTCGTTCAAATGGATGATTTTACGTTAGGATCTGTTAATCGAGCGACAAAAGATATGAAGTTTCCAGGTGGAAAAGGAATTAATGTATCTCGTGTTCTCCATCGTATTGGCATCCATAATACAGCACTTGGCTTTAAGGGTGGTTTCACAGGTCAATTTATTGAGGATGTACTAAAAAAAGAAGGTGTTAACACAAATTTTACTCATGTAAATGGCGACTCACGTATTAATGTGAAAATAAAGGGAAAAGAAGAGACAGAGTTGAACGGACAAGGTCCAATTATTACGGATGAACAGCTACAACAGTTGGTAAAAGAAATTGAAAATATGCAGGCTGGTGATTGTCTTGTATTAGCTGGTAGTCTTCCGGAATCAGTTCCAAAAACGTTTTATGAAACAATTGCTGCTTATGGAGCAGAGCATGATATTAACATCGTCGTCGATGCGAGCGGAAGTGCACTTGAATATGTTGTTCAGAAAAAGCCATTTTTAATTAAACCGAATCATCATGAGCTGGGAGAGTTGTTTCAGACAAAGCTTTCAACAGTAGAAGAAATTATTCCTTATGGGAAAAAACTAGTTGAACAAGGTGTACAACATGTGATTGTTTCTATGGCAGGGGACGGGGCGCTGCTATTTACAAAAGAAGGTGTATATGAAGCGACTGTACCAAAAGGGGAAGTGATCAATTCTGTTGGAGCGGGTGATTCACTTGTTGCAGGTTTTGTAGGGATGTATGAGAAAACAAAAAATGTTGAAGAGGCATTTCGTTATGGTGTAGCAACAGGCAGTGCAACGGCTTTTTCAGCTGATTTATGTACAAAAGATAAAGTAGAGGGATTATTATCGCAAGTGATTATTATCAAGCGGTAGGGGAAACAGAATATAAAAAATTCATGTTATTGTAAGTTGTGTTGTTGGATCAAGTCTTGCCGGTGCATTATCAATGCTATTTGGGATTACATTACCAGCTCCTCACGGTGGGTTATTTGTAATTATGTTAGTAAATAAACCTATGTTATATATTCTTTCTATATTAATTGGTTCAATTGTATCAGCTCTTATGCTCGGTGTATGGAAAAAGAAAGTCTCATAAAAATTTGAAAAGGACAGCTATCGTTTATGATAGCTGTCCTTTTCAAATTGTAGCTTATTTGTCCATATGTAAACAAAATAGTAATGTTTACATAATGAATTAGGGTGAAATATACATTGTAATCAAGAAACGTAACATTTCAGTACTTTTTTTGTAACAGGACGGTAATAGTGTTACTTTTATTGCAAAAAATATTTGTGCTAGAAAGAGAGAAATATATTAAAACTCTTAAAAATACGTATAGAAAACCGTTTTTCTTCATTCACCTTCATATTACAAAGCATTAATGGTTTGTTACGAATCGTTTGTAATTGTGTGATATCCCAAATTCGCGAAAAAAGTGTTGCTATAATGAGGACACGAAAACAAAAGCATTGGAGGCTATTCATGAAAAAATTAATTGGTATAGCAACAGCGTTAGTTTTTGGTCTTGGGATTTTCACATCATCTGCACAAGCGGAAACTGTTGTCACAACAGACGTATTAAATGTACGTGAAAACCCAACTACTGAATCGCAAGTTGTAGGAAAATTACTAGATGGTCATAAATTAGATGTTACAAATACACAAAACGGATGGTTACAAGTTAAATTAAACGGTAAAGACGCATTCGTAAGCTCAGAATTTACAAAAAGCATCTATTATGTAACAGCAAACGTATTAAACGTACGTGCTGAAGCAAACACAAACTCAGAAATTTTTGGTACGTTGAAAAAAGATGATATCATCGAAACAACAAATCAAGCACAAAACGGTTGGTTACAATTCGAATATAACGGAAAAACGGCTTACGTTCATGTTCCTTTCTTAACAGGTACAGCACCTGTTATTGAAAAACAAGAAACGCCAGCTCCTGCTAAAGCTGAAGCACCAGCTAAAGATCAGGCGCAAGCACAAACGCAACCAGCAGCCAAGCCTGCTGTAAAAGGAGTAGCAAGCGCACCTGCAGGTGGCCGTGAGCTAACAGTTGAAGCTACAGCATATACAGCTCATCCAAGCGAAAACGGTGGCACATATGGTGGCCGTGTATTAACTGCAATGGGTCATGACCTAACAGCAAACCCGAACATGAAGATGATTGCTGTTGACCCGAAAGTGATCCCACTTGGATCAAAAGTATGGGTAGAAGGATATGGAGAAGCAATCGCTGGTGACACTGGCGGCGCAATTAAAGGAAACCGTATCGACGTTCTAGTTGGTTCTGATTCAGCTGCTAACAACTGGGGACGTAAATCCGTAAAAGTAAAAATTTTAAAATAATGCTATTGTTGTTAAAAAGTAATACCAGCTCTCGTATATTGTGAGCTGGTATTTTTATTATATATTAATTTGAGTTCAGAACAGCTATCTTTTCCGGATTGTTAAAAGGGATATATTGTCCGCCCTGTAATAATCTTATAAGCACTGCAAAACTGGGTTTGTGTATATTGTGTGGATGATTCATCTAATATTTGATCGTCTATCATTGTATGAAAGGAACGCAGTAGACAGTTTAAAGCGAAATATAATTCTTCTTGCGAACAGTTCTTTTCTTTTATAGCTGTTGCTAAAATAAGGTCTTCTATTAAGGTAGGGTAATCAATAGTAGCTTGTCCAATTTTCATTGTATCCTCTCCGATCCTTTTTTATCATGTATATGAAATTTGGGACAAACTATGTCTATTTTATAATTATCATATTTATAATTTCATTCACCGTATTGAAAGAACTTGCATTGCAGCTATTAAAATTGGTAAGATTGGATATAATGATCAGATGGATAAACATTATATAAAGAGAGTTGAAGTATATGGGAGAAATGCAGCGTGAAAAAGTTGCTGTCATTATTGGACCAACTGCAGTAGGAAAGACGAAGCTTAGCATTGATCTTGCAAAAGAATTAAATGGTGAAATTATTAGTGGTGATTCAATGCAAATCTATCGTACGATGGATATCGGAACGGCTAAGGTAACGAAGGAAGAAATGGAAGGAATTCCGCATTATATGATTGATATAAAAGATCCAGAAGATTCATTTTCTGTGGCAGAATTTCAAGAGCTGGTTCGCGGTCATATTCGAGAGATTACAGAGCGCGGGAAATTACCAATTATTATTGGTGGTACCGGTCTTTATATACAATCTGTTTTATATGATTATCAATTCACGGATCAAGCTGGAGATTCTGTGTATCGAGAGAATTTGGAGAAACTCGCAGTAGAACGTGGTGCGGAATATGTACATAAGAAACTGCAAGAAGTGGATCCAGAAAGTGCGAACCGTATTCATGCAAATAATGTGAGGCGTGTTATCCGTGCTTTAGAAATTTTTCATACGACAGGCGAAACGATGAGTAATCAGTTAGAAGAACAGGAAAATGAATTACTATATGATGTTTCGTTAATTGGCTTGACGATGGATCGTGCAATGTTATATGATCGCATCAACTTGCGCGTCGATATTATGATGGAACAAGGGTTATTACAAGAAGTAAAGGGTTTATATGAAAATGGAGTTCGAGATTGTCAATCGATCCAAGCGATTGGCTACAAAGAGCTGTATGATTATTTCATAGGCCATGTTTCATTAGAAGAGGCAATATCGCAATTAAAAACAAATTCACGCCGCTATGCAAAACGTCAATTAACATGGTTCCGCAACAAAATGGATGTCGCGTGGTTTGATGTGACAGACGGTGAAAAAACAGTAGAAATTTTGCAGTACATAGAAGGAAATCTACAACTTAAGTCGAATAATAAGTAAGTAGAGAAAAAGAGGAGGATTCGACATGAAGCAATCAATCAATATTCAAGATCAGTTTTTAAATCAACTCCGTAAAGAGAATACGTTTGCGACGCTGTACTTATTAAACGGTTTCCAGCTTCGTGGGTTAATTAAAGGTTTTGATAACTTTACGGTTTTATTGGAAACAGAAGGTAAGCAACAGCTTATTTATAAACATGCAATTTCTACATTTGTTCCGCAAAAGAATGTTTCAATTGAATTAGAATAGTAACGAATTGTACATAACAAAAAAGAGCGAATCCTTCGCTCTTTTTTATTTTTAAAATGTATATAGGAACCTCTACCCAAAATTCGTTAATTAATGCGGAAGATAGAAAGTCTAGCTGTTGTGTCATCTGTTGCGGGAATGGAAATTGTGTTCGAGATAGATTGGACAGTTAAAGTGGTTCCAGTTGTGAAAGTTTCTATTGTTGAAAAGGTAATTGCACTTCCGATTGCGGTTGTTGAGAAATTATCTGAAGGTATTCCGCCATTAATGGATATACCAAAGCCAAAGGGAGTTGTTCCTGGAAATGTAGTTGAAGCTGAAAAGTCAATGACATATACACCATCATCAAGAATTGTAAGTGTATCTATGCCGTTGAAATTTATGTTATTTATGTTTGAAGCGATATTAAACTGGATGTTCTGATTTGGTCCCACTGTTTGAGGAAGTGTGTTTTTCAGTACGCCTGTAGTTGTTGGAAAGTTAAAACCTTTTGGTCCTTGAATACCCTGAGGTCCTTGTTCGCCTTGAGGCCCCTGTTCGCCTTGAGGTCCTTGTTCGCCCTGAGGCCCCTGTTCGCCTTGAGGTCCTTGTTCGCCTTGAGGCCCCTGTTCGCCTTGAAGACCTTGCTCGCCTTGAGGTCCCTGTTCGCCCTGAGGCCCCTGTTCGCCTTGAGGCCCTTGTTCGCCTTGAAGCCCTTGTTCGCCTTGAAGCCCTTGTTCGCCTTGAAGCCCTTGTTCGCCTTGAAGCCCTTGTTCGCCTTGAAGACCTTGTTCGCCCTGAGGCCCTTGTTCGCCTTGAAGTCCTTGCTCCCCTTGGAGGCCTTGCTCTCCTTGAAGACCTTGTTCGCCCTGAGGTCCTTGTTCGCCTTGAAGCCCTTGTTCGCCCTGAGGTCCTATTTCCCCTTGGAGCCCTTGTTCGCCTTGAGGTCCTTGTTCACCTTGAGGTCCTTGTTCGCCTTGAGGTCCTTGTTCGCCTTGAGGTCCTTGTTCGCCTTGAAGTCCTTGCTCCCCTTGAAGTCCTTGCTCCCCTTGAAGGCCCTGTTCGCCCTGAGGTCCTTGTTCGCCTTGAGGCCCTATTTCGCCTTGAGGCCCTTGAAGTCCTTGTTCGCCCCGAGGTCCTTGTTCGCCTTGAGGCCCTTGCTCGCCTTGAAGCCCTTGTTCGCCTTGAGGTCCTATTTTCCCTTGAAGCCCTTGAAAACCTCGGGGTCCCCGTTCCCCTTGAAGACCTTGCTCCCCTTGAAGACCTTGTTCGCCCTGAAGTCCTTGTTCGCCTTTGGGTCCTTGCTCCCCTTGAAGACCTTGTTCGCCCTGAGGTCCTTGTTCGCCTTTGGGTCCTTGCTCCCCTTGAAGACCTTGTTCGCCCTGAAGTCCTTGTTTGCCTTGGGGTCCTTGTTCTCCTTGAGGTCCAGTCACTCCGATTGATGCAATTTGTAGTAAAGTAATTTGTAATTTTTCTATTTGCGTATTGATTTTTGTGAATGTATGCTGATTTAATCTAAATAACTTTATGATATATAGTGAGAAATTGAGTAAATTTTGTAATTCAATATATACTGCGTTTGCTACAAATGGTTGATTATCCAAAATAGTAATTAAATTTTCGACAATCGCAATGCCAGCTTCTCGCTGTGTAAGTGTTAATCTTACATGTTCTAAAAAACCTTTTGTTATTTTTAATATGTGTATAAGTTCTTCAATATTAGATGATGAGGGGTCTGAAAATGTGGATGGGATAATATCGGTTAAGTTACTTAAGGTTTTTGAAAAGATATTCACGTGTGATTCTGGAATTGGGGTGTAGTGAACTGATGGAATACGGCGAGGGTGCATTGGAAAATAAGGTTTTGAGAGTTCTTTTTGATTATTGTTAAAATCAGACATTAAAATTCTCCTTTCTAATTGGGATGGTGAAAAGCCTATCATAGTAAATGCAAGTAAAGTGTAAAAAGGAATAGGAGAACTTGCTGTTTTTGTAAAAATAGTAAAAACGCCCATTACGAGGCGTTTTCTTTTTGCTTGGCATAATGATAATACCTTTTTAATGAAATTTTTGATTTGAAACCAATGCGTTTCATGATTTCTTGCTCTGGAATGTGTTGTTTGATTAGTCGTAAAATGAATGTATTTCGTAAATGTTGTCCAGAAATACCTTTTCGTAGCCCGGCTCGGGCCACTTCGAGGCGAATCATTTTTTGAACTGCAATTTCTGTTAACGCTTTTGGGGCGTCATTTTCGTATACCCAGCGATAGGTATTGCGGTTGAAATCGAATGCGACAAATAATGGGTCGTCACTATGGTACTTTGGGCGAACTGGTTCTGGGATCTTTTTGTAATAGTTATACAGTTGTTTTTTATCTTCGTTGGTTAATTGGATGGTTCGTTCGATACCCGATACCGCTGGAATAGATAGTGTATTATTTTCAAAATGCACGTGATTCATATGGAGCGATACAAGCTCTTGAAGAGATAAGCCGTAATCAATTAGTAAGGTAATGATACAAACATTCCGATCCATTAATAGGGGACGAACAGGGCGTTGTTTATCTGATAACCCTTCTAGTGAAGTCAAAATATGCTTTAATCGTTGTTCGTCCTCTTTGGAAATAAAATCTTCATTGCGTAACGTACGGTCAGGTTGAATAATAATTTCCATATCTTTCAAGGGGCTTGGTAGGTTTAAAAACTGATGGAGCCGATTTAGGACAATAAATACGCGATGCATAGTCTTTTCGGAGTAATGTCGTTTCGTTTTTAAATCCGAAAAATAATCTTCATAGTCTTTTGTACAAAGTGTCGCCCATATATTACTAGAAGAAAGTTTTTTATTCTTTTGTAACCAATGTCCAAAATCTTCAATGTCATAGACATAACGTTTAATGGTTGAAGGCTTCCGACCTTTATTTAATAAAAAAGCGGAAAAAGCTTGTACCGTATCATGAAGTTCCGTTGTTTTCATAGTCCCACCACCCTAGTTTTCTTATATTATAACAAATTTTTCTGAAAATAGTCATTTATAGGGGAAGCGGAAATATTGATAATAATATTTGGTAAGTTGATAAAAATGAGGTGATTGTATGGAACAATCAATGCGAAAGAAAAATAATAACCAAATTAACATTGTGCTAAATCACCGGAAAAAAATTTCAGTACCTTCTTCAGAAAGTAAATCGGTTATTTCGAATGAAACGGCTACGAAACATGAAATGCTGCAGCGGATTGAAGAGGAAATGAGCAAACTTGTTGGGATGGATGATATTAAAAAAATTATAAAAGAAATATATGCATGGATTTATGTGAATAAAAAAAGGCAAGAAATTGGTTTGAAATCAGAAAAACAAGTGCTTCATATGTTGTTTAAAGGAAATCCTGGAACGGGGAAAACAACTGTCGCAAGAATGATTGGGAAATTACTGTTTGAAATGAATATTTTATCAAAGGGTCATTTAGTAGAGGCGGAGCGTGCAGATCTCGTAGGAGAATATATTGGTCATACAGCACAAAAAACGCGGGATTTGATCAAAAAGGCGATGGGTGGCATCTTATTTATTGATGAAGCTTATTCGTTAGCTCGTGGTGGAGAGAAAGATTTTGGAAAAGAAGCAATTGATACGCTTGTGAAACATATGGAAGATAAGCAACATGGATTTGTTTTGATTTTAGCAGGGTATTCAAGAGAAATGAATCATTTTCTCTCTTTAAATCCAGGGCTACAATCACGTTTTCCATTTATTATTGAGTTTGCAGATTATACAGTAAACCAGCTGTTGGAAATAGGGAAGAGAATGTATGATGATCGGGAATATCAGCTGTCAAAAGAGGCGGAATGGAAATTTCGCGATCATTTACATGCAGTCAAGTACTCATCGCAGATTACATCGTTTAGTAATGGACGTTATGTTCGAAATATTGTTGAAAAATCGATTCGTTCACAGGCGATGCGTCTGTTGCAAGAGGATACGTATGATAAATATGATTTAATTGCGATATCAAGTAGTGATTTAACACTGGAAGAAGAGACGCACAGTTCATAAATTGTGCGTTTTTTTGTCACACTAGAAGGTGGAAGGGGTGTTTCGATGAGTCATGATACATATGGTAGCTTTGAGGAGTTGCAAAAGCATGAAGTGGAAGGGATAGATTATGAAATTGTATATAAAAAGAGAAATCCGAGTGAAACGGTTATAGCCATTCATGGTGGAGAAATTGAAAAGATGACTTCGGAACTAGCGGAAAAAATTGCAGAGAGATTAGATGCGACATTTTATACTTTTAAAGGACGAAAAGGATTTCATAATAAAAAATTGCATGTTACGTCAGCTTATTTTGAAGAACCTTATGCGATTTCTCTTGTGGGACAATCTCATTTTACAATTTCTGTGCACGGAGCTTGGGGAGAAGAGATGCATACATATGTTGGTGGACGTGATGAAGTGTTTATTGAAATTGCAACTAAGAAATTGAAAGAGTATGGATTTGTAGTTGAAGGTGCTCCGGATAGTATTGATGGTGATCATCCTAATAATATTGTAAATCGAAATAAAAGAGGTAAGGGGTTGCAATTAGAGCTTACTGAAGCAGAGCGATCTCGTTTTGTAACAAATGATGATCAGTATAGTGAATTCTTTTGGCTGTATGTAAAAGCGATAAGTGAAGCGGCGCTATCATATAGAAAAGAACACGAAGCGTAATGCTTCGTGTTCTATTTTGTATTCTTTGTTTTGGCACGTTGTTCTAATTGGCTTTTCGGACTTTGATCTGCTACGTCTGATGCAAGCCCTTGTGGGTTAACGCTGCTGCGTTGTCCGCGATTACTTTTATTATTTCCTTTTGCCATCCTGTATCACTCCTATTCTTCTTTTGCCTTTTGTTGATATGCATTATGATACCGCTCCATCTTTTTGCTTTTTTCATGTGCGGAATTCGGATCATGACTAATTTGATCAACAGAACTTTTTTGAGCACCTTTGTTTACATGCTTTGTCATTGTGTTCACCTCGCTTTAAGGCTTAGTATTTACACTACGAACAGAAAAACACGTAAGAAATGAAAAACCCTTTACGAATGTAAAGGGTGAAGTTGTTATTTGTGAACGGAATGCTCTTTACTATTCAAACGTTTGTGCGGTAAGTGCCACTTATAATGAATAGAAACCATTCGGAAGCAAACAATTAAAATAAATAAGATGTATAGGGCCCAATCACCAACGACGATTTTGGCACCGATTAAAAAGCCTGCTAAAATTGTCCAAAACGCGTATACATCTGCACGAAGGACGAGAGGTTTGCGTCGTGCTAATAAATCACGAATAATACCGCCACCAATTCCTGTTAAAACAGCAGCGACGATTGTAGCGCTAATCGGTAAGTTTAATTTTTGTGCATAAAGTGCCCCCTGAACAGCGAATGCTGATAAACCAATCGCGTCTGTAATGTTTTCCCATCGTTTCCAATGTGTAATTAATTTGTTAGGAAACAGAAAGATAATTGTCATTGATAAGAGTGCGATTTGGAATAACATATCTTGTTGCCAAAACGCGACGATTGGATAACCGATTAATAAGTTTCGAAGGGCGCCTCCCCCAAATGCGGTTGCCATTCCTAAAATATATACCCCGAAAATATCGTATTCTTCTTCCATTGCCACAATGGCTCCGCTTAAAGCGAAGGCGATTGTACCTATGATGCTAAAAAGCTCCCATGCCATGAATTTTCTCCCCCGCTAACTAGATGAAATGTGCTTCCTCTGCTATTATATTAGAAGGTTTAATTTTCGAAAAGGATGAGTGAACATATTTGATGGAAGAAAAAGAAAAAGTCATATTAGTTGGCTGTCAATTGCCGAAAGATGATGATGAACGGTTTATGCATTCCATGAAAGAACTCGCATCACTAGCAAAGACAGCGCGTGCAGAAGTATTGATTTCTACAACGCAAAAACGCCCGAAGTTTCACCCGGCTACCTATGTGGGAAAGGGAAAATTAGAAGAACTTGCTTTGCTGGCAGAAGAACTAGAACCAGATGTTATTATTTTTAATAATGAGTTAACACCAAGTCAAATTCGAAATTTGTCAGCGCAGTTAGATGCAAGAGTTATTGATCGTACCCAGCTTATATTAGATATTTTCGCTCAGCGCGCGAAATCAAGAGAAGGTAAGTTACAAGTGGAACTTGCGCAGCTGCAATACACCATGCCGCGCCTTGTGGGACAAGGATTGGCACTATCGCGCCTTGGTGGTGGTATTGGTACGAGAGGTCCTGGAGAAACAAAGCTAGAAACGGATCGTCGTCATATTCGTTCTCGGATTGATGAAATTAAGAAACAACTGTCAGTTGTTGTGGAACACCGGAAAAGATATCGTGAGCGCCGAAAAGATAATCAAGTGTTTCAAGTTTCCTTAATCGGTTATACAAATGCTGGAAAATCGACCTTATTTAACAGATTAACAATGGCGGATACGTTTGAAGAGGATTTGCTCTTTGCGACGCTTGATCCGACAACACGAAAAATGCAGTTGCCATGCGGATATACGGTGTTACTAACTGATACAGTAGGGTTTATTCAAGACTTGCCAACATCGTTAGTTGCTGCGTTCCGTTCGACGTTAGAAGAAGTAAATGAAGCGGATGTCATTTTACATGTCATTGATTCTGCTGATCCGAACTATGTTGGACATGAACAGACGGTGAAAAAATTACTACAAGATCTTGAAGTTGATCATACTCCAATCATTACTGTGTATAACAAAAAAGATAAACTACACCAAAATTTTATTCCGTTTCCAAAAAGTGACTTTCTTATGACGAACGCTTTTGAGGAAATGGATTTAGAAAAGTTAAAAATAGCGGTAGAAACGAAAATGATGAAGCGGATGGAGTCTTACAAAGTAACGATTCCACCAAGCGAAGGTAGATTGTTAAACCTTCTAAAAACAGAAACGGTACTAACGGAAATGATGTTCCAAGAAGATGGACTTTCGTATGAATGTAAAGGATATATTTTTGCTCATTCGCCACTTAATGGACAACTGAAGAGATTTTTGATGCAAAAAGGAGAAGAGAATAAAAATGTTTGATCGTTTGAAGAATGGAGAAAAGATAGCTCCGATTGTAAAAGAAGTAGAGGGACAAATTACAGATGTACATAAACGTATTGATGAAGTAATTGAAAGTAATCAATTTCGCGTATTAGAAAGTTTTCGCGAACATAAAATTAGTGACTCTCATTTTATCCCAACGACAGGATATGGTTATGATGATATCGGTCGCGATACGTTAGAGAAAGTATACGCTGATGTGTTTGGGGCGGAGGCAGGTCTTGTTCGTCCACAAATCATTTCAGGTACACACGCCATTTCAACAGCTTTATTTGGTATTTTACGTCCTGGTGACGAGCTGTTATATGTGACGGGGAAACCATATGACACATTAGAAGAGATTGTCGGTGTTCGCGGTAAAGGTGTCGGTTCATTTAAAGAATATAATATTGGCTACAATGCAGTACCGTTAACAGAAAAAAGTCGCGTTGATTATGCGGCTGTGGAAGCAGCCATTCATGAAAATACGAAAATGATTGGCATACAGCGTTCAAAAGGCTATGCAACTCGTCCGTCCTTTACAATTGCAGAAATTAAAGAAATGATCGCGTTTGTAAAAGAGATTAAGCCGGATGTTGTTGTATTTGTGGACAACTGCTACGGAGAGTTTGTTGAAGAACTAGAGCCTTGTCACGTTGGTGCGGATTTAATGGCGGGATCTCTTATTAAAAACCCAGGTGGCGGTATCGTTAAAACGGGTGGTTATATCGTCGGAAAAGAACAATATGTAGAAGCTTGTGCATACCGGCTAACATCTCCAGGTATTGGAGCAGAAGCAGGAGCCTCTTTATATAGTTTACAAGAAATGTATCAAGGTTTCTTCTTAGCGCCGCACGTTGCTGGCCAAGCGTTAAAAGGAGCAATCTTTACAGCGGCATTTTTAGAGAAATTAGGAATGAATACTTCACCAACTTGGGATGCTCCGCGAACAGATTTAATTCAATCTGTTCAATTTGATGATAAAGAGCGTATGGTTGCGTTTTGCCAAGCGATTCAATATGCATCTCCGATTAATTCGCACTTTACACCGTATCCAGCCTATATGCCAGGTTATGAAGATGATGTCATTATGGCTGCGGGTACGTTTATTCAAGGTGCAAGTATTGAACTGTCAGCAGATGGTCCAATTCGTCCACCATATGTTGCTTATGTACAAGGTGGGTTAACGTACTCTCATGTGAAAATTGCAATTTGCTCGGCAATTGATGCACTAATTGAAAAAAATCTATTAACAATTTTGTAAGGAAAAGCTGTCGATTTCGGCAGTTTTTTTGTATAGGAGTAGGCACTTGTCCCATTAAAAAAAAGAATAAAAAAATTTATAAAAAAACCATGTAAGAAAAGCTCACATCTGTTGACATGAAACATAACATGGTATAAAATGAGAAACAGTTAAGGCGAAGGAGGAACTGAAGTAATGAAAGAAGATAGACGTTCTGCTCCGCTGTTTCCAATTGGTATTGTAATGGATTTAACACAATTATCTGCGCGTCAAATTCGCTACTATGAAGAACACAATTTAATTTTCCCAATCCGTACAAAGGGAAATCGTAGATTGTTTTCATTTAACGACGTAGATAAATTGTTAGAAATTAAAGATTTGTTAGATCAAGGCTTAAATATGGCTGGTATTAAACAAGTATTACAAATGAAAGAAAATCAAACAGAAGCAGTGAAAATAAAAGAAGAAACGAAAGAAATTTCAAAATCCGAGCTTCGTAGAATTCTTCGTGATGAACTGCAGCATACAGGCAGATTTAATCGAACTTCATTACGACAAGGTGATATTTCAAGGTTTTTTCACTAAAGATGACTGATTCTGAAGGTGTTTAGAGGGACTAAGGAGGAATTTAAAATGGCAAAGTACACAAAAGAAGATATTTTCCGTTTGGCAAAAGAAGATAATGTAAAGTATATCCGTCTACAATTTACGGATCTTTTAGGAAGTATTAAAAACGTAGAAATTCCAGTTAGTCAGTTAACAAAAGCTCTAGATAACAAAATGATGTTTGACGGATCTTCTATTGAAGGATTTGTACGTATTGAAGAGTCTGATATGTACTTATACCCAGACTTAGATACTTGGGTAGTATTCCCTTGGACTGCTGAAAAAGGAAAAGTAGCTCGCTTAATTTGCGATATCTACAACGCTGATGGCACTCCATTTGAAGGTGACCCACGTAACAACTTAAAACGTATGCTAAAAGAAATGGAAGCACTAGGATTTACGGAGTTCAACCTTGGACCAGAACCAGAGTTCTTCTTATTCAAAGTTGATGAAAAAGGAAATCCAACATTAGAACTAAACGATAACGGTGGATACTTCGACCTTGCGCCGATGGATCTAGGGGAAAACTGTCGTCGTGATATCGTTCTTGAACTAGAAGAAATGGGCTTTGAAATTGAAGCGTCTCACCATGAGGTTGCACCAGGGCAACACGAAATCGACTTTAAATATGCAAATGCAATTCGCTCATGTGATGACATTCAAACATTCAAACTTGTTGTAAAAACAATCGCTCGTAAACACGGTTTACACGCAACGTTTATGCCAAAACCATTATTCGGAGTGAATGGATCTGGTATGCACTGTAACTTATCATTGTTTAAAGATGGAAAAAACGTATTCTTCGATCAAGACGGTGACTTACAATTAAGTGATGATGCTCGTCACTTCATCGCAGGTATTTTAAAACATGCACCATCATTTACAGCTGTAGCAAACCCGACTGTAAACTCTTACAAACGTTTAGTACCTGGATATGAAGCTCCTTGTTACGTAGCATGGTCTGCACAAAACCGTAGTCCATTAGTACGTATTCCAGCGTCTCGTGGTGTAAGTACACGTGTAGAAGTACGTAGCGTTGATCCAGCGGCAAACCCATACTTAGTTATGGCGGTATTACTAGCAGCAGGTCTTGAAGGAATTAAAAATAAATTAACGCCACCAGCTGCAGTAGATCGTAACATTTATGTTATGACAAAAGAAGAACGTGAAGAAGCAGGTATCGTTGATTTACCAGCAACATTAGCACAAGCATTAATCACACTACAATCTGACGAAATCGTATGTAATGCATTAGGTGAGCATTTACTTGAGCACTTCATCGAAGCGAAAGAAATTGAGTGGGATATGTTCCGCACGCAAGTTCACCAATGGGAACGCGATCAATATATGACTCTTTACTAGGAGTCTCAAACCCTTGACACATAACGTGTTGAGGGTTTTTTTATGCGTGGATAAAGGGAGAGGTATCAATTATTTTTAGCTTGTGACCATATTTTGACCATATTTATTTCATGACCATACCATGACCTTTTTAAAGTAGGTTGCGTTTCGCAAACGCTTCGTATTTATTAAGACTCTTTTTGTTCATCTCTTTTGAAATGTGGGCATATATGTCAGAAGTAATTTGAATTGAATCATGCCCTAATCTTTCTTGCACTTCTTTCATTGAATATCCGGCATCTAATAAAAGAACGGCATGTGTATGACGTAAACCATGAATCGTGATATTTGTTACATTAGCTTTTTTAAAAATGCGAGTCATCGCTCTTTGTAAAGTAGACTTTGGATAAGGAAGTCCATTTTCACGTGCGAATACTAATGAAAGATCATGGTATAATCCTCCTAATTTTAGTTTATATTTATTCTGTTCAAGTTTATGGTTTTTTAAGGTTTGGATTAAAAAATCTGCTAAGATTATCGTACGGTAAGATGCTTTTGTTTTGGGTTTAGCGAATAGATTATCTAAGTTTTTATAATCATAAGTGAAGGTGTGACGGACACTTATTGTTCCTTCCTCTAAATCAATATCATCCCATCGTAAAGCCAGTGCCTCACCCTTGCGCATTCCTGTGTGAAGTAGTGTAAAGAACAACGAGAAATAATGAGGTTCTGTTTCTTTTAATGTTTGAACAAATGTATTCACTTCTTGTCCTTCTAAATGCTTAATTTTTTTGTCTTCAGTATCACTTTTAGCAATGACAATTCCGCGGAAAGGTGTTTGTTGAATAAGCTGCAAATCAACAGCTTTGAGCAAAGATCCTTTTAAAGGCGCAGTGTAATTCTTAACACTATTTTCACTATACCCTTCTTCCAAAAGGTGATTCACGAATTTTTGACAGAGTGAAGGTGTAATATCGAATACCTTATACGGTCCGAAAAACGGAACGATATGTTTGTTTATTGCTGTTTTGTGAAGATTGTATGTATGATTTCTAACCTTTCCTTTTTTGTAGGTTATAAGCCAATCATTCAAAAATGTAGAAATCAACACATTTTTATCTTCTATAAAAGTCCCGTTACTTAATTCTGTTTCAGCCTTCGCAGCATGAAGTTGAGCTTCTTTCTTTGTTTTAAAACCACGTTTTGTTGTTTGTTTTTTCTTTCCTGTTTTCGGATCGATAGTGGTGTAAATTTTGTAGAGCCATTTAGCTCCATCTTTTGTTTGGTATTTTTGGAAAGATGCCATGATTTTCCCTCCTTTATTTTTCTTCTAACCAAGAAACAGGTGTGTCTATATATCCTTCTATTTCGTATTTAATTTCTCCATCTTCTTTGTAAACTCGCGTAACGATAGGCAATTTTACAAGTTGATTTTCTTTTTTCTCTTTCGATCGCTAAATCAATAATCAAAACAACTTCCTCTTTTAATAAATTTTATAAAACTTTAAGAGTTCTATAGGAATGTTATTTTTATATGCTATACATTTTTTTGTATCACCTGGAATAATGGTATTTTTGTCTATTAATAAAAATGCAGCAAAGGTATTGGCTTCTATTTCTAATCTATCAACAGATAAAAAAGTATTTTTTCGTAAGAATAGAGTATTTACTTCTTCGTGAAGGACAGCATGTCCCAATTCATGAGCACAAACTGTCCTTTGCATAGTTTCTGATAAATTATTATTAATAGCGATAAACTTATTTCCTTCTTCACATTTGTAAAAACCATTAATTTCTTCATGTAAATCATGAAAAAATACAATGATATTTAAACAATCAGCAAGCTCAAAGGGATTTTTCGTGTTATATTTTGTGCAAAGTTGTGTGACTAGATCTCTTATGACGAATTTCAATGTTTTCCCTCCTAAGCTCGCATCAGTTCTTGTCGTTATTACGATATTTCTTAGGAACGTATTTTTTATTGATTACTTTTGTTTGTTTCACGATGTACTCCATTGCATCTAATAATGATTCAACAGCTTCCTCACTCATAGGTTCACCAGAGAACATTAAGCCGTCTTCACCTTGAAGGTCTCTTTTTATTTCTTCCATTCTTTTTGCTATATCTTTCTCATCTTTTTGTGTTAATTGCTCTTTTGGTTGATCCGTAACAGCTCTACCTAATAAATAGTCGGCGGAGACTGAAAAGCAATCAGCTAATTTAGTTAGCACATCATGTGGAGGAAATCTTTCTTCGGATTCATAATAGCCTATCATTCTTTGGGAGACTCCAATCTTTTCAGCTAGTTGTTTTTGTGTTAAATTTTCTTTTTTTCTCAAAGATTTTATTCTAAGACCTATCATATTGTTCACCTCTCTAATTGAACTAATTGTTCACTTTTTTTAAAGTTTAGCACAAAATGTTCTTTTTTGCATTGACATAGAACAAAAAGTTCTATATTCTATATTTAGAACATATAGTTCTTTTTGGGAGGATGATTACATGAAAAATAAAATAAGCTTCTCACAAGGAAACTTATATAAAGAAATTGCAGTCTATTGTGGAGTTACTGAAAGATATATCCGAATGATTGATCGAAAAGAAAGGAATCCATCAATGGAAACAGCTAAGAAAATTGCAAAGTTCTTTGATATGAACATTGATGATATTTTTTTTAGTAACAAATCGAACTTTAAGTTCTTTTTAGTTTCCTGTTGGTCTGAAAAAAATAATGGTAACAAGGAGGTTTCATAATGGGAAATTTAGCGGTAGTAAATGACGAAATACAAAATAATAAATTAGTTTTTGACAATAATGGAGAGGTTGTAACAGATAGTTTAACTGTTGCTGAAATGTTTGGAAAAGAACATAAAAATGTAATTCGTGATATCGAGGTTCAATTAGAAAAGCTAGCGGAAGCTAATGAAATAAAATGGGGGATGCTCAACTTTGGGCAGACCCAATATCAACATCCTCAAAATAAACAGAGGTATAAAAAATATCTTTTAACAGAAGATGCGTTCGTAATTGTTGCGATGTCATACGTGACTCCAGAAGCTATGAAAATGAAAGTAGAATTTCTGCGAGAATTTAAAAGGATGAAAGAACATATTGAAAAAAAGATGGAAATTCCTAGGGATACATTCGGTCAAATAGAGTTGTTAGCGGCAGGAACTAGTAACTTGAATAAAAGAGTTTCTTCATTGGAACAGGTGGTTGAAAAGCAACTTACTGTTGATTATGGGCAACAACGAGTAATTGAAAAAGTAAAAGCTAAACGGATTTACTTCTTATGGGAATACGGACATGTAGATAGAGATGTACATGATTCTACTCGAAAGTTATTCGGATTGCTAGGACGTAATTTGAAAGATGCATTCAATGTAAACAGTTATCGTGACATCTTGAAGAAAGATTTCAATGAAGCACTGAACTTTATTAACGGTTGGAGACCGATGGTTTAAGGGAGGATACCTAATGAACGGAACAGCGGTTGTAAATGTTGCTATTGACGAAGAATATGTTCGTAATCTAGCGGAACAAAAGGTTCAAAGTATTTTAGAAGAAATGGGGATCGGAACATGGTGGAACATGGAACGCTTAAAGTTAGAAACAAATCGTAAGTATGACTGGATAGCGGAAAACATTCTATTTAATCCAAGGTTCCAAAATGAGATGAAAGAAATTTCGAATAATAAAAGCAGTGGGCGTTGGATGTTCAAGGCGAAAGAAATGCGCGAGTTTTTAGAACAAAACTTTCATTATCTCAATGGAAGAGGTGATAACCAATGAATCTAATAATCAACTACAACAACGTAAAAGTAGCTGACTATCTCAAGCTACTGGCTCATTACAAATTACCAAATAAAAAGCAGCGACGTCTTATTGAGAATCGGTTCGTGTGCTTAAACGCTCTTATTCGGAAAAGTGGTGAACATCATTGAATATGTGCAAAATGCATAAAAAAGAAACCCACGGCAATGGGTATCTTAGAAAAAACACTTTAATTTAGTATATCACGGAAAGTGAGTAAGTAGTACATGCAGATAAATCTAGTTCCTTATCAAGTACTGTTACCTCGGAAATTTTGGGAACAAGTAAAAATGAAAAAGAATTAAATCAGATGATTAAACAATATTTCAGTGTGGGTTATCCGGATTATGAGGTTCAAGAAATTATTGAAAGCGGAGAATCACATATGGCGATTTGTGTACGGAGGTAATAAAAATGGCAGAAGTTAAATGGATAAAGTTATCAACTAGCATGTTTGAGGATGAAAAAATCCGTTTAATTGAGAGTATGCCTGAAGCGGATACTTTACTCATTATATGGATTAGGTTACTAGCACAGGCTGGTAAGACAAATGCAAGTGGATATATTTTCCTTAGTAAAAACATTCCTTATACAGACGAAATGCTCGCAACACTTTTTAATAGACCTATCGCAACAGTTAGGCTAGCGCTGCAAACATTTAAACAGTTTGGAATGATTGAAATTACAGATGATCAATACATTTGCATTTCAAACTGGGAGAAACATCAGAATGTTGATGGCTTAGAAAAGATACGGGAACAGAACAGATTGCGTAAGCAAAAACAACGTGAACGTGAGCAACAAGTTTTATTAGGTATGTCACGTGACGGTCACGTTCCAGTCACGCAAGTTCACGCTACAGATATAGAAGAAGATAAAGAATTAGATATAGATAAAGATAAAAAGAAAGAGAAGACTTCCCGTCACAAGTTTGAAACTTGCGACACCAATGCTGCTAAATATCTTTTTGAAAAGATTAAGGGTAATAACCCAAAACAAAAGGAACCTAGCCTTGATTCCTGGTCTAATGACTTTAGGTTAATGCGTGAAAAAGATAATCGCGAACCACAAGAGATTAAAGACATTATTGATTGGTGCCAAGCAGATGCGTTTTGGCAAGGTAATATCTTATCAGCTAAAAAGCTACGTGAAAAATTTGATCAACTAACAATACAGATGAATTCTAAAAAAGGAGCGAAAGCTAATGACACTATTGCCAACAATGGAGCGGCTTACTACAACGAAACTGAATTTGACTTCTAATCTATGCGAAGTGTGTAAAAAAAAAGGTATTAAACAGCGAACAATGATATTTCAAGACGAGGAAGTTTGTCCTAAGTGTTATTTACAAAAAGATCACGATAGATTGTATGCGGAATGTAACGAGTATTACAAAGGCGAAGAAGAACGCAAAAGAAAAGCATTTTTCCATAACCATAGTTTGATTAGTGATCCTACTATCATGAATGCAACGTTTGATAGTTTTATACCGAAATGTGATGAAGAAATAAACAATAAAAATCAAGCAAAAACACATGCTCATAATTTTATAAACAAAATGAAATATACCTTAGTAGCTTCAGGAGATGCTGGACGAGGAAAAAGTCATTTAATGCATGCGATAGCTGAGAAAATTAATGAGAGCGGATTGCAAACAGTTTTATTCGTAAGCGAAGGTATCTTATTCAAAAAATTAAAAGCGACATTCAAGAAAGATTCCGAACGGTCTGAGGATGATTATATTCAAAAGATAATTGATGCAGATGTAGTTATTTTTGATGATTTTGGCTCAACTTTAGGAGATTACCGGGATATCAACTTGAAAGCTGTAGAGTTCCATAACCAAAAAGGACAAGGGAATATTGCTGATCTTCAAAGAGCAACAAAATATATGAACGACACTTACATGACAATTTTTGACGGAAGACAGGGTAAAGCGAATGGAATTGCTACAAATCTAGTAGGTGCAGCCATTACATATTGTTATGATCAACGGATTACCTCTAGGATACTTGGATGCAAGTCCGCTATGACATTCAAAAATACACCGGATAGACGTCGGAAAGAGTTGCCATTTTAACTATAGAACGGAATAAAACAAAGGAGGAATTGCGATGTGCTCATGTAATGGCGCTGGTAAAGTATATAGTTCACCATTTTTAGGAACTTGGATAGTCGAACCATGTTCTTGTGAAGTAGGAAGTGTGGAACGGAGAAAGCAATCGCAAGAGTGGCTGGATTTTGAAAAGTGTCTTAAAGAAGCTGAAATGAGGTTTGGAGGGATAAACCATGAACAACGTGTCAGTTAAAAAAGCTTGCTTCGTGACAGGCAAGCTTTCCAATGACAATGTGGAGTTGTTGGGTGGACGAATTGCTCTTAGTAAGGAAGGAGCAAAAGAATTAATGGACCTCCTTCTTCAAAAAGGAGAAGCCGAACGGATTGTTAAGGATACAAGAAAAGGAGTTTATGCGGTTTAAATTATAGACTACTAATTTAATAAGGGGTGTAGATGCAAATGGCTAAACAGTTAAATATTTTTGATGTAGAGCCGGAAATTATTCAATTCGATGTATTAAAAGCCAGTGTGAAAAGAGGGACTGGAAAGATTACATACACAGATGTACGCGTGCAGATTCCTAATAATGCTAAAAGTACAGACGAGCTTCCGCGCACAACGAATCCAGATGATCGGTATGAAACATTTGAAGATTACACAATGGGAATATGGCGTTTCCAAAGAGCACGGGACAAATTATTTAACTGGGAAACCGCTGAAGAATTGTGTAAAGCAGCAAGAGATCATAAGGAAGTTATTCCGGTAAGGATTCATTTAGAAAGTGGATTTAAACCTAACGTTGTTGAGTATATGAAATAAGAAAAGGGAGATGCGTCTGTGAAAGTTGAGATTGATGTTACAAATAATAAAATTTACGTTGTGAAAGATGGTCGTGTAATTGCAGTAGAACCACCATCTAGTGGATACGGTGAACAAGTTGCTGTTTGGCTTAATGGAAAAGTTGATCGTGTGGACACTAAGTTTACTGAAAAGATAAAATAATTATTTTTATAAATAAAGTTTGGAGTTGATATGTAATGAACAATAAAGGAATTAATTTATCAGAGCTATTCAAAATGCAAAAGGTATTAGATCAGGATATTAAAGCAAAATATCCGCAAAACTACAATGATCATGTGGCTGTACTCCAAGATAAAGTATTTGCTTTAAAAGTTGAGATTCATGAAGCGTGGAATGATACTAGGGGATTCAAACGATGGTCCACACAATACAAGGTAATTAAAGATAGTTTCTTAGAAGAAATGATTGATTCGCTTCATTTTGTACTCTCTATTGCTATTGAATACAAATTGGATGTAGAAATGAAAGAATTATTCATAACGCCAAGCGGATTTTCTAATGTTAATAAGATGTTCTTCTTTATGGATAAATACGCAAGCCATATGTTTAACAAAGTTGTTTGTCATGATGTTAAGGGGATTAAAAAGGATTTACTTGCTGTATTAGATGTTTGGTTCAAAATCATTAGACATGAAGGGTACACGTTTGATGATGTAGTTCAAATGTATAAAGAAAAGAATGAAGAAAATTTAAATAGATTAGCGGTCGGATATTAATACAATTTGAATTTTGTTCAGGATGAAAATTTAGTGAAACAAAAAGTAATGAATAAAAGGAAAAACCCCTGGGGGACAGGGATTCGATAAAGGAGATATTGTTGTCGTGCGATGTCGAAATTTGGCGTATTCAACAAATTAATATTATCACGAATTTTCAGGGGATTGTGATAGTGGATGTGTCAACAATGTGTACGGGTTTCATATAAAAGCGTTATTTCACAGAGAAAGAACAGCTAGCAAAAGCTAACTGCTGGGCTTAATTTAGGGCTGATTCCAAAAAAGTGACATACCAACAAAATATAAAATTATTAAAAGGAAAATTGCTATGAAAATAACTAAAGAAATCTTTTCCCATAATTCTTTCATTAATAGACCTCCTTTATTAAGAATATTAACATCTATCTAATATTTGAACAAAATCCTTATTTAAATAAAAGAAACCCCGTTTATCTACAGGGTTTCTAAGGGTAATCGTCAAGTAATGACGTACTCGACTGATTAACCGTAACATGAATTTTCGAAAAATAATATTGGTAAATATGTCCAAATAAATAAGGCATATCACTTTGAACAAAAACGCTATTTTAGTAGCAAAGGAGGTCTTTGGAAATGGAAAAACAAATCGCAAGGTTAAAAGAGGAAATTCCTGCAAATTTACGACTAATCAAATAAAAGAAGCCCTGCAGGAAATGTTACAGGGCTTCGTACAGCTGAGATGTGTCGTACTCAACAAAGAAATCGTAACATGAATTTCTTGGAAATAAAAATGGTAAATGTGTCCAAATAAGACAAGCCCTAGCCAGGGTAAGCTAGAGCTACTAAGGGTGTTAGATTGCCGAATATGACAGATCTACTTTTTAAGTGTAACACGTGATTTTAGAAGATCTGATAAATAGATTTTACAAAATAATGAACAAAGGGGAAATGGGAAATGAAGTATGTAATCCAAAACGTGAAAACAAAGAAATATCTTAAACACAATGGCAACTACAATCCAGACGCTTATCACTTTAGCGATGTTAAGACCACAGAAGAAGCGGAAAAGCATCCGCCAAAAGAACATGCTGAATTCGTTCAAATGTGGCATGCGGATACGTCTCAGGAATTTGAGATTATTGAGGTATAAATGAACAAAAACTTCATTTTGCACAACAAAGCAGCTAACTCCATAGCTAACTGCCTGTTGTACAAAAGAAGCGCCGCGCTTACAGCAATGGTTTGTAACTTTAAGTTACAGCTATAGTATAAACGGAGTTGGAAATGTTATGCGGGAGTGAAAGTGAACTTAATAAAAATTTCATTTTGTCACAAATAAAAGAGCAGCTAGCAAAAGCTAACTGCTCCAACCATGGAATATGGTTAAGAAATGGGTTGTCTATAGTATTGACGGAATATTGGGTTTTATTCGTGAAGAACTACGTTTAACTTAATGCATAGCCCACGATCAAAGTTAGTGTTAAAAACACTGATAATGACAATGTTAGTAAGACTGTTGCTACGCTTCTAAGCATCGCAATCCAATTATTCATCTTAGAAAACCCTTTAATGCCAGCAAAAAAAGTTCCTATTGTTAAAACTAGTAAAATGAATAAAGGGTGAATGTGTAGTGAATCTGTAAAAAATTTGAATATTTCAGATGGAATTTCAAAATATAAACAGAATAAACCAATACAAATCAAGGAACAAATAAAGGACCATAGATTGATGTTATGTTTCATAGCTTTCTCCTATGTTATCAAAATATTTTTATTTAATTTTAATGGAAAATAAAAGAAAAAGATAGCGGTTATAAATTGGAATAAAGTTCTTAACAAAATAATCCATTTGTAGAGAGGAGAAGAGGGTAATGACTAGCCTAAAGAAAAGAAAGATGAGAAAAGCTGTTTTACGTCGTGCGAAATCGGTTGATAAATATAGAGTTGCAAATGCATGGAGAAATATCTTTGTACAGATCGGTATTTTGAAATGATAAGCTACCTCATAGTGACGATATCACATTACATATAAATATAGTCCGGCTAGAAAACTAGAGGACACCAGATCATTAGAGCAGTAACAATTGCTGCACTATGGATTGGTGTCCTTTTTATTTTATAAAAGGGAGATGTGGGGAATGAAAGCATTAAAAGATCAGTTACGTGAATGGAAAAAGCAAGCGAATCAAGTAAAAAAGAAAAAGAAGAAAAAAAGAAAAGAGAAATTGAGCACACGTGACATTGAAGATTTGATGGGGATTCGTGGACCACGTTATGAACGTAGACGTGGAGCTTTAAGACAAAAGTAATTAAAAATAATAAGGAGTGGTCTTACATGACTAAACAATTATCTTTCTTACCAAAAATTGATCGCGCAGCAACACAGGAACGTTTGGAAGGTGTTCTTGAAAGTGTACGGATATACAGGCAGTTTGGAATGATTCGTAAAGAAATGAAAGTCACTCCTTCTTATGAAATTAGAGAACATGGGCCTACACATGCAGTTGGCAAACCTTTAGAAGACGTAGCGCTAGCAAATGTACAACAAAGTAAAAGGGAAGAATGGTTAGAGAAGATGTCTTTTCGAATTGACCAGGCAGTAAGTCGCCTTAGTAAGAATCAAAGAGATATTATTGTAAAGCGTTATTTAGAAGATGAAGAAGTCTTTGATTATATGGTTTATAACAAGATTGGCATGAGTGAGCGCACGTATAGACGTAATAAATCCAGAGCATTTTATAAGTTGGCTTTTGCTCTTAGATTAGAAGTGTATGAGATAGAAGAACATTATGGAGGGGATGATCAATGAATTTTGTTCAACCAATACGTGATCCAGAGCAAATACAACAGCTAAAAGAGTACTTTAAGGAAAAGAATGATCGTAATTATATTTTATTCATTATGGGAATTAATACAGGTTTACGAATCAGTGATATTTTAAAGTTGAAGGTAGGTGATGTCAAAGGTAGTCATATATCTATGCGAGAAAAGAAAACGGGTAAACAAAAACGAATTCAAATTACATCTACACTAAAAAGAGAGCTTAAGTGGTTCAATGAAGAAAGGGAAGATGATGAATATCTATTGCAAAGCAGACAAGCTAAGAATCGTCCTATCGGCCGTAGCATGGCATATAAGATATTAAGTGGAGCTGCAGCAGAGTTCGGATTAGATGAAATAGGTACACATACTCTGAGAAAGACCTACGGATATCATATGTACATGCAAACAAAGAACATTGCTTTGCTTATGGAGATATTCAATCATTCATCTGAGAAAGTAACACTTCGTTATATAGGTGTAAATCAAGATGCAATGGATAAAGCAATGACTAGGTTCAAAATCTAATCATTGTTTTTTCTTTTTTGTTTTATACAGTTACTCATAAATTTCGTATTGTGTAACTCGAAATAAAAAGTCTCATAAAGTTACTAGTATCAAGGGATTCAGCGTTTCCGTCAGTTACACACAATATAAGATATGGGTAAGTGAAGCAACGGCATAAAAAGAAGAAGCGTAGTTCGTCAAATGGACGTAACGCTTCATTACCATCAAGTTAAGAAATTCATTGTTTCCGATTAATAGTATCCGTTTTTATGTAATTATTATTGATTTTGAAAAAATAAAAAATCGCCTTATTAAAGGCGATTCATAGTTTATTCATTTTGCATTCTTTTGATAAATAAGTATCTTTTAAAGTTAAATGCAATGTTCTACATTAACGTGTTTCAGGTTCTTTTTCTTTTCTTCTAAGACCGAATAAACCTGCTAGTCCTAATAAACCAAGCCACGCCCAATTATTATTATCATCACGATCATTATTCAAATCATTTGTTGTATTCACATTTCGAGTTCTAGTATCATTATTAACTCTATTCATGTTATTGTCATTAACTCGAGTTGTAATATCATTATTGTTAACTCTATCCATATTATTTCCATCGTATTCAGCATGGACACTTGTACCAAAAACCATAATAGTTAGTAATAGGGCACCTAAAATAGATGACAATTTTTTCTTCATGGTTTTCCCTCCTTTCATATTTAGTAATGTCTCCCGTTCCTTTAGACAATATTCGTTTAAGAATATTATAAATCCATTTGAGTTAAAATTATGATAAATATCTTTAATTTCTATTATTAAAAGTACTGATAATAATGGATTATGTTAATTGAAATATATGTGTTATTTATAAGAATAAATTTTTTGTAACAGTACATTCTATAAGGTGTAATTACTATATTTGGGTAAGGTGTTCCTTATGAGTTATAAGAACTTATTTTCTTTAATCAGGAACATGGTTGGGAAAATTTTTTCTATAGTAAGCATTTTTGTTAAGAGTTTAATTTCTTTAAGGAGGAATATTTTAATGGGTATTTTAAGTGGAAATCCACAATATAAGATATGGGTAAGTGAAGCAACGGCATAAAAAGAAGAAGCGTAGTTCGTCAAATGGACGTAACGCTTCATTACCATCAAGTTAAGAAATTCATTGTTTCCGATTAATAGTATCCGTTTTTATGTAATTATTATTGATTTTGAAAAAATAAAAAATCGCCTTATTAAAGGCGATTCACGTTGTTGAAAAAAGATTATGTTAAGAAAATGCCGAATTTTTTTGGCATTTTCTTGATTTCTATTTGTTTTATAGAATGGTTTCTTCTATAATTTGATGTGTTAGGTGTAAACCAACTTGCTTAAGCGAGCGTAGTTTGGTCCACTTTTTTAAGTTTTGTATGATGGCGGTCATCAAAACTTGTACTTTAACCTTTTGAACTCCACGGTATCGTGCATAGCGCAAACCGTGGAGTTCTTTACTATGTGCGAAACTCAGTTCAACCGTAGACGGACGAACGGAACGGAGAATTTTTCCTCTTATTGATAAGCGCTGTTCTCTTAACTGATCGTAAATTTCTTGATGGATAGAAATTCGCAACACACGATCTTGGTTTTCTTTTTTCGCAAATGGACAGGATTGACAACTTCCTTTAGGTGGTCTGAATTCATGATAACCTTGACGATTCGTTGTTTTATAATAAAACGGTACACCGCAAGGACAGGCGTAGAGATCCTCGTTTACTTGTTTAAATTGATAACGACGGCACTTTGGATGATCCTTCGTTGTAAATCGACGATAAGACATGTAGACGAAGAAGCCACGTTGAAACAACCTTCGCGCGAGGGAAGCGTTGTAGTAGCCTGAATCAAGGGCGATTTCTTTCGCATACTTCCCCAATAATTGATTTAACCGTTCAACTTGTCCGATCAATTTACGATGCCCAGGCACATTCGCGGCGGTGACATCTGTGGCGATGATAAAGTTATGAAGCGAATCCACGATACGGTGCTCAAAATAGGCAAAGCGTCCGCGTTGATCGTGTTTGACGGACAAGCGAGCGTCAGAATCTACAGGGCTAATGTTTGTCTGTTTTTCTTCTATTTTTGAGCCTTTCGCTTGTAAAGGTTTCTTCCCATGACGCACACGGTGATCGTTAATCATCACTAAATCCTCATCTTTTTCTTCTATTACTTTTTCTTCCGCCAAGATTTCGCGTACACGCTTATTCGCATTCGCTTTTAATTCTGTTTCATCCGCCACCCATGTTTCGTTTGCGATAAACCCTTCTTGTTGAATCACACGAAGGCAATGCTGAAAAAGCTCCTCCCAAAACGTCGCATTTCGTAGACGTTGCGAGAGAAACTTAGAGATTGTTGAGTGATCTGGAATCTTCTCATTCGAGGAAATCCCTAAAAACCAACGATACGTCGCATTCTGTTTTACTTGATTACATGTAAAACGAACCGAGCGAAAGCCTTCCAAATACTGAATTAATAAGATTTTCACTAACATAATCGGATCTTTCGTTGGTCGACCGATACGATGTGGATAGAACACTTCCAATCGCCTTGTCACAAAATCCCAATCCATCACTTGATCCATCTTTACTAAATGATGCGAAGCATCATACATCATTTCATAGTACTTTCGATTTTCTTCAATTTCTTTCATGGAATATGTAACGTACATAAAAAATCTCCTCGCTTCATTTCATTCACGAGGAGATTTTATCGAAATTTTCAGGTTTTGTCTATTGACTAGATTGTTTTTCAACAGTATGAATCGCCTTATTAAAGGCGATTCATAGTTTATTCATTTTGCATTCTTTTGATAAATAAGTATCTTTTAAAGTTAAATGCAATGTTCTACATTAACGTGTTTCAGGTTCTTTTTCTTTTCTTCTAAGACCGAATAAACCTGCTAGTCCTAATAAACCAAGCCACGCCCAATTATTATTATCATCACGATCATTATTCAAATCATTTGTTGTATTCACATTTCGAGTTCTAGTATCATTATTAACTCTATTCATGTTATTGTCATTAACTCGAGTTGTAATATCATTATTGTTAACTCTATCCATATTATTTCCATCGTATTCAGCATGGACACTTGTACCAAAAACCATAATAGTTAGTAATAGGGCACCTAAAATAGATGACAATTTTTTCTTCATGGTTTTCCCTCCTTTCATATTTAGTAATGTCTCCCGTTCCTTTAGACAATATTCGTTTAAGAATATTATAAATCCATTTGAGTTAAAATTATGATAAATATCTTTAATTTCTATTATTAAAAGTACTGATAATAATGGATTATGTTAATTGAAATATATGTGTTATTTATAAGAATAAATTTTTTGTAACAGTACATTCTATAAGGTGTAATTACTATATTTGGGTAAGGTGTTCCTTATGAGTTATAAGAACTTATTTTCTTTAATCAGGAACATGGTTGGGAAAATTTTTTCTATAGTAAGCATTTTTGTTAAGAGTTTAATTTCTTTAAGGAGGAATATTTTAATGGGTATTTTAAGTGGAAATCCACAAAATGAACCAATGCACTACGGAGAAGTCTTTGGGATTTGGAGTTATCTTGCAGCGGCACAAGGTGCAATTGCTGGCTATCAAGTTCTTATTAACCACACAGGAGACGACGATTTAAAGAAATTTTTAGAAAATCTTGTACAGAACGATATCCAATCAGAAGTTGAAGAATTAAAAAATTTATTAAAATTAAATGGTGTTGCATTACCACCAGCACCTCCAGAAAGACCAGTTGCATCTATTGAAACGATTCCTCCTGGTGCTCGTATTAATGATGCAGAAATTGCAACTAAAGTTTCTATGGATCTTGCTGCTGGATTAGTAGCATGTAGCCAAGCTATGGGACAATCTCTTCGAGAAGATGTAGGAATGATGTTTGGTCAATTCCATATGAAAAAAGCACAAGCTGGAGCTATTTTGCTTCGTCTGAATAAGAAAAAAGGCTGGATTATTCCGCCTCCATTACATGTTCAACAATCAGAACAAGCATAATATCTTAATAGTAATCCAATTTATTTTTTATGGTTGTTGCAATGAGCTTGTCTAGGGAAATAAAGGTTATTGGCGAATTAAAATAAAGTGGCAGAGTCGTGACCGCTTTTTGACCGCAAATGTGCCGGTTGTTTTGGATTCAGTATGATATATTTGTATTGTGAGAAGTGGCGGAAAACACAACTCACAATGTTAATTCTTGAATTCTAAACGGTTCATATTGACGGTACATTAAAAAATCCGTAACCAGATTAATGGTGCAGGTTGAATGAAACCCGTTGATACAGGAGAGCTTTTGCTCTTCTTTCAGTCGCTAATGTTGGGGCATATGTATTAGAGAAAGTCATATACTGTTTAGCGATTGAAAGAGGCGTGAAAGCACCTTAACCAAACTTAATGAAATATGAAGTACACATGACTTGTCTATTTATGAAAGACCGTTATCCAATTGAGGTAGCGGTTTTTTATTTTCTTCGATAGAGAGTAAAAACTTCATTTACCGTATTTATAGTAATAGCATAGAGTTTTGAGAAAAAGGGCAACTGATGCATGGTTGCTCTTTTTATTATGTAAAATGAAGAAGTTATAAGCAGGAAATCATCTTCTTTTGTCGAATATTGTTTGGCTGAGAGGAGATGATAAAATGCATAATCCGAATCAAAATTTAATCGAGTTAATTGAGCAAATTCAAAAAAGTATGGAGAACATTAAAGCTTTTTCTGAATTTGGTCAAGGGATAAACAATGTAGTAAATGAAGCCATTGAAAAACAAGAACAGGAAAAAGAAGAACTGATTCAAAAAATCAAAAGCGGATTAGAAGAAACTAATCAAGTCTTAGAGCAATTGAAGGAATTGGAACAATCAAAAGAAAAAATAAAATAAAGTTTCATAAGAAGTCACATCAAATAAGATGTGGCTTTTTCTTATGTAAAAAGGAAGGTGTTTATGAAACGTATTATCAAAGCACCGAGAAAAGGGAGAATTAAGCCAGCGGCGGATACGAGTAACATTTGTCCGACATGTGGTGAATTTTGTATAGGAACAATACAATCAAAAATCGGCGGGCTTTTCACAAAAAATAAAAGAAAAAGAACGTATTCGTGTTGGAAGTGTAAAACACAGTGGCACACAGGATGGCAAGATAGCGAGTGAAATACTATCTTAGGCGCTGCCGTGATCGGTACAGCGTCTTATTTTATTTTAAAGAGGAAGTGATGAAGCGATGTTAAACATCTTTTGTGGGTTTGGAATGGGATTCATACTTTGCTTGGTGGTTGCAACTCAACTTATAAAAGCAAGGGAAGTAAAGGAAATGACTGATAATGATAAGTTAGTAATAAAAGAAATGAGACAGTTGAAAGAGACCAGGGAAGATAAGGAGTGAGGGTGGGTGAATGGCAAAGGAATATGCAAAGAAGTTTTATAAGTCAACAGCATGGAAGAAGTGCAGGGATTCGTATTTCAATTTCAGGCATGGCTTATGTGAAAGATGTAAAGACCCAGGGAAGATAGTTCATCACAAGGATTACATAACACCTGAGACCATTAATGATCCAGAGATTACATTAAGCTTTAGTAATCTAGAACTATTGTGCCAGGACTGTCATAACCGTGAACATCATGAGAAGAACAGTCCAGTTGTAGAAGGTGTAATGTTTGATAGTAATGGAGATTTGATTAGGAGAGATGAGTAATGGTACAAAGTACGAACAATCATCTAAATGCTTCTTGTCCTCAATGTAATAAGAGTATGAGAGTTATCCCTGTTTATTGTGATAATGTATTTGATCATTATACAATCCATTGTGATCAGTGCGGATACATAGATATAGTGAACGCTAATCAAGATGATGAGGTTAATGATATGAATAATGCATTGGTTTATGTATGGCTTGATGTATTAAAAAATCAATTAATTAATGATGTAGCTGATGAAAGATTAATTATTGCAATTAAACAAGCGCAGCAGATTATAAAAGAAAAGGTTACTGGATATTCAGAATAGCCCAAGCCCCCCTATAAAAATTTTATTTTTAAATCTGATAGGGACCGAGGGGGGAGCTTCATGTAACACACAGGTCATTCCGTGTGACCCCCTACCCCAAAACGAAAGAGATGAGGTGTTATTTATGGCGAGAAAGAAAGAATTAACAAAAGAAGAACGTGTTAGAAAAGAAATACTTAGACTTAAACGGATATACAAAGAGATGCCAAAAGATACCCTCTTGGTAGTAGAGGGGTTAATTGTTGAAGCAGCTGACTTAAGAGTTCGACTTGAAGATATCCGAAAAGACTTAGATGAAAACGGATATGATGAAATGTTTTCACAATCAGAAAATCAAGAGCCGTATGAAAGAGAACGCCCGCAGGCTCGGCGGTATATATCAATGAATAAAAATTACCAATCTATTATGAAACAACTTGGCGACTATGTTCCTAAAATACCACCAGAACCGAAAAAGAAAGATGATGGATTTGATTCATTCGTGAATAAACGTGATTAAAGAATATCCATTATCTTATAATCCTATTTTAGAATACTGGTACAAAATCGAAAGTGGAGAAGAGATTGTATCAAACAAAGTAAGACGAGTTTATAAAAAACTTGTCGATGATTTAAATAACTCAAATATTGAATGGGAATATAACGCAAAACGAGCAAATCATGCAATAGAGTTCATTGAAAACTTTTGCAAACACAGTAAAGGTAAAATGGGAGGTAAACCATTCTTACTAGAGTTATGGCAAAAAGCAATGACCGCCGCCCTTTTTGGTTTTGTCCATAAAATAGATAGTATAAGAAAATACCGCGAGTTCATGTTAATCGTTGCACGTAAAAACGGGAAATCTGCTTGGGGCTCTGCTGTTGCTCTTTATTTGATGGTTGCTGACGGTGAAGCAGGACCAGAAATTGTGAGTGCGGCTACGAAAAAAGACCAAGCTAAAATTATATGGTCCGAAGCGAAACGAATGGTCAAGAAATCTCCCGTGCTTAGCAAACGTATTAGAACGTTAGTAGCTGAAATGATTTCAGACTTTAATGATGGTTCATTTAAGCCTCTATCAAGCGATTCGAATACATTAGATGGTCTTAACGTTCATTGCTCTTTAATCGATGAGTTGCACGCAATCGAGGACAAAAACCTTTATGACGTTATTGTTGATGGTATGACAGCACGTGAACAACCAATCTCCATCATTACAACAACTGCAGGAACTGTTCGAGAAGGCATCTTTGATATTAAGTATGAAGAAGCTGAACGTATTATTAATGGTTACGATGATCCAGACGGTTACCACGATGAAAGAACCCTTCCGATTATTTATGAACTGGATAAACGGGAAGAATGGATTGATGAATCTTGTTGGAAGAAGGCTAATCCTGGACTAGGTACGATTAAAAATCTTGATCAATTAAGAAGTAAGGTTGAAAAAGCAAAAGCGAATCCATTATTAGTAAAGAACTTGCTAACCAAAGACTTTAATATTCGAGAAACATCAACAGAAGCTTGGTTAACCTTTGAACAATTAAATAACCCAGCTATTTTTGATATAGCAGAACTAAAACCTTCTTACGGTATTGGTGGTTGTGACTTATCTTCTACAACAGACCTTACCGCAGCGAAGGTTATTTTTATGGTTCCGAACGATCCACAAATTTACGTTAAACAAATGTATTGGCTTCCTGAGGATCTACTTGAACAAAGGAGTAAAGAAGATAAAATCCCGTATGATTTATGGTACGATCAAGGATTATTAAGGACTACACCAGGAAATTCTGTGCACTATAAATTTGTTACTGAGTGGTTCTTAGAAATACGAGATGAGTGTGGCATTTATCTTCCTTGGATTGGTTATGATAGATGGTCCGCTAAGTACTGGGTTGAAGAAATGGAAAGTTATTTTGGTAAAGAGTCTATGATTCCAATCGCGCAAGGTAAACAAACACTTTCTAGCCCTATGAAGCTGTTAGGAGCCGACTTAGAATCGAAACTAGTAAATTATAATAACAACCCTTTAGATAAATGGTGTCTTTCTAATACTGCAATTGACATTGATAAGAATTTGAACATACAGCCAAATAAAACTAAAAATCAGCGTCGCCGTATCGATGGCGCAGCGGCACTTTTAAATGCATATGTAGTTCTTCAAGAAAAGCGTAATGATTATCTCAATATGATCTAAGAGGGAGGTGAGAAATTGGGATTATTCGATAAGATATTTGGCAGGAAACAAGCCCCTACCACGACTCGTTTGGAAATGATAAACGACAATGGAGGAGTCTTTTTTTCGTGGAATGGAGATATTTATCAGAGTGATATTATCAGAGCCTGTATACGCCCTAAAGCAAAAGCAGTCGGCAAGTTAATTGCTAAACATATCAGAGACAATTCGACTGAGTTTAAGGTGAATCCTGACTCCTATATGCGATTTCTTTTGGAAGAACCGAATCTATTAATGACAGGTCAGATGTTCCAAGAGAAAATGACAGTACAATTAGAACTTAATCATAATGCTTTTGCTTATATTAAACGCGATGAACTTGGTTATGCTTCTGAGATTTATCCTATCCCTTGTACGAATGTCGAAGTTGTAGAAGGGGCACAAGGCGATATTTTCTTAAAGTTTTATTTTAAAAATGGAAAGCAAATGACGGTTCCTTATACAGACATTATTCATCTTAGAAAAGATTTCAATGAGAATGATTTCTTTGGTGAACATCCAGGCGAAGCGTTATCATCGTTGATGGAAATTGTTACAACTACCGATCAAGGGATTGTCAAAGCAATTAAAAATAGCGCAGTAGTGAAATGGATATTGAAATTCAAGTCTGTTTTAAAGCAAGAAGACATTGATACACAAGTGAAAAACTTTGTTAACAATTATTTAAGTATCGATAATGTTAACGGTGGAGCTGCCTCATCTGATCCACGTTATGACTTAGAACAAGTTAAGCCAGAAGCTTTTGTTCCAGATTCTAAGCAAATGCAAGAAACGACTCAAAGGATTTATAACTTCTTCAATACAAATGAACAAATTATACAAAGTAAGTACACAGAAGATGAGTGGAATGCATACTACGAATCTGAAATAGAACCATTAGCAATGCAGTTTGCAGGTGAAATGACCCGCAAGCTTTTTTCTCGTCGAGAAAGAGGGTTTGGAAACAAAATAATATACGAAGCTTCAAGTCTTCAATACGCTTCTATGTCTACTAAGATGAATCTCGTTCAAATGGTTGATAGAGGAGCTATGACACCTAATGAATGGCGTTCAATCTTGTCATTAGGTCCTATAGAAGGTGGAGACAAACCAATTCGAAGATTGGATACAGCTTTAGTTAAAGAAGGAAACGTTACTAGCGAAGGAGGTGATGACGATGGAGCAGACGGAGAAGAGGGAACTGGTAACTAGTGGGATTGAAATTAGAGAATCTGAAAATGGTACCAGGACTTTATATGGATATGCAGTGAAGTGGGAAATGAAATCAGAGACAATGGGTTACTGGATGAGATTTAAAGAGCAATTTAAAAAAGGTTCTTTTACTGAATCATTAACCAAAGAGGACCAAAGAGCACTGTGGAGTCATGATACTTCAAAAGTGCTAGGTCGCACTAAAAACGGAACCCTTCGACTTTTTGAAGATGAAATTGGATTGCGTTTTGAATTAGATTTACCAAACACCTCGTTAGGTAATGATGCATACGAAACAATCAAACGCGGTGACGTAGATGGAGTAAGTTTTGGTTTCCAAATGCAAAAACAAGAGTGGGATGAATCCGATCCAGACAATATCACTCGAACAATTGTTACAGCAAAACTAATGGAAATTAGCCCTGTAGCTTTCCCAGCCTATCCTGATTCACAAGTTTCAGCAAGAAGTAATGATCCATATAAGCAGTATGTAGAAGAACGTAAACACAGTAATTTACGCAAAAAACTTATTTTAAAAACTTATTTATAAAGGGGAAATCTTAATATGACATTAGAACAAATTTTAGCACGTATGACAGAGATTCGTAGTTTATTAGAAAGTGATCAAGAAGTAGATCTTACAGCATTAGATACAGAACTTCGTGAATTGAATGATAAAAAAAGTCAAATTGAAACTCGTCAACGCCTTTTGAATGAAGCTCGTGATATCAATAACGGTACTGCTACAGAAACACGTACTATTGAAACGTTCAATGCTAACCCAGAAAAGCGAGAAGAAGCCGAAAAAGAAGTTGAAAAACGCGGACAAGACCTAAAAGAAAATCGCTCTATTACTGTTTCTAGTGGAGACTTAGTTTTACCGAAGCATACAGCGAGCGACATTAAAGGTACATTTAATCAAGTATCTAGTCTTATTGATCGTGTAGCTCTTGTTCCATTGAACGGTGGAGAGAGTTATGAAAGAGCATATGAAAAAGGACATGGTGAAGGGGATTACACGGCTGAAGCCGCGGATTACAAAGAAGCTGATGTTCAATTTGGTTATGCAACAATCAATAAAACGAAAATTACAGCGTACAGCGAAGAGTCAGAAGAGGTTCAAAAGCTTCCTAATGCTAATTATAGTGGCGTCATTGTAGGCGGAGTAAACAAAGCGCTTCGTAAGAAAATCACTAGAGAAATTCTAATTGGTGACGGTGGAGCAGGTCATTTAGTTGGAATCTTTTCTGCACAAGCAACAGCGATTGCAGCTTCTACGGATTTAAGTCTTTCGAAAATTGATGCTGATACATTAGATAATATTATTTTCTCTTATGGTGGCGATGAGGATGTTGAAGATACAGCAGTGTTAATCCTTAGTAAAAAGGATTTAAAGGCATTTGCTATGTTACGTGATGCTGATGGTAAGAAACAGTATGAGGTGAAATCGAGCGGAAATACTGGAACGATTGATAGTGTACCATACATCATTAATAGTGCTTGTAAAGCAGTTTCTGATGCAACAACAGCAGATAATTCTTATGTTATGGCATATGGACCATTATCAAACTATGAACTTGCTACATTCTCACCAACAGATATTCGTCGTTCTGACGACTATAAATTTAAGCAAGGTATGGTTGCACACCGTGGTTCAGTATTTATTGGCGGTAACGTTGCAGCACACAATGGATTCTTACGTGTGATAAAAGCTCCAACAGTTTAAGGAGGATAATTCATGAGTAAACATTTAATTATTAGTGCTTTTATTGATAAAGATACGTTACAAGGTTACTCAGAAGGCGATGTGTACGAGTCAAAAGACACGGAACGCATCGCTTTTTTACAAGAAAAAAGATTCCTTAGAGTACCAGAATCAAAGCAAGAGGATTCCGATGGACTTAAGCATGCAGGTGGGGGCTATTATCAGCTCCCTAATGGTGAGAAAGTTAAAGGGAAAGAAGCAGCACTTGAAGCCTTAAAAGAAATTGATCAAAAAGGTGAATAACTATGATGCTTGGAGATGTTAAGAAAGCATTGCGTATTTCACATGATGCTCTCGATGATGAGATTACAGATTTAATTGAAGCGGGAAGGCATGACCTTATGCTCTCTGGCGTTTCTAGTTTAAAAACAAATGATGATACTGATCCGCTTATTAAGCGGGCAATTATAACTTATGTTAAAGCTAATTTTATTCCAGATGCAAAAGAAGCAGAACGCTTCCAGTCATCTTATAACATGCTTAAAAATCACTTAACATTAGCAGGTGATTACAAATGAACGATATTCTATTTTTTCCAGAGGTTACAACTGTTGAGGATGATTTAGGACAGATTGAGGAAGTTGAAACATTTAGTAGACAAGTTTTCTGTGAGGAAAAAAGTATTCCTCAAAGTGAGTTTTTTCTCGCGGGACAAAGTGGTATGAAGGTAAGTTGCATCCTGGTCGTGTATTCAATGGATTATCAAAAAGAACAAAAAGTGAAGTATGACGAAATTTCTTATCATATATACCGAACTTATAAACGGAATGATGAAAAGATTGAGCTATATTGCGAGGTGAAAGCCGGTGGCTAGTATTGATAGTTTAGCGAATGAGATTGTAAGAGAGATGCGGCGATACACGAACACAGTTGTGGAAGATGTTGAAGTAGCTCAAGAAGAAGTGTCGGATAATCTTGTATCTGAGCTTGAAACAGATCCTACGCCTGAACTTACAGGTGATTATCGCGAAGGGTGGCGTAAGAAGAAAGAAGGAAATAAGACCATTGTCCACAATGCAACTGACTATCAATTGACTCATTTATTAGAGAAAGGGCATGCAAAAGCTGGCGGTGGACGCGTTCCGGCTAAAGTGCATATTGCCCCAGCGGAAGAACGTGCGATAAATGACTATTTAGAGCGTGTGGAAAGGGCGATACGACAATGACATTAGCTGAATTGAAAAAGATACTAGATGCTACAGGTTATCCTGTGGCTTATTCGCATTTCACCGCGACAGCAACAAAGCCTGTGCCTTTGCCACCATACATTTGTTATCTTGTGGACGGATCTCCCAACATGATGGCGGATAATAAAGTTTATCAAAAAGTAAATGATGTAAACATTGAGCTTTATACAACTAAAAAAGATTTAGTAGCAGAGGCTCGTTTAGAAAACGTCTTAGATGAGCATGAGATACCTTATGACTCGCCATTTGAGACTTTTATTGAATCAGAGAAATTATTTCAAAAATTTTATGAAGTGAGGTTGATATAAATGGAAAATAAAGTGGTATTTGGGTTAAAGAATGTACACTACTCTGTCATTACGGAAGATACAACAACTGGCACGTTTGATTATGGGCCAGTTGTTAAGCATCCAGGTGCTGTTGAAATGAAACTAGATCCTAAAGGGGAACAATCAGACTTCTTTGCAGATGATATGAACTACTATACAGAATCATCTAACCAAGGATACGAAGGGGCATTAACCTTTGCTAAGGTCACGGAAGCATTTCGAACAGAAGTATTAGGTGAAGTTTTAGATGAGGTTGATAAAGTAATCACAGAGAGTTCGGATGCTAAAATCAAGAAAATAGCTATGATGTTCGAATTTGATGGAGACGTTAAAGCAATACGACATGTTTTATACAACGTTGCTGTATCTCGTCCTGGTATGTCTTCAACAACTAAGAGCGATAAAACAGAACCAAACACTACAGAATTATCATTTGTGGCAGCGCAACGTCCGACAGACCTTAAAGTTAAGACATCTACAACGGCGGATACGCCTGCCGCTATTTACGATGCTTGGTATACAAAAGTTTATGAAAAGATAACAACACCATAAGGGGCGTGATTAGATGGAAAAAACAATTGTAATTGATGATAGAGATGTACTTGTAAAAAGCACTGCGGGTACAGCTATTCGTTATAAGTCACAATTCAGACGTGACATGTTTGCGGATATTCTTGGTTTAGGGGTACTTTCTTCATATATTTCACCTAATGGTGAGCAAACTAACATTGACCTTTCTAATGTTGATTTAAGTAAATTGGATTTTGAAGTTATTTATAACTTAGTTTGGGCATTTGCTAAAACGGCAAATAAAGGGGTTCCAGATCCATTAACTTGGCTTGATACATTTGGAGAGTTTCCGATTGCCGAGATTATTACTGAAATTCAAGATTTAATTAAAAGCACTGTTCAATCAAAAAAAAAATAACAGGAAATGAGCAAGAGCAAGAGCAAGGAAGTGACGGTGAATTTTCCGTTGATACATTCCTTGCTCTTTGCTATTCATGTAAACTTTCAAAAATAGATTTAGATGATATGACCATAGGTGACTGCTTAGATTACATTGACGAGTATGTTGAAATGCAGAATCCACAAAAAGAAAAAGAAAATAAGAGAAAAGCCACTCAATCTGATTACGATGCTTTCTAAAGAAGAGAGGTGAAATTATGGCAGGAAGTAGAATACGAGGCATTACCGTCGAGATTGGTGGAGACACGGTAGGTTTACAGAATGCTTTAAAAGACGTAAATAAACGTAGTAATGACTTAGCTAAAGAGTTAAAAGATGTTGAACGCCTATTGAAATTTAACCCCGGTAACGTCGAAGCTTTGGCGCAAAAACAGCAACTATTAACTCAGCGTATCGAGACCACGACAGATAAACTAAACCAATTACGTGCTGCCGAACAGCAAGTTCAGGCGCAATTCGATAGCGGTGAAATTGGAGAAGAGCAATATCGGGCGTTTAGGCGTGAACTTGAGTTTACAGAAGGTTCCCTCGGTGGACTTCAAAACCAACTGAACAACATGAGGATTGAGGAAGAAAGAGCAGCGCGCACTACTCGTGAATTAAATACTCTTTTCGATGCTACAGGTACGAGTGTTGATCAATTCGCTGATATATTAGGTGGTCGATTGACAACGGCAATCCGGCAAGGTACAGCTACATCTGCACAACTAGACGAAGCAATTGAGCGTATTGGACGCGAGGCATTAGGTGCAGATGCAGATTTAGAAAGATTAAGACGAGCCTTATCATCTCTTGACGATGGAAATTCAATTGAAAATGTGAGAAATGAATTACGAGATTTATCACGAGGGGCTGAAATGGCTCAAAATGACGTTAATGATTTGAATATTGAATTAGAAAACATGCTAGGTGCTGCATTAGCTGGCGGCGGTATTGCTGGAGCTATCGAACAAGCTCTTGATACATCGAAATTAAAAACAAAAATTGATATAACTTTTAATGTACCAGAGGAATCTAAAAAGTCAGTAGAGGAAGCAGTAAGAGGCATTGAAGCGTATGGAGTAGATGGTGAAGCTTCATTAGAGGGTGTAAGACGACAATGGGCATTAAACAAAACAGCTTCCGATGAAGCAAACACGGCTATTGTTAAGAGTGCAGCTGTTATTGCGAATTCTTATGCCGGAATTGATTTCAATGAACTTATACAAGAAACAAATGAGATTGCTAGTGAATTAGGTATTTCACAGGAAGGTGCGATGGGGTTAACAGATGCACTTTTAAAAGTTGGCTTCCCTCCTGAGCAATTGGACATTCTTGCAGAGTACGGAGCGCAGCTAACACGAGCTGGCTATGATGCACAGGAAGTACAAGCAATCATGGCTGCTGGTGTTGAAACAGGAACTTGGAATATCGATAATCTCTTAGATTCATTGAAGGAAGGTCGTATTAAAGCGGCTGAATTTGGTCAAGGTGTCGACAAGGCCATGAAAGAAGCTCTTCAAGGTACTAGTATATCTGCTGAACAGTTGGAAAAATGGGGTCAATCTGTTGCTAAAGGTGGTAAAGAAGGATCTGCTGCTATGACAGAGATTGCTAAAGCTTTAGCTAGTATTGAAGATGAAACGAAACGCAATGAGGTAGGGGTAAAGCTTTTTGGGACCCTTTACGAAGACCAAGGGCAGAATATCACTAATACTTTAATAGGTGCTTCGCAAAAAACAATAGACTTTAAGAATAACCAAGATCAATTAAATGAATCCGTAAAAAAAATGGATGCAAATCCAGCTGTAATGATGCAACAAGCGATGGCTGATCTGAAAATAGCACTTGAACCTATATTAATCGTTATAGCTGGTATTATGGCTAAAATTGCAGAGTGGATAAGCAACAATCCTGTTTTAGCTGCAACTATTACAGCGATTGCAGTAGCTATTGGAATAATTATGGGGGCACTCATGGCACTGACTCCCGTACTTTTATTAGTAGCAACTGAAGCACTTACTTTTGCAGGAATTATGGCTGTATTAACTAGTCCGTTCACATTAATAGCCGCCGCAATAGCCGCAGTTATTGCCATTTTGATATTATTTGGTGATGAAATAATGCGGGTATATAACGAGTATTTGAAACCGACGGTAGATCAAATTGTAGCCACCATAAATGAAACTTTAAAGCCAGCATTCGAACAAGGTTTTTCAGTGATACAGAATATCGTTAAGGATGCATTCACAATCATTCAACGTGTTTGGAATGAAATATTATCACCTGTATTTTCAATTATCGCGACAATAATTAAAACAATCCTTTTGCCAGCATTTCAATTCGTCTTTGGTGCTATTGGTAGCGTAGTATCCGATGCATTTAGTGGAATTGAAAGTGTGTGGAATAATGTTTTAAAACCTATTTTAAATGGGATTATCGATTTTATTACTGGCGTGTTCACAGGGGATTGGGAAAAAGCCTGGAGTGGTATTGTTCAAATTTTTAGCGGAATATTCGAGGGTATCAAAGCAGCTGCAAAAGCACCACTAAATGCTGTGATTTCATTGATTAATGGAGTTATTAAGGGTATTAATAGTATTTCTATTCCAGATTGGGTTCCAGGCTTTGGTGGTTCTTCACCTAACGTTTCAACTATTCCAATGCTTGCAACAGGTGGGAAACCTGTAGGTAATGGATCCTTTATAGCTGGTGAAGCTGGACCTGAATTGTTTACCAAAAGAGGTAATTCAATCACAGTTACACCATTATCCTCTTCAGAAAAGTCGCTTGGTATTACAGGTACTATAGGACAATTAGTTGGTGATATGAGCTATACAATGGCTAATTCTATGAATCAATTAGCTGGTTTAAGAAGTGTAATGAGTGGCGTTTATAGCAGTATGGCAAACAGTACACAAGCAATGAATAGAAATACAACCCCATCAACTGTGGAGGGAAGTTCTTCTTCAAAATCAAATGACATGAACTCATACAACTTCGCTGACATGTTTAGAGGTTCAACATTTGTGGTTAGAGAAGAAGCAGATATTAACAAATTAGCAAGAGAAATAAATAATCTTATTAAAGGGTCGAGTAGAAAGGTGTGACAGGAATGAGTCTAACAATCGATGGAAAAACGTTAAATGAATTAGGTTTAGCGCTTTTACCAGAACATCAACATCCAGCAGCACCATCTACTCGTGATTATACGGTTACAATTCCAGGAGTTCCTGGCGCATATGATTTTGGTGCAGATTTAGAAGCAAGACCTTTTACTTTGCCAATATTGGTTAAACCCCAACCAAATAATTACCTATCGGCATTAAAAATAAGAGAAGTCATGAAGACCTTTTTTGACTCACATGGAAAACCTAAAACAGTAAAACTGATTTTTGATTATGAGCCAGATAAATATTACAAGGTTAGGTATAGTGGTAGTTTAGATACAACTCGTTATAAAACAATGGCTAATCTTGTTTTTCCGTTAACTGCGTATGATCCGCGTGCATACGCACTCGATACAGCGTATGACAAAAAAACTTTATACGATAGTGGTGCCAAATATAACAGCGGAATTATATACCCTAATCCAAGAGAGTTTGATTGGCGCTATACAATACATTATTCCGGCGTACACAATCATAGTTACTATGAAGCGCCTTTGAAAATCATTGTAAAAGGCCGTTGTAAGAATCCAAAAATAACGAACTTAACAACTGGAAAATGGATTCAAATTACTGAAACATTCACTGATGCAGATCAGTTTATTATAGATGCGAAAACATGGACTGTTGTGAAAAACAGTAGCATCAACTTATTAACAAAATATACAGGTGATTTTATTCAATTGGTAGAAGGGGACAATGGTTTTATGTTTGAAAGCGAAACAGAACCTGTTGCAACCGTCTCATTTGAATGGAATCACCTTTTCATATAGAGACGAGGTGAGGACATCATGGTAAAACCGATTATTGGAGACGTACAAGCGCAGCCGCTTAATGATAATTTTAGTGAGCTTTCTGCAAAAACAAGCAACCCTCTTGGGGCAATGGAAAGTAGCGGTACAAAAATACCGAAATCTTTACTGTCGGATGAGATTTTACAAGCGATGGCTGGAAATACACCAATTATAGTAGCTAAAGGATTAGAGGTTAACAGTGGCGTTGTGTACCCTTTAGATAACATCATTCGTGATGGTGTATTAAATAATGTAGATGAACAAGCGAAAAAAACTATTCTGTATACGAAAGTAATCGGCGCAAAGCGTGGTAAGTATTATGTGATAGAGTATATCGCTAATGGTGTAGTGTTAGATGATAAAGAGCAGTGGGGAGTTTCAATTGTAGAATACACTATTAACAATTTTGGTTCTAATAGTGCAAATGGAAGGAGAGTATTACAACATTATCGTTCCGATTTATTTCCTAAACCAACAACATCTATTGTAAATCGTGTTTTTCATTTCAAAAATGAATTATTAACAATTGTTGTAACATATGACACATCTAAAATAACAGGTAAATTTTTAAACTTAACAGATTCTGTATATGGCACATCAAAAGGGTGTGTAATTCATGAAAATAACTACATTTATGATGAAAAAACAGGATATCTAGTAGGAAATCAAGGTATTACCTACCCGTTAAAAAATACACCTCGAAACGGGGTGTCATATAATGAAATTGAAGAAATTAACAATGCTATTCTAGATTGCAAAGTTTTTAATGCGCGTCCAGGAAAGATTTATAGAATTGAATGGTTAGGTAACGGTACGACAGCTTGGGGTGATCCGAACTATTCTGTTTATCTATACGAATATGACCCTGACTTTACTAACAAGAGGGTTATATTCGAGAGATACAATCAAAATACTCCTGCTCCTAAAAGAACTATCGAAACACAAACTATTTCTAATAATAGTGAAAGTGTCATTCTAACTATTACTATCGATTATTCTAAGTTATCTAAAACTAGCTATCCACTGAATTTTGAAGGAGATGGATATGGTTACATCATTGATGCAAGTTGCTATTATTTAGAAACTAAAAATCAATCCATTGTTGAGGTGCCGGGCAGTCAAGTAGCTGTATTGAAAAATGGTAGAAAAATATCTATTAAATTCAAGTATGATGCGAGTAGAAATATGATCATCGATTTCGACAAATTAGGAATTAACGAATTAACTCATATCAAGCGATTTTACTTTGAAACCAGCTCTATTATGGATAATAATTTTCCTTCGTTACCTCCTGTTGATCAACTAGCAACAGACTGGGTCAGTCCTTATGGTATTATCGCAAAAAACAACACCGTAAGTAGTTTTGGAGGTACAGTCGGAGGGAATCATGGAACAGTTGATTCTGGTGGGTTCGCGACAGCAAGGCATGTTGAAACAAAAGTATATGCAGATGATAAAGAATTAAAAGATGGCGAATCAGTTTCTGGTAGTAAAATTGTCATTGTGGCAACCCATATGATTGCAGCTTCAAATACGATTAATGTGGACACTGGGGTAAAACGGGACAGTGTAAAAGAAATTGTAACTTACACTATTTCACCGCGTCATATTCAAGTTTCCGTCTTGCTTGAAGCTTTTGAAAATGTAGAATTTAACCGTTACACAGGATTACAATCTACGTCCGGTTTATGGGGGAAATATCTGTATTTCATGGAAGATACAACAAAAACAGTGTTTGATATTGAAAAAACAACTCCTATAAACAGCGGACTTTTCCCTGCTTCAAAAGCAAATCGTTTCGTATTAAAGAAAGATAGCAATGTATTGATGGTATACATGAAACATGAACTAGGAATTAAAACAGACTACATCGCAGAAAATGAACCTATGATTTTCTTATCAGATATGGGGAAAGTATATGCGCATCTTGTGAAAAAGAAGAATCTTGCTTTGAACACGGGTAATATCGCTTACTATGCTGGCGGCTATGTATTTTCACCTGATTTGTCGAAAACAGTTGTTGAAAGTGCATATTCGTATTACGAAAATGGAAACAAAATATATGTATTAGACTTCTTCCAAGCTGGAGAAGTCTTTTTTGTGCCAGATGCGACAGATTTGAACAGAGAAATTGAAGTGATTCAGAAATCAAGCACAATTACTATTGATAACTTTGTCACAGGAAAGGGCGTTAAAGTAACGTCCACAGGATACGGACAAGTATTTTTCAAAATGAAGTAAGTGGTGTTTATAAACAATATAAACGGCTACTTTTTATATAAAAAGAAGGTGATATCTTGCGACATATAAAAGTCTATGACATTAATATGAACTTAGTAGCCATTTTAGAAAATGCTTATAAAATTGGATATGTTAAAGAGACCAATAATTTGTGGACGTGTTCATTTTCATTGCCTCTTAACGATCCGAAACGTTTTGAAGTTAAACCGAAACGATTTATCGAACTGTATGATCATGATAAATATATTGGTAAGTTTATTGTCAATCCAAAGAAAACAGTAAAAAACGAAAGTGACAATAGCATAACGTATAATTGCGAGCACGTTTTGAGTACATTCCACTCAGACGTGCTTTTTCGTTACCATCAATTAACGAATTGGACAACAAGAGACGTACTTGAATACCTCTTTAATCAGCAAGAAATAAAACATTGGAAACTCGGAGTAGTTGAATTTACACGGTACTTTCATTATGCATGGGAAAATGAAGACTCCCTTTTAAATGCACTAATAAGTGTGCCTAAGCCTTTTAATGAGTCATATTTGTGGACCTGGGATGATACTCAGTATCCTTTTACTCTTAATCTAGTTCGTCCAACTGATGAAAAAGTCGATATCATTCGATATGGTAAGAATTTAAAAGGCATTGAGAAAGATGAAGATCCAACAGGGTTAATAACTAGAATTTATCCTTTGGGATATGGTGAGGGCGTAAATCAACTTGGCATTGAGAAAGTAAATGGTGGTGTGCCATATTTACAAGCAGAGCAATCTATTATTGATGAATATGGCATTCATAAACGAATATGGGTGGATAGACGTTTTGAAGACGCTCCATCATTAAAGGCATCTGGCGGTGGTCTATTAGACAAATATAAGAAACCACAAGTCACTGTCTCTGTGGATTGTATCGATTATGAGCTTATTGATCCATACAAACTTGTAAGATATGACGTTTCTAAAATAGTCGGTGTGTATGATGAGGATACTGATACGAACGTCGATCTACGTATCATGAAAATAACAAAGCCTGACATCTATGGTGATCCGTCAAATATCCAGCTTGAGATTGGGAACGTTCGGGACGATATCGGAACCACAATTACTGATTTACAGAAGAAACAATTAGTGAACGAAACCTATTCGCAAGGATCTACGAATATCGATTCTCATGATTATAATGACAACTGCGATCCGGAAAATCCTGCTGTAATTAGATTCTATTTGCCGGATGACTTAGTAAATATAAATTCTCTTATACTAACTTATCAAACAGAAGAATTTAGAGCATATTCCAAAGCTACAAGAGGCGGAGGAGCAACCGTACAATCTACAAGTGCAGGTGGTGCAGTAGTAGATTCTACAAGCGCAGGTGGCGGAGTAGTAAATTCAACATCTTCCGGTGGCGGTTCTACACAGACAAGCAGTTGTGGTGGCGGTTCAACTCAAACTAGTTCTGCAGGCGGTGGCGGTTCATATACGAGCGAAGCAGGTGGAGGTTCAGTTAGTACATCTAGTGGCGGTGGTAATCATCGTCATATGATGTTTGGATTCCAAACAACGATTGGAGACAATCCAGCAGGAATGCCTTATAGAAACTTTATATCAGCAGTTAACAATGGTGGAGGTGCTGTTGGTTCTGCGATTCCAACAGGAGACGAATCAGACTTATGGACTTATACTGCATCTGGCGACCATTCTCATAGCGTTTCTGTACCGGCCCATAAACATCAAGTTAATGTACCATCGCATTCACATTCCGTGAATATTCCATCGCACACGCATAATGTCAGTATTCCAGAGCATAGTCATCAAGTCAGCATCCCATCGCACACGCATGAAATTAGTATACCGAATCATACTCATTCCATCACTTTGCCGGATCATACGCATGAAATTCTGCATGGTATTTATAAGCTTTCCGAAAAACCTAGCAAGGTAGTTGTTAAAGTAGATGGAAACGTAGTTCCGGTTGAGTCTACTTCTGCACAAAACATTAATTTAATCCCGTATTTATCGAAAGATGATAGCGGTAAAATTAAACGTGGTCAATGGCATGAAATTACGATTACACCGGACAAGCTCGGGCGAGTAAATGCAAATATTATTTCACGTTTATTCATTCAATCTCGTACAGGGGGTACATTCTAAAACGAAAAATCACAAAAGGAGATGGTTGAACATGCAAACAGTTGAAATCCATACACATGGTGGAGTAAAACATACAGTACAGGTAGAAAAATACGGTATTGAAGAAGCGCAAAAATTAAACGAACAATTAAACAGTAATGATGTAATGACTGTTTTAATTGGACAATTAATTTTTTCTAAAATTGATATTAAACAAGTTATTCCAATCGAAACAGTATCCCAGCAACCAGAAGTGGAAGTGATTGAATGATTGGTAACAAATTCATAGAAACAGTCAAAGATTGGGCACGACTTATAAGTATTGCAGATAGTGAGATTATGGTTCCAGTGGAAGTACAAGGACGATTATCACAATTAATCCAAACACATAATGCAGTATCTAATCCGGCAGCTTCTAAATCTGCATGGATCAAATGTATTGACCCAGCTACTGGATCCTATTCCGAGATTACAGTAAACAGCAATATTGCCGGAACGATTAAATTGGAATGGTCAAATGATGGAGCTACTGTAGTAAGTGATGAATCTTTCTCGACAACAAAGATCGCCAGAGCAAAAGTCGCTTTGCCATGGGTACGTGTGGACCTGACAGCAACCGGAACTGTAACAACTTATACACTATTGCAAGCATAGGAGTGAGGAACATGTTATTTGAAAATCCACCTTCCACTGGCGGTCTTATGACCTTATCGGAGTCGGAGATTTTAGAAATTCAAACAAAATTACAAGCGATTCAAAGTGCATTCGTTCCTACAGTGAATGAAGGAGTACTGACAACACAAGGATTGGTACAACGTTACAATGATAACAGTGCAAATACAACGAAAATCAATGGTGATACAGCTTCTATGATTCTTGCTTATGAGACAGAGCAAATGGAGGGCATGTAATATGCCTTTCTTAAAACGTGCAGTTAAAAATTATAACTTTTCTTTTCAACGTGAAAGCGTAGAAGGTGAATTCGGATTGAACCAGCCGCGAATCACTGAAGATGGCGGGGTTATGGTTGAGGAAGGGACGATAAATATAATTAATCCCGATTTAAGAACATGGTCATCAAGTGAAAAAGAGTTGGTAACAGATGTTAAACATCCGAGCAAATACGACGTTTACAAAGTTACTTATACAAACAATGCAAGTACACCGTATACAATGCATGGCACTATTACGGCGTCTAATGTAATGCATACTTTACGTTTTTATATAATGCCAACAGATTCTAAACATAATTCTATTCGCGTGGGGTTCCGTGGTGGTGCAGGCACAGGGATCGACAAAACTTTTCTTAACTTAAAAGTAGGAGAGTGGAACGAAATCACATATCGAGAAACGCCTATTACCAATATGCAAGCAATTATTTTTCCGCCTACCACAGTAAATGGCGATGTAGTATCTTTCTATATTGCGGGTTTACAGGTTGAGCCTAAACCATATCCAACAAGCCAGACAATCGGGGAACGTAAAATGGAAAAGTTAACTACTTCTATAAATTTAGATGGAGCAGGCGGAAGTATCGAAGTAATCGCTGATTATAAATATAATGAATCAGACCAATTTATTTTCGATACAGATGGTGCAAGGTGGTTGCTATTCCGACAAAATTCTTTTTTGATGGTGTATCTACAAGGTACAGAAAGAATCCGTGTGTCGTCTCCATTAGTCGAAGGGAGGAACAAAGTTCGCTTAGAATGGAATAACGCGTCTTGTTATTTATATGTAAATGATTTGTTAGTGGGTCAAGGGGCGCATATTGGAACATCTAACATAACGAAATTGCACATCGGTAGAAGGTTCAATGATATTGGTTTTTTGAATAGTACCATCCAATCCTTCATCATTAAAGACCGTAACGGAAATACCACCTACTTCCTAGATACGCAAGGTGAGAATAGAAAAGCTAAGTTGGTGCCAGGTAAGAATGTTATTAACTTAAAAAATATTAAGTTATCAACTAACCCAAATTGGGCGTATGACGTTCAACAAACACCTAGCGAACTATCATTTGAAGGGGATGTTTCTAGTGGTGGCGTGCAATACTTCTTCACACCTGAGGAATTAAATAGAGTTCGTGGTAAGACAATTACAGTTAGTGCTTCGTTCTTGCAGAACGCTAACATCAATTTCATCGGTAAAGCTGGAAGCACTTATACAATAAGTGATACTAGTATTACTAGTGATACAGCAAAATCAAAGTTTTACCTTATCCCAGCTAATACAGATAGTTTATATTTTAACCTCGCTACTAGAAAAGGAGGTACAGAAAGAACTATTTTCCATGAATTGATGGTGGAAGAAGGGGACAAAGTAACTGCATTCGAACCTTATCGACTAGATAATCGAAAAGCTAAGTTGGTGCCAGGGAAGAATTTAATACCGCCATTCACAAGTGGACGGTGGGACATTCTCGCACCTTTCGTCGTAAAAGATGATTACACAATAGGTGGAATTTTCGAAGCAACATACAGACGTTCAAGCATTAAAATATATAACCTAAAACCTAACACTATGTATCGTGTAGGTGGAACATACGATACAACAAAACAAAGGATTAGAGTTGGAAGAGGTTCCAATGATGGGTTAATTGCAGGTACATCGACAGGTGGATCAGGTTCAACATACTTTGTTTTCACAGTGCCAATAGATGAAACAAGCGTGATAATTACAATAGATAACAACAACGTTAATGGTAATGCGACAGGTTATCTTGAATGGAAAAACCTATTTCTTTATGAGGGTTTAGAATTCTATGTTTTTGAACCATACATGGAAGTCAACCGCCCAGCACTAAATATTAAACCAGCTCTTGGGAACAAACCAGCAAAAAGAATATTGTCAGCCACAAGGTAACAGGAGCATACATGTGCTTCTTTTTTTATGGCTAAAAAGGGGATGAGAACAATGCAAGAAATTCTCGATTTAAAGCAAGAGATCCAACAAATAAAGTCCGAACAAAAAGATATGCGGGAAGATATTCAAAACCTCAAAACACGTACTACTGTCAATGAAAAAGATATCGTGAGTATTAATAAGCAGCTTGAAAAAATAAGTGCCAATACTACGTGGATTCTTCGAATCATCATAGGGTCTATTGTAGCAGCGCTTATTGGCTTGTTACTGAAGGGAGGTGTGTAACATGAATGAAATACTAAAAAAATACGTAAATCCTGAGATTTCTATTTTGCTATTTGGTTTTTTAGGCTCTATCAAATTACTTATGGACTCACTAGGATATCATATCATTACTGATGATATCATTAGTGCAGTCGTGAGCTTCGTCTGTTGGGGAATTGCAATTGGCACAATGGTAACTAATACGTATCTATCAAAAAACCGTCAGAAGCAAAAAGAGACGCTTAAAAATAAAGGTTTACTGTAAGGACATTGTCATTAGACAGTGTTCTTTTTGTTTTCACTAAATTAGAAGGAGATGTTGAATAATGGTTAAACTTAAACTTTTGAATGATGAAGGACACGGTGGATATGATCCTGGTGCAGCTTCATTTGGATTAGCAGAAGAAGACGTTGTATTGAACCTAGGGAATCGTATTGATTGGATTTTAGCGAATAAAACAGAAGGTGTAGAAGTTAATTCTACTCGAGATACAGATGAGTATGTAGGGTTATCTGAGCGTGCTAGACGAGCTAATGAATGGGGAGCAGATTACTTTAACTCTTATCATGTCGATTCCGGTGGAGGTAATAGATATACAATTTATATCCATACTAATGCGCCAAAATCTACTGAAGATATTGCGTGGAAACTATTCAATGAAATTTATCCGTTCTTTGAGCAGTTTGGCATTGGACGAGGAGGCGTAAGACGAGATAACTTTGCTGTACTTCGTGAAACTCATATGCATGCGTTTCTCCATGAAAATGGATTTATTGACAACCTTATGACTAACAATCTATTAAAAAACGGTGGGAACGGTGGTTTCTTAGATAAGCTTGCATGGGTATATGCACGTGCTTATTCCAAAGTATTCGGATTTAAGCTTCATGAAATGGGAGGGGGACAACCATCTAATCCACAACCAGGAGGAGCAAACGCCACAGGTAAATTAGTGGTAGTTGATCATGATGGTCTTAACGTAAGAAGTCGTCCATCTTGGGACGAATCAGCAGTATTAAAGACCGTGGAAAAAGGTGAAGCATTTACGATTTTAGAAGAGTTACCTGAATTCTATCGTTGTAAATATTTTTATATCACTAAAGCGCGTGAATATGTACATGTGAAGTAATAAAAAGTGCCGGCTCTTATGAGTCGGCTTTTTTTGTTATCTTAACTTCCAATTTACATCTTCTTAATATATGTCTGTTAAAATTTTACATGTAACTGACTATTACATAAGGAGATGGAGATATTGAATCTATACGAATTATCGATGTCTAGCGGGCAGCAACTAACTTTTTATCATGCGGCAGTAAAACGTGGCCACAAAGAATATCGTTTTGAAATTTACAAAGCAATTGATACCATAGGAGTTTATTTTGTTGATGAAAGTGGGAGAACACTATCTATCGCCAGTACTGAAGAAATGTTAGCGATGTTGTTACACGAAGAGGACAAGGTGAAATACAGAAACATCGTTGGTGATGCGGAATGGTTATTATTAGATGGAATGTCTTCTCAAAGAGGGATGACAAAGGATGAGGAAGCGGCGTTTCTATATATGAAAGAAAACGTTTTGGAAGAAATGGCAGCTAGTTTGGAAGAGTAGTATAAGAGCCCTCTCGTGTGAGAAGGGCTTTTTTTATTCCTCTAAAATTTTGCTTGTAAAATAAAATCTTCTTTAATGTTTCCTTTGTATGTATACATTATTCCGTTCTTTTTATAAGACTTTGTATGGTCTTTGCTAAATACTTTTTCGTCACTGATACCAAGTTCTTGCTTAACTAAATTACGTTCACCGAAACTTAAAGATTCATCTACTGTTCCTATTAATAATAAGAAAGCGAATTTAAAATCTTCCATTTCAGTAAAATAAGCTTTAGAAGTCATCCCTAATGAAACCTTTTTAATAATCTTATCCTTATCAGTTTCTAGAAAGATAAAAATATTGTTCGATAAAGCTATAGCTGTTCTTCCGTCTTCCACAACCTCGGATGAAGAAATTTTCAACTTTGTCTTGTCACCCATTTCATCCAATGCACTATTGATTCTTTTAGTGTATTCATCCACTGTTAACCCTGTCTTTTTAGCTTCTTTTTTAGTATCTTTACTCTTGGTTTCAGCTACAGCTGGTTTCGCATCTTTATTTTTATTGTTTATGTTAGTTCCCAGAACACCCAAGACTACAAAAATAATAACCCAAAACCACCACTTTTTATAAAAAGGTTTTTTCATATTCTTTCCCTCCAGATATATAATAACGGATTCATTATATCAAACTTTTGGGATATTTAGCGTTTATATTATTCACCACGTTTTTGTATTTGACCACCGACCACAAAAATGACCACACACTTAATATAAAATAAATACATTATATATCTTCACACAACAATAAATTTATTTTCTCTTGCGATAGAATGACATAAACGCTTATAAGTGATGTGGTATACTTTATACAGCGCATATGTGGAAGTAAAATAAAAAGTGACTTCTTATGGGGTCGCTTTTTTTTGCATTTTCTAATAGAGTTATAAAGAGAAAAACACTTAGAGTTTAATATTACAGAGTATCTAAGTGTTTCCCCCACAATTTGCCCACATGTATTTCTTTTTATATCAGTTTTAATCTGTATTAACAAAACATAAAAAAAACAATATTTATTGCTATATCAACGGTCGGGATTATTTAACGGCATATATCCTTATGCGAAATATAATCGTTCGTTATCAAGTATAGAAAATAAATGGAAATGTTTTAAGGAAGAATTGTGAATAAAGAAAAGCCCGCAAAAGCAGGCTATGTTTTGTCGACCGTTTAATGACCATATTTTGACCATATTTATTTCAAAAGCAAACGAATATTATCGAAAGTCAATATACAAACAATTGTCGTTAAACATTGGTGCTACAACATTTATGCATAGCTTAATAGATATAAATCTTTAGTGATTTTTGTTCCGCACACAAGTTCACCAATGGGAACGCGATCAATATATGACTCTTTATTAAGAGTGAGAGGCCTTGATACTTCGGTATCGGGGTCTTTTTTATTTGTGGGATTAGTGATTTATTTTTGCGCCCACGAAATGCCCACAAATAAATGAAAAATTATTTAAGAACATCTCGCATACGCTCCTCGAATTTATTCATTGCTTCTTTATCTAACTTTTTACTGATGTGTGAATTGATACTACGTCAAGAAAATAGACACAGATTTCTCCACTAATCTTAAGCTACTTGAATGTAATATTGTTGTTCGTATTCATTTGGTGTACAGTAGTCAATCGTTGAATGAATTCTCTTTGAATTGTAGAAGAATTCGATATATTCAAAGAGGGACTTTTTTGCTTTAATTCTTGTTTTATACCTCGTTTGATAGACTAATTCTCGCTTAAGAATTCCATGAAACAATTCAATACATGCGTTATCATAACAGTTTCCTTTTCGACTCATACTACCGATCATTTCATATTCTTTTAATAGTTTTTGATATTCATTGGAAGCATATTGAACACCACGATCTGAATGATGAACTAACCCTTTTTCTGGCTTCTGACGCTTGTAAGCCATTTTTAAGGCACTGATTACTAACTCTTTAGTCATCGTTTTCTCCATTGACCATCCAACGATTTTTCGTGAATAGAGATCCATTACGCTTGCCAAATACAACCAGCCCTCGTTGGTTGGAATATAAGTAATGTCCGTTACCCAAGATTGATTTGGTTTGTCAGGATTAAATTGGCGATTCAAAGTATTTTCACTTACGGGATGTTAATGCTTTGAATTTGTTGTCGCTTTATATCTTTTAACCGTACAAGACTTCCATTGGTTGTTTGTCATGATACGAGAAACAGTTCGCTCACTTACTTTTACACCACATTTGTTTAATGTTTTGGCAATTTTTACGCTGCCATATCGCTGGTTATGTTCTAGGTGAGTTTGTAAAACTTTTTGAGTTAGCTTTTCATGCTTTTTTTTGCGATTGCTTTTTGGACGCTTTAACCATTTAAAGTAACCACTTTTTGAGACTTCCAAAATTAAGCACATCTTCTCCACTCGGTAATGGGAGCAATTCTTTTGAATAAATTCATATTTTACCGAGGGCTTTTCGCGAAGTAGTGCATCGCCTTTTTTAAGATTCCATTTTCCTCCTGTAGATCGCGTAGCTGTTTTTGCATAGCTCTCAATTCAGCATCAGGTGTAGAAAATGTTTGTACAGCTTTGATTTCAGGTTGTTGACTATATTTCTTTACCCAACCATGTAGAGTATTCTCATTTATCCCAGTTTCCCTAGCTACTTGAGCTACTGGTTTATTGTTTTCTAAGATGTACTTTACTGTTTCTTGTTTAAATGTTTCATCATAACGTTTTCCTTTTCCTCTAGTCATTAGACACACCTCTTAATTGTTATTTCTTTTATTATAACAATCCGTGTCTACTTTTTAGTCTAGCATCAGACCTTTATGTTTTGATGAATGCTTAGTCACATTTTTAGATGGAATTGTACATTAAGTATCTTTAACAAAATGCTTTTAAAACGAAGAGGGACAACTGTCTCTCTTTTTTATTTCAGAAAGGGGCGCAAACAGTAGATATAGAGATCCTTTTTAAAATTGCTGTTGTGAAACGATATATAATTTCATTGTTTAGTATGTTAAATTTAACTTAATGAAGTTTACCTAGGAGGATTTACTAACATGAATTTTAAGAAGATAGCAACTATATCTATAGCATTAAACACAGCATTGTTGCTAGTAGGTGGTTATTTTGTTTATTCAAATATAAGTGATGATAGAAAAGTAGTAGCATCTCCAGAATACAAAATAGAATCATCTGAAGTTTCGTCAACTACAAGTGATAGTAATGACAACAAACGAGAACGTTCTCCATCGTATAAAGTGCGAACATCTTTATTCAATAATGCTACATCTGTAGACACTGGAGTGGTGTTTTTAGGTGATAGTTTAACGAATTTTAATGAATGGGGAGAAGCCTTTCCATATGTTAAGACATATAACCGTGGAATTAGCGGGGATACAACTGTTGGTGTGATGAAGCGTTTAAATCAAATTGTTGCTTTAAAACCATCTAAAGTATTTATTATGATTGGGATTAATGACTTAGGAGCCAAAACACCAAAAGAGGAAATAGTAACAAACTATAGTGCTATTCTTGAAAAAATGAAATCAGAGTTACCAGATACAAAGATATTCATTGAAAGTATACTTCCAACTAAACCTTTAGCTAAATCCAAAAATTTAAGCAATGAAGACATCAATTGGCTGAATAAAGAACTTGAAAGAGTAGCTAAAGAAAATGGGCATACTTTTATTAACTTACATTCTTTATTTACAGATAAAGACGGTCAGTTAAAGGGAGAATGGACAGTTGATGGCGTTCATATAACTGGCGAAGGCTATAAAGCATGGGAAAATGAAATAAAGAAATATGTTTATCGATAAGTGATTGTTAAATAAAATAAGGTTTTTAGAAAAAAGAGCAGCAATAAGCTGGTCTTTTTTATTTTGCAAAGGAGATGAGAACGTTGGATAAATGTAAAGATTGTGAGACAAACAAAACAAAGATTCAAAACATGGAAATACGTCTTGCGGTTGTGGAAAGTAAAGTAATAAAAATTGAAGAAAGTATTGAAAAAATCAGTGCCAACACTACATGGATTCTTCGAATTATTATTGGAGCAATTGTAACAGCACTTATTGGCTAAGATTTTACGTGATAGAGGCATCAGCCCAGTAACAGGATTATGGACACATAAAGATATCACTTACAAGTTAGGTGGTACAGATCATGAGGATCCATTAGATTATTTACGTAGCCATGGTGTATCAGAAACACAATTCCGTGCTGATGTACAACGTGCATACAATAATTCTAGTGTAGATGTATCTGTTCCGGAACAACCTTCTAAACCAGCAGAAATACCAACGGCTATTACTGATGGAGTTGCGTACATCGAAGGGTACAACGTCAACTTACGCAAAGGACCAGATGCAAGCTATTCAAAAATTCGTCAATTAAACAAACCAGAAAGCTACATCGTGTGGGCTGAAAAAAATGGATGGCTTAATTTAGGTGGGGAGCAATGGATTAAGTATGATCCTTCTTATGTAAAGTTCAATAAGAAAAGCACAGTAGATTCATCTATTGTAGGTAAACGTGTTGTATCAAAAGTGGACAACCTACGTTTCTATGAGTCCCCATCTTGGCAGGATAAAGATGTTGCTGGCTCTGTAGATGCAGGATTAGGGTTTACAATTGATGCGAAAGTAACTGTCAACGGATCATCACAATACAAAGTACACAACAGCAAAGGAACAACATACTATGTAACAGCTAATGAAGCCTATGTATATGTGAAGTAAGTAAAATAGAGGGTCTACTGAACTATGAGCAGACCCTCTATTTTAAAAAGACCACCGACCACAAAAAAGACCACACACTGAACACAAAATAAATACATTTGATAACAATACATAACAATAACACAAATTTAGTTTGCGATAGAATGCAAAGGAGTAACAAAGATGTATCTAAACGCTATGATATACTCTATACGGCGCATATGTGGAAGTAAAATAAAAAGTGACTTCTTATGGGATCGCTTTTTTTACATTTTCTAATAGAAGTTACAAAGAGAAAAACACTTAGAGTTTAATATTACAGAGTATCTAAGTGTTTCCCCCACAATTTGCCCACATGTATTTCTTTTTATATCAGTTTTAATCTGTATTAACAAAACATAAAAAAACAATATTTATTGCTATATCAGCGGTCGGAATTATTTAACGGCATATATCCTTATGCGAAATATAATCGTTCGTTATCAAGTATAGCAAATAAATGGAAATGTTTTAAGGGAGAATTGTGAATAAAGAAAAGCCCGCAAAAGCAGGCTATGTTTTGTCGACCGTTTAATGACCATATTCATTGCAAATTTTCTTTTGCAAACTCTTCATATTTACTAAGACTTTTCATGACCATATTTTTTGAGATATGAGCATAAATATCTGATGTGATTTGAATGGAGTCATGACCTAATCTTTCTTGTACTTTTGTCATCGTAATTGAGTCTGTTTGATTGTGTGAGATTATTAATAAAATATGTTTTAAAATACTGCCTTTTTTCTTCAATATATTCTCTTTCCACTTTTCCATTTAAATGCTCAATAAGGGAAAGTAATTCATCTTCATCAATGGAAGGTGAATCTCTAGGATTTGATTGGAAAGAAGTTATACAAGCGTATATTTCTAAAAACGAAAAGAACCACAAACGACAAGATAACGGATACTAATCAAGTTTGAATTTTGTTCAAAAAGGAGCTAGAGAATGAAACTTCAGTGGAATCAACAAATGAATCATAAATAAGGAGAGGAATCCCCGTTAGGACAGGGATTCAAGAGTTTGGAAATCGTGTTGTATTTTGTCGAATATTGGCGGGTTCAACAAGTAAATATTAACACGAATTTTCTGAAAAGAAACATGATAATTGTGTCTGAATTGTTACAAATTTCGTGCGGAATAGAAACGAAAAAATAAAGCTACAGTTGTGGAAGGTGTAGTTAGTTAATTTATATAAAAGCGTTATTTGGTATCTAAATTCTTTAAAGATAGTACTTTCAGCTACAAAAGAAGTCCCCGCATCCAGATTACGAAGAAAAGGAACTTCTTTTCCTACTAGAGCAGATACCAATGAACATTGGAGTCACAAATTTTATAATCTAATACTTGATATCTACGCTACATTAAAATAATTTCTCTGGGCATTCATTACGGGCGCTTTTTTTTAATTGTAGGCATATCCTCTTTATCTTATCTATAAGATAGAAGGAGGTGAGCAAATGTCAATTTATCAAGATAGGATCCAAAAAGAATTAGAAATAGGAGACACGTACACCGAAAGAGAAATTTCTACTTTACTGTATTTTGGTAATGACAGAATATTTGTATTATGTGATGGAGTGTCTCACTTCAATAGTAAAAGTTTAAAAGAGTTTAAAGTCATTCAGAAGTACAGTGCTTATCTTCATAGGCATGAAAGGAATTCATACGTAATTCCTTCACAAAAATCACTAGTTTATATTGTTGAAACAGTGTAAGCATCCTATGGGTGCTTTTTTTATTGCATGAGTAAACCTTTCACAAACGTGTGTAAGTATTGAGCACATAAGTAGAAATGCCATTGTGGAAGCATCGTGCACGCTTGGATGAGACAAGCATATATTTATCCCGCATTAACGGGCAGTAATACCCCCACCTCAAATTTCTGCAGAAAACAAAGAAGTTAGGTGGGGGATAAACTGCCCGTAAAAGCCCGATTGGTTCAACTAATAATCAGTGGGGGATGAAGAAAACCCCCACTGATTAAAGTTTCACTTTATCTCGTATTACTGCCTGTAAAAGCCCAATTGGTAAGGGGTGATGATCGGTGGGGGATGAAGAAAACCCCTACTGATCAAAGTTTCACTTTATGAAAGAAAACGTTTTGGAAGAGGTATGTTAAAGCGATATGAAATAAATTAGAAAAGTAAAGCTTAATATGGTCTTGGTGTTAGGAATCATTTCTTATCCTAAGCATATAAGTTTATAGAGTTTGTATTTATGGACAAGGAGTGATTAGTGTGAACAGGGTAGGGAAAAGTGATTTTGTTTCTGGGTTTGTACCGAATCATAATCATGGGTCCGTAGATTATACATCTGTTGAGGCAGGTCATGTGCATCAATGCTTAGATGTAACATCTCCACCAATTCCAGTACAGGAGGGGGGACATATACACTATACAGAAGGATATGTGGTATTCGAAGATGGGCATAACCATTATTATAAGGCACAATCGGGACCAGCCATTCCAGTTGGAAATGGGATGCATGTTCATTATTACGACTTTTATACCACCGAAGATAATGGTCATAGGCATCGTATTAAGGGAGTAGATCAGCCCGCCCCAGGTAATAAATAAGAAAATGATTCTTCAAGGAAAAGCTCACGTCTCAATATGCCGTGAGCTTTTCCTTTTTTAAAAAATTGTTAAATATGGAATTTTTCATTATACCTCTCGAAACAAAGTGGATGGTCCCTTTTTATAAAATGTTCTTTATTATAGTAGAAGAAAAGATAGTTTTCGGTGTATCTATATAAATCCATTTTGATTTTTCGACATATAAGCCGCAGCTATGGATAATAAAAGGTGACCTGCACTCGTTTTCTCTCTTTGTTTTCACTTGGCATGGGGCAGGGAAAGGATCTGACCGTTTCTATGCATGGCCGGATGCTCTCTCCCACCTAAAAAGAAGGGTTTTATGTCGGTTTTTTAATTTGTATTTATATATAGTAAAAATTACGATAGTGTTAATGAGCTGACTAGTGGATAGGTTGCTAGTTTGCCCGTTAAAGCCCGATTGGTGAAGGCTAATAATTAGTGTGGAGGATGAAGAAAACCCCACCTCATAAAGTTTCACTTTATGAGGTTAATCTAGATGAAGACTATCACTGGAAATAATCACCTTTAAATATTCATTAGTACCTTGCATTGAATAATAGTAAATGGTATATTATTGGTAACGGAAGTACCTTGTATTGAGTAGTACTGATTGAAGGGAGGATTGTCTTTGAACGTCCAGTTTAAAAAAGGTGTGTTAGAGCTTTGTGTACTGGCACTTGTCAAAAGAAAAGATTGCTACGGTTATGAACTCGTTCAGCAAATTTCCAATAAATTTTTAATATCGGAAGGTTCGGTATATCCGTTGTTACGTCGATTAACAAAAGAGGGATATTTTCAGACGTATTTAAAAGAATCGACAGAAGGACCACCGCGTAAATATTATCAATTAACAAATCAAGGGGCAGAGCAACTCCATTTACTTGTAACGGAGTGGCGTGATTTTGCTAAAGGGGTACAAGAAATTATTGAAGAGGTGTGATGAAATGCATAAAGAACAGTTTCTTCGAGAATTATCGGGACATCTTAGAAAGCTACCGGAAGAAGAGAGAAAAGATATTTTATACGATTATGAGGAACATTTTCAGTTTGGGCTAGAAGAAGGAAAGACAGAAGGGGAAATTGTTAAAGGGCTCGGTTCACCAAAAGCAATTGCGAAAGAAATGTTGGCATTATATCGTTTTGATGAGATGAAAAAAGATCCGTCTGCTTCGAATATAACAAGAGCTGTGATGGCAGCGGTCGGGCTTAGTTTATTAAATTTTATTATTGTATTAGGGCCTTTAATTGCAATAGTAAGTTTTATATTTGCACTTTGGGTTGGTGGGGTTGTTAGCGTTGTGGCACCACTATTGGTAGTAATTAAAATATTAACTGGTACTTTCTTATGGCTTGAGGTATTTGTTTCTATTACGTTTGTCGGACTTGGTTTGTTGTTATGCATAGGTGCTTACTACTGTACAAAATGGTTTGGGAATTTTTGTATGAAATATGTCAATTGGAATCTCAAAATGATTAGAGGAGAGTAGATGAGATGAAAAAGATATTGTTAGGGGCTGTTGCTTGTATTATTGTTGGTGTTATTGGTATATCGCAAACATATGCCAAAACAGTAGAAGAAGCGGAAAAAGGGGATACAGAAAAAGTTATTAAAAATAAAGCAATTAAAAAGTTAGAAATTGATGTAGATGCCGGAGATGTTATGATTCAAAAAGGAAATAATTCTTCCTTTTACGTAAAGCAATCAGGGCGAGTTGCGAAACAAAAAGTAAGTATTGATGAAGAAGGAGATACATTGAAAGTTCAGGGGAAAATTAAAAAAGGAGTTTCATTTGATTTTTCATTCTTATCTTTTGGATTTAAAACACCAAAAGTAACGGTTATTGTTCCGGAACGTTCATATCAGGAAATAAAAGCGAGTTCGTCAGCAGGTGATATAAGAGTAATTGATGTGAAAAGTGATCGTGTGAATGCGTCAACGCTTGGTGGAGATGTAGAAGTAGAGCGAGTAACGGCAAGTGAAGTGGAAGGATCTTCAAAAGCTGGAGAAGTGAATATGAAAAAAGTAAGTGGTAAAGTTGTGGCAGAAACAACTGGTGGAGATGTGGATGTTATCGATCATGATCCGAAATATGATGTGAAAGCAAGCACAACAGCAGGAGATGTCGATATTCGTTTACTAGAAAAACCAAAAGATGCAACAGTAAGTGGGAAAACATTCGCTGGAGAAGTGGAGATTTTTAAGGAAGAAACGAAGAGTGTAACAATTGGAAGTGGTAAAGTAAAGATTAGTGGACAAACTTCTGGTGGGGATGTAACAATTGAAGCGAACTAAAAAATAGACCAGTCCGACTGGTCTATTTTTTAGTGTAAATGACGATATACACCAATTACTTTTCCGATAATAGACACTTTATCCAAAAGGATAGGTTCTAAAGAAGAGTTTTCTGGTTGCAGACGGAAATGATCTTTTTCTTTATAAAAGCGCTTTACAGTTGCTTCATTTTCTTCTGTTAAAGCAACAACGATTTCCCCGTTGTAAGCAGATTGCTGTTGGCGAACAACAACTAAGTCTTCATCAAAAATACCCGCTTCAATCATACTATTTCCAGAAATACGTAACATAAATACTTTATCGGATCCAGAAACGAGGTTTGCAGGAAGTGGGAAGTGTTCTTCTACGCTTTCAACTGCTGTAATTGGTGAACCAGCTGTAACTTTTCCGACAATCGGTACGTGAACGACCGATTGCGTATCCGTTTCGATTCGGTCGGATCCTAAAATTTCAATTGCTCTTGGCTTTGTTGGGTCGCGGCGAATATAACCTTTTTCCTCTAGACGAGATAAATGTCCGTGCACAGTAGAACTAGAAGCAAGGCCAACCGCTTGACCGATTTCACGTACGGAAGGTGGATAGCCTTTTTCTTGTACTTTTAGCTTAATGAAGTCGAGAATGTCTTGCTGTCGTTTTGTTAACTTTTCCATGATTTCAACACCTCGTTTTCTTTCAATTTTCTTACTTATAAGTATAACATGCGAAAAAACATTCTACAAACATAAGTTCGAACAAAACGACAATTCATGATACACTAATAGAAAAATCGAAATAAGGAAGAGGGTTTCGAAATGAATGCAATCATTTATGCCCGTGTAAGCACAACGAAGGAAGCGCAGGAAACATCATTAGCACGCCAAAAAGATGAATTGTTGCATTTAGCTAAGCTGTATCAAATGAATGTTATAAAAGTTGTAGAAGAAAAAGCGAGTGGCTATAGCATTGAACGTGATGGGATATTAGAAGTGCTGGATATGATTCGTGATGAACAGGTCGATGTGCTTTTGATTCAAGATGAAACACGTCTCGGAAGAGGAAATGCAAAAATTGCTTTAATGCACTGTTTACATAAAGAAGAGGTAAAAGTGTATACACATACACATAATGGTGAATTACAGCTGTCTGATTCTGATTCTATGGTTCTAAATATTATTGGTATAGTAGAAGAATATCAGAGGAAAATTCATAATTTGAAGATAAAACGTGGGATGAAACGAGCTGTAGAAAAAGGATTTCGTCCAGAGAAAAATTTAAAAAACCGTCATTTAAGTACAGGGCGTGAAAAAAAAGAAGTACCAATTGAAGAGATTGTTCGTCTGCGCCGTAATGAATTAACATTTGAGGAAATTGCAGCAACGCTCCGTGGTTTTGGGCATGATGTATCAAAAGCGACAGTACATCGTCGTTATGTGGAGCATACGAAGCAAATGCTTGATAAACAAGAGTAACTATTGTATGATAATAAACAGTTTTAAGTAGAAAGGGGATTCGAGATGCTAAGTCACGAACTCATTGAACGCATTAACTTCTTAGCGAAAAAGGCAAAAGCAGAAGGTTTAACTGAAGAAGAACAACGTGAGCGTCAATCGCTCCGTGAACAATATTTAAAAGGATTTCGTCAAAATATGTTAAACGAATTAAAAGGGATCAAAGTCGTTAACGAAGAAGGTAAAGACATTACACCGGCGAAATTAAAAGCGTTAAAAAAGCAAGGTAATGAAAAGCTAAATTAAAGGATGGGCATAGCCCATCTTTTTTTGATTTTAGTAGAAATAGATAAGGATGTTAGTACTATATAAATCCATTTTGATTTTTCGACATATAGCCGCGGCTATGGATAACAAGAGGTGACCTGCACTCGTTTTCTCTCTTTGTTTTCACTTAGGAAAAGGATCTGACCGCTTCTATGCATGGTCGGATGCTCTCTCCCACCTAAAAAGAAGGGGTTTATGTCGGTTTTTTAATTTGTATTTATATACTCATCACTTCTTATTTGATAACATGCCAATTTTGGTTGGTTGTTGCTTCAATTGTACCTCGGTCTAATATATAATTCGCAATAAGCTCAGACATATCAATTGGTATATCTTTTATAATGGGCTTATTTTGATACATAGAATAATTTCCACCACCACTTGCACGATAATTGTTCATGACCACATCATACTCTTGATCAAATCGAATAGGAGACCCTTCATGTTGTAAAGAAATGACTCTTTGTCCAACTGGCTTTGAAATGTTTAATACATATGAAATTCCTTCCCACATATCGTAGTTATAATGCTGTGGTTTTGGTTCAATGAAAGAAGGATTTACAATGATATTTCCGTCCATATCTAGCGTGAAATATGTAGCAGATAGCTCAAGAGCCTCTTTTATATCTTTTCCTGTAACACGAATCACTTGTAATGTATTTGGATAAATATAATTCGAAACAATATTTCTCATTGTAATGCGATTTGGAAAGCCAGGTGCTTCATTATGAAACAGACTCGTACAAGAAATCTTTCCACCAGCCGCGTGCATCTGCACGTTATTTATGAATTCAATAAAGGCATGATCTTGTAAACGCGTTTGCATCACATCGTGGATCAGCATATCACCAACAATCGTACCAATTGGCTGATCTAACCATTCTTGCGTTTTTTTCTCATATGTAGATGTGAGTGAAAGTACCGTTTCATCTGCTGGAACATCTTCTACAGATAACAAGTCAGAATAACAATCTTTAACAATCCACTTATTATTGTGTTTTGTAAAGGAGACATGTACTTTTCCTAAAAATTGCCCATTGCAGCCTGCCTGTAAGACTGCCACACCGTTTACTTTTGTATGAGCAATATAACGATGTTGATGTCCTGTTAACAATATATCGATTCCTTCTACTTCTTGACACATTACGTATCCTTGATTTTCTCCAGTTAAAACTTCCGTTGGCTCTCCTGTTTGTAAATCACGTTCAAATCCACCATGGTATGCCACAATCAGTAAGTGTGGCTGTTCCTTTTCACGAATGTAAGCTGCCCATTTTTTTGTTGATTCTAGAGCGTCTTCAAATGTTAAGTTTTCAATATGATGTGGCTGTTCCCAGTTTGGGATGTAATGAGTTGTTACGCCCAATATTGCAACCTTTATATCAGGATGTATGTGTTTGATGAGATAGGGCTTTCCAAAGTAAGGCTTCATTGTTTGTTTATCTAAAATATTAGCGGCTAGGTAAGGCATATTTGCGTTCATAACAGCTTTGTTTAATATGTCCATTCCATAGTTAAATTCATGATTTCCAATAATCGCTGCATCATAACCAATATGATTGGCTATGATGGACATTGGATTTTTTTCTTCCTGCATATATTTGGCGTAGTAATAGGTGAGTGGAGTTCCTTGTATGAAATCACCATTATCAATTACGAGTACATGTTCATTTTGAGCACGTTCTTGTGCGATACGTGTAGAAATTTTTGCGATTCCTCGTTCTGTTTTCTCGTTATTCCGATATTGAATAGGAAAAATAGTGCCATGTACATCACTTGTTAGCAAAATGTCTATATTTACAATGTTTTCGGGAGTCAATGTTATCAACCTTCTTTTACTGTTATCTTATTCATAAAGCATAACAGATAATTATGATTGAGTAATATATAGAATGTTTAGAAAGTGTAAAGATTCTGTAAATTAAAGAAGAACTGGAAAAATATATGCTATATTTCTACATGTTTACAGCTCGTCATTTTATAATTCGAAAATTGGAGGCTTTGACATGTTTAAGAAAGTTTTAGCATTGGGTACGTCAGTAGCATTAGCGGTAGGTCTATTAAGCGGGTGTGGAACAAAGGAAACAAGTGGAAGTAAAGATACGAAAAAAGGGTATGTTCCCAAAACATTAAATGTTCAATTTGTCCCTTCGCAAAATGCAGATACGCTTGAAGCAAAAGCAAAACCGTTAGAAAAATTATTAAGCGATAAGCTTGACATCCCTGTCAAAGTAAGTATTTCAACAAATTACAACACAATTGTAGAAGCAATGGCATCTAAGCAAGTAGATGTGGGCTTTTTACCTCCAACTGCATATGTGTTAGCACATGAAAAAAAAGCAGCAAATGTGATACTTCAAGCACAGCGTTTTGGAGTTGATGATGCAACAGGACAACCGACAAAAGATCTAGTAGATTTTTATAAATCTGAGTTCGTCGTAAAGAAAGATTCTAACATTAATAGTATTAAGGATTTAAAAGGTAAAAAAATTGGTTATCAAGATGTGACATCTTCTGCTGGATATGTATGGCCTGCAGCTGTTCTAATGAAAGAGGGTATTGATCCATTAAAAGATGTGAAACCTGTTACATTAAAAGGGCATGACCAATCTATTATTGCTCTTCTCAATGGTGATGTGGATGCGGCAGTTGTATTCCAGGATGCTCGTAACATTGTAAAAAAAGACTATCCAAACGTATTTGATCAAACAAAAATTGTGAAATTTACAGAGGAAATTCCAAACGATACGATTACTGTACGTTCTGACATGGATGCTGATTGGGTGAAAAAACTACAAGATGCATTTATTGAAATTGGAAAGAACGAAGAAGGGCATAAAATTATTAAAGAAGTGTATTCACATGAAGGATATATCAAATCTGATGATAGTAAATTTGATATTGTTCGCGATTACGGAAAGAAAGTAAAAACGCAGTAACATATATGATGTTTTGAAATGATAACTGAAGATGGCCAACTAGCTGAAACGACTTTCGGTTTCCGCTAGTTAGCCTTTTTTTCACTTTATGCTTATATAACGTTAGGAAAGTAGGGAAGGTTTGTGATAGAGTTTCGTAATGTTTCTAAAGTATATTCCAATGGTACAAAAGGGTTAAATGGTATTAATGTAACGATACATAAAGGGGAATTTGTTGTTACAGTAGGATTATCAGGAGCTGGGAAATCAACGTTACTCCGGTCTATTAATCGTCTTCATGAAATTACAGATGGGGAAATTATCATTGATAGTCAATCCATTACAGCGGCAAAAGGAAAAGAATTACGTCGTATGCGCCGAGATATCGGTATGATTTTTCAAAGTTTTAATCTTGTGAAGCGCTCTACTGTGTTGAAAAATGTGCTAGCCGGGCGTGTTGGATACCATTCTACATTGCGCACAACACTTGGACTCTTTCCAAAAGAAGATGTGGAGTTAGCATTTCGCGCATTAGACCGTGTAAACATTTTAGAAAAAGCATATTCACGCGCTGATGAATTGTCGGGTGGACAACAGCAGCGTGTTTCCATTGCTAGAGCGCTAGCGCAAGAGGCAAAAATTATTTTAGCTGACGAACCAGTTGCTTCTTTAGACCCGCTCACTACGAAACAGGTTATGGATGACTTAAAGCAAATCAATCAAGAATTCGGGATTACAACAATTGTAAATTTACATTCTATCGATTTAGCAAGAGAATATGCAACCCGTATCATTGGGCTACATGCAGGAGAAATTGTCTTCGATGGGCCAGTAGAAGAAGCGACAGATGAAAAGTTCGCTGAAATTTATGACCGCCCTGTTCATAAAGACGAGTTTTTAGGAGGGGCAGCAAAATGAGCGAAGTAACCCTGAACAGAAAAACAATGCCACCCCCTCCAAAGAAATTGAAACATATGTTAACAATCATCCTTATGATTTTGTTGTTTTGGGGGAGTAGTGTACAAGTAGATGCGTCTTTTTCAAAGTTGTTAACAGGTCTTCCGAATATACTGGACTTGCTGAAAGAAATGGTACCACCAGACTGGAGTTATTTTGGGGCAATTACGAATGCAATTTTGGATACTATTCGAATGGCGATTATCGGAACGACTTTAGGGTCGATTCTCGCTATTCCGCTCGCCTTGCTATCAGCAAGTAACGTGTTCCCCTCTACTTTTTTATATGGACCAACTCGATTTATATTAAATTTAATTCGTACGATACCGGATTTATTATTGGCAGCAATTTTTGTTGCAATCTTTGGGATTGGACCGCTTCCTGGCATTTTAGCTCTTACTTTTTTCTCAGTTGGGATTGTCGCAAAATTACTTTACGAATCGATTGAAGCTGTCGATCAAGGTCCGCTAGAAGCGATGACAGCAGTGGGGGCAAATAAAGTGCAGTGGATTGCTTATGCAGTTATTCCGCAAGTAACAGCACATTTTGTTTCTTACGTATTGTATACATTTGAAGTAAATGTACGTGCCGCAGCTGTTTTAGGTTTAGTCGGAGCTGGGGGAATTGGTTTATATTACGATCGAACACTTGGGTTTTTACAATATCAGCAAACTGCTTCCATTATTATTTATACACTTATTGTGGTATTAATGATTGACTATATGAGTACGATACTACGGGAGAAATTATTATGAATGGGACGACAAAACCAATTCCAAAGCCAAAGAAACCAAGTTTATATCGCTGGATTATCATTGGTGCACTAGCGGTAATATATATATGGGCGTTTTCAGGTGTTCCAATTGATGGTATTAAGGAAACGGCTGGTCAAATTACAAAGGCCATTATGACAGGAATATTTAATCCGGATTGGAGCTATGTATCTTTACCAGATGGTGAGGACTTACTGCACGGACTTGTTGATACATTGGCGATTGCTGTTTTAGGAACATTTATATCTGCTTTTCTGTGTGTGCCGTTTGCGTTTTGGGCTGCAACAAATATGAGTACAGGAAAAATGACTTCTGGCACAGGGAAATTTGTATTAAGTTTTATCCGCACGTTCCCCGAATTAGTCATGGCACTTCTATTTATAAAAGCAGTAGGTCCTGGCTCTTTCGCCGGAGTTTTAGCTTTAGGGTTACACTCAATTGGTATGCTTGGGAAATTATATTCTGAAGGGATTGAGAATATAGATAAGGGACCTACCGAGGCGCTAGTTGCTACTGGAGCAAATCGCTTTCAAGTGCTTTGGTATGCGGTATTGCCGCAAGTATTACCGGACTTCTTATCTTACACGCTCTATCGCTTTGAAATTAACGTTCGTTCAGCGGCTATTTTAGGTGTAATCGGAGCGGGTGGAATTGGAACACCGCTAATTTTTGCCTTAAGTTCTCGTAACTGGTCACGTGTAGGGATTATTTTGCTTGGGATTATAATAATGGTTATCATCATTGACTTTATTTCTAGTTCTATTCGAAAACGGATTGTATAGTTCGCCTTATTCATGTGAGAGACCTTCCTCTATTTTAGGTATATACATTGCCTAAAAAGGAGGAAGGTCTTTCTTTCATAAATCTTTATTATTTTTATCTTTTCTTATTGACTCTAACGTTACGTTATACTTTATTGTATGTACTGAGGGAGGGCAAAAACGATGAAAATGAGAGTGAAAGAAGTAGCGGATTTAGTTGGTATTAGTGTGCGCACACTACATCATTATGATGAAATCGGGTTGTTAACCCCGGGAGAAACGACCGAATCTGGTTATCGCCTTTATTCCAATGAGGATCTGGAGATGTTGCAACAAATCTTGTTTTTTAAAGAACTTGGTTTCCCTTTAAAGAAAATTAAAGAAATTATCAATAATCCTTCATTTAATCGTGAGGAAGCGCTCATGTTACACCGTAAAATGTTGGTGGAGAAGCGTTCTAGACTGGATAAAGTGATTGCGACGATTGATAAGACAATTCAACATACAAAAGGAGAAATTCAAATGACGAACAAAGAAAAATTTGAAGGCTTTGACTTTAGCCATAACCCATATGAACAAGAAGCACGTGAGCGTTGGGGGGATAAAGCAGTCGACAAGGCGAATAAAAAAGCAGCGAATATGCCGAAAGAGGCACAAGAAGAATTTAATGCAATTTATAGGAAGCTTGCAACTCTTCGCAATGGTTCACCTGAATCAGAAGAATCTCAAGAAGCAATTCAAGAATGGTATGACTATTTACAAAACTTTGGGGAGTATTCACTGGATGCATTCAAAGGATTAGGTCAAATGTATGTCGATGATGAACGTTTTACGAAAAATATCGATCGATTTGGTGAAGGGTTAGCAAAATTTATGTGTGATGCGATGGCGGTTTATGCGGATCGTAATAAAAAGTAGGATTGTTTATAACTGAAAAGACGAGCTTCTCTATCTATATAGAAGTTCGTCTTTTTTCGTTCCATTAGAAGGAATTGTAGTGTTATTTATATAACGAAGGTTTCAGGAAATGCTAATGGACGATGAGGTGATAGGATGTTTCATTTTTGTAAAAGTTTATTCTTATTTGGCGCTATAAGCACTTGGCATCTAGCGAATGTACCACAGATACAAGAACAAGCTCCAGAGATTATAAAGACATATACAAACATACCTGAAATAGATAATTGGGTTACTGTTCCAAAAGACACCAAAGAAATTATTATATATGTGAAAGCAAAACATACAGAAACTATGTTGTTCTGGCTTATTCCAACAGGTACAGCTACGTGGAAAGAAAGGAAATTACTCGGATATGATACTGATGGAACAGATGGATGGTCTCTGAAGTGGCATGTGAGCGGGAGGATATTACATGATCATATCCATGTACAAGCACTTGGTTCTACATCAATAAGTAATGATTCAATTAATGTCCATTCGCAATTCAAATGAAGAGAAGGACACTCTTAACAAAAACGTTCCCTCAATTTATATATGGGATTATCGGTAACTAGTGAAAAGGTCAGATTCTAGGTGAAAAATAAGGAAATGCTTCCAGGTTATTATATGATGAAGGGAGATGATGAAAAAGCGGAGGGGATACTATGGCCTTACAACATGAATTTGTGTTTGTTTCACATGAAAAAAGAGAGTTAAGTTTTGAAGATTTTGATTGGATTGCAAAAAGTTTTGGTTATAAAAAAGATGCGGCAGTTGAAGACTGTGTCATATTAAGTGATGAAATTGTCCTATATTTGTTAGATTTTTTAAATTGGCTTCCAACATACATTCCTGCAAAAAGAGAAAAGGGATTTGGAATTCATTATTATGGTATTACAAAATTTGAAAAAGAAGGAGCAGAAAAAGCGATTGATTTATATCAATCATTAATCAGTATATTTTCGTTAGCACCTGAAAAAATAGAACTCACGGGATCATTTCAATGGACGAGTGATTGTAATACGGATGGAGAGTATGAAAAGATTTTTTTAAATCGGGATATTCTTTGTGCGGAATTAGAGTCTTTAGTTAAACTATGCTATAAAGTGAAAGAGGGGGAAGGATATCTTTTGCATTTCGGAGTTTAATGATCAAAACAAAATGAACAGATAATTCCTTTTGTTTGAAAAATATAGATATTGAAAAAGTATAACATATTGAATGCCCATACATTACGGAATTCACTAAGTTTTTTATAAAAAATCGAAAAAACATCAACATATTTGTCGATACATGTTGTATAATCTTGCAAGGAAAGATATCATATAGATGTGTAAAACGTTTACTAATATAAGTGAAGGGAAGAATAGCATGTCACATTCAATCGAACAACTTTCTATCAACACGATTCGCACATTATCCATTGATGCGATTGAAAAAGCAAACTCTGGTCACCCAGGAATGCCAATGGGTGCAGCACCAATGGCGTATACATTATGGACGCAATTTATGAAACATAACCCAAATAACCCAACGTGGTTTAACCGTGATCGTTTCGTATTATCTGCAGGTCATGGTTCAATGTTATTATACAGCCTTCTTCATCTGTCTGGTTACGACGTAACAATGGATGATTTAAAGAGTTTCCGCCAATGGGGAAGTAAAACACCAGGTCACCCTGAGTATGGTCATACTGCAGGCGTAGACGCAACAACTGGTCCACTTGGACAAGGTATTTCAACTGCTGTTGGTATGGCGATGGCTGAAAGACATTTAGCAGCGAAATACAACCGTGATGCATACAACGTTGTCGATCATTATACATACGCAATTTGCGGTGATGGCGACTTAATGGAAGGTGTTTCTTCTGAAGCTTCTTCATTAGCTGCACACTTAGGTTTAGGCCGACTTGTTGTGTTATATGATTCTAACGACATTTCATTAGATGGCGATTTAAATCGTTCATTCTCTGAAAGTGTAGAAGATCGTTATAAAGCATACGGCTGGCAAGTAATCCGTGTTGAGGATGGAAATGATGTAGAAGCAGTTGCGAAAGCAATTGAAGAAGCAAAAGCTGACGAAACACGTCCAACGCTAATTGAAGTAAGAACAACAATTGGTTTCGGTTCTCCAAACAAATCAGGAAAATCTGCTTCACATGGTTCTCCACTTGGTGTAGACGAAACAAAATTAACAAAAGAATCATATACTTGGACATTTGAACAAGATTTCCATGTACCAGAAGAAGTGTACGAGGATTTCCGCAAATCAGTACAAAATGCTGGTGAAACAGCACAAGCTGAGTGGAACACAATGTTCGGTGAATATGCACAAGCACATCCAGAATTAGCAAACGAACTGCAAACAGCAATGAAAGGTCTTCTTCCAGAAGGTTGGGATCAAAACTTACCAACTTATGAATTAGGATCAAAAACAGCAACTCGTTCTTCTTCAGGTGCTGTAATCAATGCAATTGCAGAAGCTGTACCATCATTCTTTGGTGGATCTGCAGACCTTGCTGGTTCTAACAAAACATACATGAATAACGAAAAAGACTTCACACGAGCAGACTACAGCGGTAAAAACATTTGGTACGGTGTACGTGAGTTCGCAATGGGTGCAGCAATGAACGGTATCGCACTTCATGGCGGTTTAAAAACTTATGGTGGTACGTTCTTCGTATTCTCTGATTACTTACGTCCAGCAATTCGTCTTGCGGCGTTAATGCAATTACCAGTAACATATGTGTTCACACATGACAGTATTGCAGTTGGAGAAGATGGACCAACGCATGAACCGGTTGAGCAACTAGCAGCTCTTCGCGCAATGCCAAACGTATCTGTTATTCGTCCTGCTGACGGTAACGAATCTGTTGCAGCATGGAAGTTAGCATTAGAATCTACAAATACACCAACTGCATTAATCTTAACTCGTCAAGATCTTCCAACATTAGAAGGTGCAAAAGACGATACGTACGAAAAAGTAGCAAAAGGTGCATATGTAATTTCTGCAAGCAAGAAAGAAACTGCTGATGCAATCTTACTTGCAACTGGTTCTGAAGTAAGCTTAGCAATTGAAGCACAAAAAGCATTATCACAAGAGGGCGTTGACGCAGCTGTTGTCAGCATGCCATCTATGGATCGCTTTGAAGCACAATCTGCTGAGTATAAAGAATCTGTATTACCAAAAACAGTAACAAAACGTTTTGCGATTGAAATGGGAGCTTCTTTCGGTTGGCATCGTTATGTTGGCTTAGATGGAGACGTATTAGCTATCGATACATTCGGTGCTTCTGCTCCTGGTGAAAAGATTATTGAAGAATACGGATTCACTGTAGAAAACGTTGTTCGCAAAGTAAAAGAAATGCTTTAATGATTTTTGAAAAATCTCTCCGGCATGGAGGGATTTTTCTCTGTAAATAAGTCTATTCGACAGAAAAAGTTTTTTCTCTCTCCACAGTCAGACAATCATTGCATAATTCCTTCTATATAATGAAGAGAAAAAGGTTGTCCAGATCGGGAGGGAAAGAATGAAAACGTATGAACTGTATTTAATTCAGGAAGATATTGCGAAGAAGTATTTTGGTCGTGAATTTTTATTGTTTGATCTGTTTGCTCGCTTTTCGGCATCTCGATCCCTTTCGGAAAAGAAAGTATTATACAAGCAGATGAAGTATATTACCATACCACTGCAGGTGATGAAAATTCATCATAAATTAGAACAAACTTTGCATGGTTGTGGGAAATATGAAAGAACACATCATACGCACATGTTTCATAAAGGCGATGAATATGGAGAAGTAACGGTAAAATCACAATATATTCGTATGAATACGTCAGGAAATGTAGCAATGGAAACGACTTTCTTTGAGGTGTTAAGGAAATGCGAATTGACATTTTTAGCAATGGATTATGATAGTAAACAGTATGGTTGGTTAAATCCTCTGAAACAAGCACGAACATATGTGTAAAAAATGTCGAATACAATCTTGTCTTATTTAAAAGGTTTTAGTACACTGTAAGGTAGACAACATGAAGGAGGAAAATATATGTCGATTTGGGTAGTTGTGCTAGTGGGCGTATTAGCACTAGTAGCAGGCGTGGCGTTAGGATTTTTCATCGCCCGTAAATATATGATGAATTATTTACAAAAAAATCCACCTATTAATGAACAAATGTTAAAAATGATGATGATGCAGATGGGACAAAAACCATCCCAAAAGAAAATCAATCAAATGATGAGCGCAATGAACAAACAACAAACAAAATAAGCGCTGTAGGGCACTCTCACCGAGTGCCCTTTCGTTTTGTTAAAAATAAGTGTTTAAAACTTTTAAAAATTCTGTATTTTTGGTAAACTGAAAACATCGCTCATTTTGAGATAGGGGGGATATCATGAAAGTCTTTTTAGACCTAGCGTGGTTTTTTAAACAAGAAAAACGAGCGTACATAATGGGGATTATTTTGTTGTTTGGCGTGGCGTTGCTTGAGCTTGTTGCACCAAAAGTAATTGGGATTGTCGTAGATGAAATTAGCAATCAAACGTTAACATCTGAAAAGCTGTTACAGTGGGTTGTTATTTTAGTTGTTGCCGGGGTTACGATGTATATATTACGCTACATATGGCGCATTATGATTTTTGGATCTTCCTTAAAGTTAGCAAGACAATTACGAAAAAAGCTATATGAACATTTTACAAACATGAGCCCGTCTTTTTATCAATCACATCGTACAGGAGATTTAATGGCACATGCAACGAATGATATTCAGGCGATTCAACAAACAGCCGGTGCGGGTGTATTGACGCTTGTCGATTCATTAGCAGTAGGTGGATGTGTGCTAGTTGCGATGGGCTTTACAATTAGTTGGAAGTTAACATTACTAAGTTTAATCCCAATGCCGATTGTAGCCATTTCAACGAACTATTATGGTACTTTATTACACAGACGTTTTCATAAAGCACAGCAAGCGTTTTCCGAAATTAATGATAAAGTGCAAGAAAGTATGAGTGGAATGAAAGTCATTCGTTCACTTGGTCAAGAAAAAGAAGATTTACAGGCGTTTCGTAAGAAGTCAGAAGATGTTGTACATAAAAATATGCTAGTGGCTCGCATTGATTCATTATTTGATCCAACAATTGCTCTTATTGTAGGTTTTTCATTTTTAATAGCTGTTTGTTATGGCTCATTATTAGTTGTTCGTGGTGAACTGACAATCGGTGAACTTATTACATTTACAACCTATTTAGGGACACTTGTTTGGCCGATGCTTGCATTCGGTTGGCTCTTTAATATTATGGAGCGTGGGCGTGCCTCTTATGATCGCGTTCAGAAGATACTATCACAAACTTCAGATGTCCAGAATAAAGAGGAAGCGGTACAAACGACGGCAAGCGGTAATATTACGTTTGCGATTCATTCGTTTTCTTATAAGAAAAATGATGTCTTGAATTTAGAAGATATTCATTTTTCTTTGAAAAAAGGTGAGACGTTAGGCGTTGTTGGGCGTACTGGTGCAGGAAAGACAACGTTATTGAAATGTTTAATTCGGGAATATGATCATTTCAATGGAACTCTGCAAATTGGAGATAAGGATATTCGTGATATGACGCTTCACGGCGTTCGATCTGCTATTTCATACGTTCCGCAAGATCATTTTTTATTTTCCGCAAGTATTGGTGAAAATATTGCATTTGGAAAAGCGGATGCCGTATATAAAGAAATTGCACATGCGGCTGATATTGCTTGTATTCACGACGATATCGTTCAGTTCCCAGAAGGATATGATACGGTAGTAGGGGAGCGAGGCGTTTCTTTATCAGGCGGACAAAAGCAACGTATTTCAATTGCTCGTGCTTTATTAACGAATGCCGAAATTTTAGTATTAGATGATTGCTTATCCGCAGTTGATGCAAAGACGGAAGAAACAATTTTAACAGCGCTCAAACGTGAACGTGAACAGAAAACGACGATTATTACAGCACATCGATTAAGTGCAATTCAACATGCAAACCTCATCCTTGTTATTGATGAAGGGAAAATCGTGCAGCGTGGTACACATGAACAACTAATGGAGCAAGAAGGTTGGTATAAAGACATGTATGAAAGCCAACAGTTAGAAGCGTTAGTTGAGCAAGGAGGCATATAATGGCTGAGAAAAAACGAAGCGACTTATGGCGATTGCTCTCTTATATGAAACCATATAAAGGGTTGTTGTCACTGGCGTTTTTATTCCTAGTTGGTGCAACTGTTACGGAAATGATGGGACCGTTTTTAATTAAGCAGTTTCTTGACGAACATTTAGTGCCACGCAGCTTTGAGCAATCTGCACTCATAACGCTCTTTGTGGTATATATGGTTGCTCATTTGTTAAAAGTATTGTTTACGTATTTGAATTTATTATATTTCCAAAACATTGCATTTAAAATTGTACAAGATATGCGGGTCGAAGTGTATGAGCATGTACAACGATTATCGCTCAGCTTCTTTGATCGTACGCCAATTGGTACCCTTGTATCTCGTGTGACAAACGATACAGAAGCAATTAAAGATTTCTATGTCGGTGTTTTATCAACATTTGTTAAAAATGTCTTCTTTTTAATCGGGATTTTAGTGGCAATGTTCTTACTCGATGTCAAACTTGCATTATATTCTCTCGTATTAATTCCAATTATGCTTACAATTATGACAGTGTATCGCCGGAAAAGTTCGGTTTTTTATTTAGAACTCCGTAATCAATTAAGTTTTTTAAATGCAAAGCTTAATGAATCCATTCAAGGAATGAACATTGTGCAAGTGTTCCGCCAAGAAAAACGGATGCGGAAAGAATTTGAAGAAGTGAATAATAAACATTACGGTGCGGGGCGACGTACATTAAAACTAGATGCATTATTTTTACGCCCAGCAACAGATCTTGTTCATATTATGGCTATCGTATTAGTGCTCACATTATTTGGAGTTGATGCATTAAATAGCCCAGTTGAAGTTGGGGTATTATATGCCTTTGTTAACTATATCCACCGTTTTTTTCAACCTGTCAATGAGATGATGATGAAACTATCTTTCTTCCAACAAGCACTTGTTTCTTCATCACGTGTCTTTCATTTAATGGATGAAAAAGATTTAGCACCTGTTCAAAAAGGAAATGCAAAACCGGAAGTACTTGACGGAGAAATTCAATTTAAAGATGTTACATTTTCATACGATGGAAAACGTGATGTTTTGAAAAATGTATCTTTCCATGTAAAACAAGGGCAAACGGTTGCTTTTGTTGGTCATACTGGAAGTGGAAAAAGTACCATTATGAACTTACTGATGCGTTTTTATGATATTAAATCAGGAAGTATTCTCATAGACGGTGTAAACTTAGAAAAATTCGAAGAGAAGGAAATTCGAAAGCGAATTGGACTCGTTTTGCAAGATGCTTTCTTATTTGCAGGGAATGTCAATCAAAACATTCGTATGTATGATGAAAGTATTACAAATGAAGAAATAAAAGAAGCTGCAAAATTTGTGCAAGCAAATGCGTTTATTGAAAGGTTACCAGAGCAGTATGATACAGAAGTGGTAGAAAGAGGAGCAGCGTTCTCAAGTGGACAACGTCAGCTGATCGCTTTTGCTAGAACGATTGCAACAAATCCGAAAGTACTCGTATTAGACGAAGCAACAGCAAATATTGACACAGAAACGGAAGAAGCAATTCAAACAGCGTTGCAGCGTATGCGAAAAGGAAGAACAACAATTGCTATCGCACACCGTTTATCTACGATTCAAGATTCTGATCAAATCTTTGTCATGCATGATGGGGAAATTGTGGAGAGAGGTACGCATCAAGAATTGTTGGGACAGCAAGGATTGTATTACAATATGTATTTACTACAAAATAAAGGAAGCCTTCAAAAAGCCTTGTAATATTAAGGTTTTGAAGGCCTTTTTTTTATTCTTTTGAAAATGATCACATTCATTTGAAGGTCTTTTTTCAGATTATGCAACAGTGTACAAACTCTTTGTTTTCGAATTTATTATAAAGGTTTAACTCTTTTTCAATTAGGTTTAATCCATCTAATTTGTAATATTTTATGTCTTATAGAAAAAGTTTTACCATGTTTCTATGCATGGTGTCCTAGTACTTCGGATGGCTAAATATTTTTCATAGTAAGTACATTTCCTTGTAAAATGAAATTTAATATTATGATGAAATGATCTTGTGAGAAATCTAGGAAAACTAAGGTGTATTGAGAAACATCCTTAATTTTTATTGATGAAAGGAATTGAGATCTATAGGGAGAATATCGTCTATTAAGAATAAAAAGGTGCTGCAAAAATCTACTATTCATAATGCAGCTGAATATCTAATTTAGCAATTTTAAGAGGATAATTGCTATTATATTCAGATGAAATAACGAGATACGTGTAAACTCTGCATCACCTTTCAGGAAAGGGAGGGTTTATTGTGTATACGTTTAAAAGATGTGTGATGTTGATTGCTGCATCCATTTTACTTTTTACTACTTTTGGTATTTCAAACGTTGAGGCGAATACTGCACCTGCGTATGGGAAAATGTTTCCACCAGCAGAAACTTTCACTCCAGGAGATTGGTTTTTAGGAGAAACACCTTTAAATTATGATGAAAATAGGCCTCCTATTGTTTTTGTTCAAGGGAGAAATGGAAGTGCGGATAGTTGGTATGGAGAAACAGTCTATCACAGTATGAATGATATGTATGATTATGCTTATCGTGCGGGATATCAAGCTGTTTTTGTTCAACTATACGATGCAGCAGGGAAGGGATCTGCTAGTCAGTGGGATAACGGTAAATTATTGGCTGCTAAGCTAGAGGAAATTTATAACCACTTTGGCAAGAAAGTTAATATTGTGGCACACAGTAAAGGGGGGATTGACACTCAAGCGGCACTTATTCAATATGGTGCGAATCGTTTTGTAGGAAAAGCCATTACACTTGCTTCCCCGCATTATGGATCAAATCTGGCAGATTTATCATACAGCTGGTGGGCTGGATGGCTCGCTTCATTGTTAGGACAAAGGGATAATGGAACATACTCTCTACAAACAGGAGAAATGGCACAATTTCGTTCCATAATAGATAACAACCCGAATGCTAAATTGAATCGCTATTATACGGTAGCAGGTACAAGTTGGGGACCAGCTTTCTCTGCCTTATCGTTGGGAGGGTTATATCTTTCTGCATATGGTTCCAATGATGGATTGGTTAATGAGTGGAGTGCAAAATTACCATATGGAACACATTTATTTACTGATTCTAGGTTTGATCATGATAATATCCGGAAAGGATCAGCCGTGTTTTCTCGAATTGAACCTTATTTGCGTACTTCTGTTGTTACATCAGTTCCATTTACTTCAAACAATAGTTCTCAAGAAACAACTGATGGTAAAAATATAACTTCTAATCAAAACGTGTTGGGTGGAGAACTAATACAAAATAACTGGGTTGATCAAACTTTTGCGGTAGATACAAAAACAGAAGGAGTTGTATCAGTCTTAACCGCATCTTCAGAAGTACAAATACAACTTATATCCCCATCTGGAAAAGTATATACGAATAAAGATAGTAAAGAAACTGTAGGAAACGAGGATTCTTATTTTAAGGGAGCTTCGATTCGGATATTCAAAATAGATCAAATGGAAATAGGACAATGGCATGTTAAAATACTGACGACTGGTCAAAAAGATGCGTATATGATTATTACCGATTATAAACAAGATGCTCCTTTTACTTTGAAAATGCCAGGGAAAATCAAGGCGGAAAAGGCAGAGTTTCAATTGAAACAATCTACTAAATCGTCAATAAATCAAGATAACCTGTCTGTCACTGTACGAGTTGTTGATCGGGAAGGGAAATTAGTATCACAATCGAGTCAATTACGAAAGTTAGATGCAATTACATTCACGGGCTTTTTGAATAACATCACACAATCAGGTGTGTATAATGTGACTATTGATATGAAAGGGCCTAATACAGAAGGTAAAGCCTATACTCGTACAATTGTACGTTCTGTCTATATTGAAAAATAAAAAGTATCTACATGAGTATGTTGATGTAGAGCTTATTCCATAATTGGATTGTTGATCATATTTTTGAACGTATTCTTTTCAAAAGATCTGGAGATACGTAAAAATAACGATTAAAAGATGCTTAACAAACAGTTACAAATGCAGTGAAACTTTGATCAGTGGGGGTCTTACTGCTGTTAATGCGGGATAAAGGTTTGTGAAAAATATACCATATTAAAATATATAATTGCTTCACAAAAAAATCTTAAAAAGGCCTTGCGAAAACAAGGTCTTTGAAGTCTTTTTTGTGAAGAAAGGTTTCAATATCATACGAAATGAAAATATGTATAAATTTTGAAGAGAGTTTTCTTGTTGCATAGTATAATAGAATAAGTGTAGTTTTATAAAATATAAAAATAGGATTTTTAAATGAATTCTGCTATTTAGAGAGAAAGTCATTTGGGCTTTGAAGAACCTTAAGGTACGGAAAGAACTTACGGTGTAATAAAGGAGAAGAGAAGATGGAATATGTACTAATATGTGTGAGTCTAGTTTTATTAGCGGCAGTTTTTGTGCTATTTTACAGAAATAAGCAGTTAGAGTCAGATAATCAACAAGTAGAGTTTGAAAAGAAGCAATCGATAGAAAGTTATCAAGGTGAAATTGCCGCAACTGTAGCGAATTATGAGCAGCAACAAGAAACCTTAAAAAGTATAGAGAGAAAAAAATATCACGAACTTAAGATCAGTACGAATCGAGAGGTTGAACAGATAAAGGAACTGAAGAATCAGCTCGTAGTGAAGCACAATAAAGAAAGAAATGAAATTCAAAAGAAACATAACAACGATATACATATGTTACAAAATTTGATTACGGAGCTAAGAACATACTCTATAAATAGTGAAGAATTGAACACGCATGAAATGTTGCATTATATGAAAAGAGGGTTTGTTCAGCAAGGCATCATATCTGAAAATGAATTTCATATTTTACCAAACGTCTTTGTGCCAAATGCAGATAATCGAAATGGTGTTCAGAGCGGAAATAGTCAAATTGACCATGTGGTACTATTTACTACAGGAATCTACGTGATTGAGACGAAGGATTGGAATGGACGAATGATTCACGGGGTGACGAAAGAAAACGCAGGGCTGTATACATTTATGATTGATGAAATTGGTAAGTACCAACAAGAGCAGCTAAAAGAAGAAACATTTGTTTTTGTAAAAGAATCGTCTTCAAATGATGGGGCAACAATTATGAGAGTAGAAAACAAAGGGAATCCTGCATATAAAGTGAAAAATCTAGCAACTGCTTTATATAATTATTTCGAAGAGGGTTCAAAAAAAGAGTTAAAGGATGTAGTTAAGCCAATTGTATATTTTGCAAATGAGGCTGAGGGAAATACGAATGAAGTAATCGACCTTTCAAATGAATCGTTACCTAGGTTTAGTAAGAGAGAACAACTTGTTTCATATTTTAGAAATGAACGTTTGAAGGGGAAGGCGTTATACACAGTTGCAGAATTGCAAGAGATAAAAGAAGTCATTGAACGGATGAATTATGTGAATGCTTAAAAGAGATGAGACGAAGACCAAAATTCAACAATAGAAAATAAAAAATGAGAAGGAGTATATAATCGTTTAGTCGAATATATAGATGAAATATATAATGCGACAAAAGGGAGAATATACATATGGGAGATTTACAAACATTAGGTTCGTTCTTTTTAGGATTAGGTACCGTATTTGCAGGATTTGGTGTTCTGCTTGCGGGAATTGGCGTGTATACGAAATTTTCACGTGAATCGAAATGATTAAAGCATCCGGAGAGGATGCTTTTTTTTATTTTTCAATATATTATAGAAAGGAATCGCATATTCTGTATGGAATAAGGAGTGTGGTGTGGGAATATAAATGGAGGTGTTCTAGTTGGAAAAAATATTGTGTGATACATACTTCAACCTAATTGGTTTTATCCCGCTATTCGCGGGCAGTAATACCCCTACCTCAAAGTTTAGCAAAAAGCAAAGAAGTTAGGTGGGGGATAAATTGCCCGTAAACACCCGATTGGTGAAGGTTAATGATTAGTGGGGATGAAGAAAACCCCACTGATTAAAGTTTCACTTTATCTTATTTTGGGATTATTTTCCTTTACAGCGAGCGTGTAAAGGTGTTAGGAAACAAGAATGAAAAGGAGGTAAGACGGTGAAACAAATACCGACTGAAACCCTGAGTAAGGAGTTAATGGAACGAGAAGGTGTTATATCGATTACGGTGAAAGAATTCGAAAAAATTGAAGTTGCCGGAGTGGTTGTGTCTGGTCCGGCGATTATCTTAATTAATCAAGATTAAATGAATAGATAAATTTTGTTGAAAAATACTTTCGCTTTTTATAGATGTAAAGAAATTAAGTGAGAAAGCATCCACACAGGGTGCTTTTTTATTTGCTTACCAGCTGATAGGTATTAGATAATAGACTTAATGGAGGGAAGTATAGTGGCAATTATTGTAACAATGTTTATGATGGGAGTTTTATTAGGGCTTGTTGGAGCTGGGGGAGCTGGGTTTATTATTGCTGTGCTTACTTTAGTCTTTCATGTGCCCATTCATGCTGCACTCGCAACATCATTGACGGCAATGGCATTTACGACGCTATCAGGGATGATTAGCCATTACCGAGAAGGAAATGTTGCGGTGAAGATTGGGTGTGTTGTAGGCGGGTTTGGAGCGATTGGCTCGTATGCTGGATCTCAAATTGGGGCAATCATTCCTGCGCATCTTCTACATTGGTTTACAGCGGGAATGTTATTTTTATCAGCAATATTCATGTTGATCCGATTGTTTTTCTTTCAAAATCAAAATAAATTGTCTGCAAGTTTATCAGATCGGTTATCCCCGTATGTATTAGGAAAAGGAGTTGTATTAGGGATTGTAACGGGTTTATTAGCAGGGGCATTTGGAATTGGATCTGCTCCGTTCATTCAACTTGGGTTGATGGTGTTGCTAGGATTATCGATTCGTCAGTCAGTAGGGACAACAATGCTCGTTATTCTTCCGATTGCAATTGGCGGAGGAGCTGGATATAGCTCAGAAGGGTATTTAGATTATATGTTATTAGGACAAGTCTTAATTGGAACGATGTTTGGAGCATATGTTGGAGCGAAGTTTACGAATTTTGCACCGCAAATCATTTTGAAATTTGCGATGATCATGACCCCGCTTTTAGCAGGATGTATGCTATTAATAGAGTAATATATTTTGCGTATGGATTATGTAAGTAATTCATATTTCCCATATAAAAGGATTTACTATAATATAATGAATGTAACGTTCGAATGTTCGACGTACTACTAGTAATATATCCCTATCCCTTTTCTAAAAATGCGAACAAGTTTTGCCCTATTCTATTCAATGTATAATTGTATAGAAATATTGTTCGATACCCATTATGGTACGTACATAATGGGAAAATCCCGATTTCTAAGAGGATGCCCCTAATCTTCATGTGAAAATATGATCGGATAAAGAAAGCTGACCAATCATTGGTCAGCTTTCTTTTTGGTGTAAAAGTAGTTCCTTGGTAATTTCTGTTTGTAATAGTAAAGATTTCCCAAAGCGACGCTGACACTCTTCTGTTACTTTTTGAATTGCGAATGCATGGGAGCTAGCAGAAACGGTAACAGTTGCTTGTCGGGATTTTCGATTCTCCTCACAAAAGACACACTCCACGACATATTTAGAAATCATCCTCTCATCCTTCCGTCCGAGTTTCCATGAATAAGCCGTCTTTGAAGTTGATATAATGATTCGATATATTTCAAGTTTTCACCTCTTTTTTCGAGGAGAAGAATAAGAAAAAAGAGAATGCTATGTATGGATGAGGAGAAAAAGATGAAAGAATGGATTGGTACCGCTAAGATATGTACAAATGAAAAGAATGAAATCTTTTCGTACAGCAACGTTCATTATTTCTGGTTCATAATGCTTTTACTTGAATTCTGCTGGTTGTTCATACTGATATTCCTAATAAAGTCATATCTTCTTAGTATGGGGAACAACCTCTTCACCATAACCGAACCTAATTAATATCTACGGTCATCAAATTAAAATATTAAATCACGAAAAACCTTTGTATATCATATACATGTGAGGTTTACATAACATGTCATTAGCAGTAGCAAACAAAAAAACGCATTCCTTGTGGCATAAAGGATGCGTCTTTTTCTGCTTAAATCTATCCTGCTCTTTTGCTCTCATAAGATTGTATATAAATCCATTTTGATTTTTCGACATATAGCTGCGGCTATGGATAACAAAAGGTGGCCTGCACTCGTTTTCTCTCTTTGTTTTCACTATGTCTGGGCAGGAAAAGGATCTGACCGCTTCTATGCATGGCCGGATGTTCTCTCCCACTTAAAAAGAAGGGTTTATGTCGGTTTTTTAATTTGTATTTATATAATTACTTTATCCTCCTTTGTAATAAAAGAAGAGAATACTTGCTTTTTATTAATGTAACCAAGATAAAATAAGTGGTACAATGACTAAGCTTGCTCCGGCAGTTAATAGCATAGATAAACTTGCAATAGTACCTTCAACTGGACCGATTTCAAATGCTTTTGATGTACCGGTACCATTTGCACTTGTGCCGAGCATAATTCCTTTCGCAATGGATGTTTTAATGCGGCATAGGCGAATAAGAGAAGGACCTAGGAGTGCGCCTGTTAATGCGGTTAATACGACAAAGACAGCTGTTAATTGAGACATACCACCAATCATTTCTGAGATTGCCATTGCAATTGGTGTTGTAACGATATGTGGTGCTAGGCTATGTTCTAGTGACGAATTAATTTGAAAGGCATCTGCTAGAAGAGCCGAAGTGATAACGGATAAAAAAGAACCAACAATGACGTTAATTAAAATGGCACTTGCGTGTTTTTTTAATAGATTGAAATATTTATATATCGGCCAAGCAAAGGCCACTGTTGCTGGTTTTAACAGTTCGGTTAACCATTGGCCACCAGATTCATATGTTTCATATGATGTATCTAATCCAAGTAAAAGTGCGATTAAAATAATTGGGCAGACGAGAAGAGGTGAAAGAATACTCCAATTCCAACTTTGATATAGTTTTTTTGAAATCCAGTATGTGAATAGTGTTAATAGTAAACATAAAAGCCCGATCATTGTGTTGATCCTTTCCGCTTTACAAGCAGTTCAGTTAAGAGTCCAGTTACAAGTGTTACACAAAGTGTACTAATCATGATAATCATTATGAGATCGATACCATATTGTATTAATGTATCTTTGTAACGGATTACAGCGACGGCAGAAGGAATAAAAAATAAAATAAGTTCTTTTAATAAAAAATCTGCTCCGTCTTGAATCCATTCTTTTTTCACCAGGTTAAATTTTAATGAAATTAATAATAGAAAAATACCGATAATACTTCCTGGAATTGAGAAGTGTGCCTGTTTTGCAATCCATTCACCTGTCCATGCGAAACAAAACAATAGTAAAATTTGTCCGCTTAATTTAAAAAACTTCATACAGTAACACCTCTTTCGTTTTTTACATAAAAAATGTAAAAAGAATTAACAGTTTCTACTATACGTTTTTTAAAAACATTTGTCTAATATATAAATTGTATGTTATTAATTTATTATACATATTAATGGAAAAGGGTGTCCGAAATGGAGTTACGGCATTTGCAATATTTTGTTGTTGTGGCAGAGGAGTTACATTTTGGGCGAGCAGCTGCTCGCCTGCAAATGACACAGCCGCCGCTTAGTCAACAAATTCAGCAGTTAGAGAAAGAGATGGGCGTTACGTTATTTTCAAGAACGAAGCGAAGAGTTGAGCTGACAGAAGCAGGGAGAATGTTTTTAAAAGAAGTGAAAATAGCATTTGAGCAAATTGAGAAAGCTGTTGAAGTTGCGCAGAGCGCACAAAGGGGAGAAGTTGGGTCACTTTCGATTGGATTTGTAGGAGCGGCAATATATGATATTTTGCCATCTATTGTTCGAGAATATCGAAAAAAATTTCCGAGGGTATCTGTTGTATTGCATGAATTATCGACACCAGAACAAGTCGATGCACTGCATGACAACCGTATTGATGTTGGATTTTTGCGTCCGCCGATCATGAGCCAATTAATAGAATTAGAGCCAATTCAAAAACTTTCATGCACATTATGTTTGCCTAAAGCGCATCCGCTTGCGGAAAAACAAGAGATTCATATTGAAGATTTGCAGGACGAACCATTTGTTTTTATAACAAGGAACGTCTGGCCTGCACTATATGATACGATTTTATCACTATGTCGAGAGGCTGGATTCAGTCCGCGTATTGTACAAGAGGCAACGGAATATCAAACAGTTATGGGGTTTGTAGCAGCAGGTATTGGGATAACAGTCATTCCAGTATCAGCGAATAAATTATATCAAACAGAAGTTGTATATAAGGAAATATATGATACGAATTTTGTAGCTGAAATGGCAGTTGCATATCGAAAAACGAATAGTAATCCTGAACTATTGGAGTTTTTAAAAATCGCAATAGAGAATAAGCGAATAGAAGTTGAAAATGACAAGTAAAATGACAAAACTGTAAGACTATGGCGCGGTATGTAAGGAAGTTCGATGTTTTCTTCCGTCGTTTTTTACTATAGTAGAAGGGAAGAATGAAGAAGGAGATGTCGTACTTAATATGATGATGAATATAAGAATAGATGTGGGAGGGGAGAAATATGACATTTTCTCAGCTCGCATGTAAAAATGTAAGTCAAAATATACGAACGTATGCAGCGTATTTTCTAAGTAGTACCTTTTCAGTGATGATCTTTTTTCTATATGCATATTTTATTTATCATCCAGATGTAATAAATGGAAAGCAAATTCCTGGAGCGATTCGGCAAGGAATGTTTGTTGCGGAGTACATTATTTATTTCTTTTCATTTTTCTTTGTTTTTTATTCTGTTAGTACCTTTTTAAAAATGCGGAATAAAGAGTTTGGTATATTTGTGATTCATGGTATGACAAATATACAAATGACTTGGATGATTTTTGTAGAAAATATGTTAATTGGTGTTAGCGCTCTCATTAGTGGGATAGGAGCGGGCATCTTGTTTGGGAAACTGTTTTTTATGTTGGCAAGCACAATGATGCATGTGAAAGATTTACCGTTATATTTGCCAATGCAGCCAGTTAAAATCACGGTTATTTCCTTTTTTATTTTATTTTTTCTCGTATCTTTCATAGCGAGCTTTTTCGTGAAAAGTAATAAAGTCATTGCGCTATTAAAAGGGAATAAAAAACCAAAACCAGAACCGAAAGCTTCTATACTATTATCTGTATTGGCAGGAAGTTTTATTTTGCTTGGATATGGGTTATCCGTTACAGCTAATCCTGGGACTGTTGCATTTTTATTATTACCTGTTTCTGTAATCGTAATAATTGGTACATATTTTTTATACTCACAGCTTAGTGTGTTTATCATACGATTTTTAAAACGATTTAAACATATATATTGGAAGAAAACGAATTTAGTATCGTTTTCTATGTTGTCCTATCGAATGAAAGATAACGCGCGTATGTTTTTTATGGTGACAATTGTCTCAACTGTTTCATTTTGTGCGATTGGTACATTTGCTGCCTTTCTTGGAACACAAAAATCAGAAATGGTACGAAACATTCCATTTGCGTTTAATTTCATTACATATAACGAGCATCAACAGCAGCGGGAACAATATGAAACAGAAATCGAAAAGGCTTTTCAAAAAGAACATATCGTATATGAAAAAGTAGTGACACCAGTAAAGTTTCAATCTGTTGAAAATAAAAAAGAACTAGCTATTATTTTATCCCAGGCGAACTATAATAAAATTGCAAGGAAGCTTGGTTTTGAAACAGTATCATTAAAAGAAAAGGAAGCTGTTCGAGTTCCATCATTTGGATTGGAAGGTAAGATGAGTGGTAACTTTACAGATTTTGAAATGAGTTTACAAGAAAGTCAACAGACTGTGCATGTGACACGTGCATTAGAACAGAATATTTTTTCAGGTGGTATATTCTCAGGAAAAATCTATGTGGTATCAGATGAAGTGGATGAGCTGCTTATAGGAAGCAGTAAAACAGCAAGTTATACAGCATATACCATTCAGAATTGGGAAGAGACAACAAAGCTCGCAGAACAATTGGAAAAGAAAATGACGCAAGAGGGGCAATATGAATTTACTTCTCGTGTGACGATTCATAATCTGGCTAAGCAAGTGGCAAGTGTAATTTTATTTATCGGTTTATTTATTGGAGTCATTTTCTATTTATCTGCAGTAAGTTTTTTATATTTCCGCTTTTTCACAGATATGGAACAGGACCAACAATACTATCAATCTCTTATGAAATTAGGTATGAATGAAGGGGAAATGAAGCGGATTATGACGGTGCAAATGGGAACTTTGTTTTTTATTCCATTTGTATTGGCAGCTTTGCATACAAGTGTAGCTTACATAGCGTTGCAAAAAGTATTTACAACGCCGATTCTTATCTCTTCAGTTATCGTCATCGGTGCTTTTTTACTCATTCATACATGTTATTTTTTACTGCTTAGAAATCGTTATTTTAAAAGACTCAAAAAACAAATCATGTGATGAAAAGCGGAAATGTTATTGTGAAACATTTCCGTTTTTTAATTCGATAGTGAAGTTTCCTGCATTCGCCCGGCTTTAACAATGTATCTGTTTTGTTTTTCTAAGACTTAAGTCTTAGGGAAGATTCCGATTGTAGTTCGATGTGAATGAAATGATATTTGTATACACTGGTAGTATAGAATGTTTGACGTTAGGAAGTAAGATGGGGGAATCATTATGTCTTTATCTCGGTTAGCACAAAAAAACATACAAAACTATGCTGCCCAAAGATTAAAGCAATTTATATGTATTGCGACGAGTGCGATGTTATATTTTTTTATCATATCGGTTCAATCTAATGAAGCGGTAATAGAGAAAATAAAACAGATACCGCTCTTAATTGGACTTTTGTATTACGGGTCTATCCTGTTATTTTTTGTGTGCTGTTTCGTTACATACCAGATGACAAAAGGATTCTTGAAACAAAGACGACAGGAGTGCCACTCGTATGAAACTGTCGGTATGAAAAAAAGAAAAATTGTCTGTTTATTATGTCAGGAGCAGCTGTTACTTTGGGGAGGAGCCCTTCTTTTTGGATTGATTCATGGCATGTTGTTTTTGAAATTATTCACAGTTATTTTTATAAAGTCAACAGGCTATCATGGGATAAGCAGTGCACCGATTACAATATATGCACTATCAGTGACAACACTATTCGTTAGCTTGCCAAGTGTATTATCAATGTGGCAATGTTATCGGTTTGTACAGGACTCACAATATGGACAATCATATAAAGTAGAGGAAAAGACGTGAAATATCATGTCTTTTTTCTGCGTTTTACAGGGGAAAATAATCATGATACAGTGAAAGAAACTTAGAGTATGAAGAAAAGTGTTAAAAAGAAAGGTTGTATAGAATGACAAATGAAAAATCCATTGTGAAAGTAGACCGACTAACGAAGCGAATTGGTTCAAAGACGTTAGTAGAGAATATAAGCTTCGAAGTTAAAAAAGGTGAGGTCGTTGGTTTGTTAGGGCCAAATGGTGCTGGGAAAACGACATTAATGCGAATGATGGTCGGTATGATTAGTATGACCGAAGGAGAAGTATGGGTTGATGGTCAATCGGTACGACAACAATTTGAAAGTACAGTTGCAAAAATTGGTGCTGTTATTGAAAACCCAGAGTTTTATCCATTTTTAAGCGGCTATGAGAATTTAACATACTTTGGACGAATGAATGGAAATGTGACAGAAGAGCGCATTGAAGAAGTTGTTCATTTATTAGGAATGCAGCAGGTTATCAATCGGAAAGTCAAAGCCTATTCTCTTGGGATGAGACAGCGTTTAGGAATTGCGCAAGCACTTATACATAATCCAGATGTACTTATTTTAGACGAACCAACAAATGGACTAGATCCAAATGGAATTCATGAAATGCGTATGTACATAAAGAAAATTGCCCACGAGCAAGGAAAGGCTGTGCTTGTATCGAGTCATTTATTATCTGAAGTTGAATTAATGTGTGATCGAGTTATCATTATTCAGCACGGGCAATACGTAGCAACACAAAATGTACAAAACGATGGACAAGTAGAGATGGAGACAATCCATATACGTGTCAACGATGTGAAGAAGGCAGCAGAGTTCTTAACATATGATGTCACAATGAAAGACAACGAATTGATTCTCACAGTGAATAATGAAGAAATTCCAAAGATTATTCAAATATTAACAGAGCACAACATTCGTATTTACCGGGTATATGAAGAACGAAAAACGTTAGAAGAGAAGTTTTTAGAGTTAACAGGGGGCAAGGATATTGTTTAATTTAGTTTATAATGAGATATATAAAATTTTTAAGCTGAAGCGGACGATTATACCGTTTGTCGTTATTGTAGTTTTAGTTATTGGCTTAGGTTGGGTGTCTGTTAAATATTTTCCGTCTCCATCAGGAGATTGGAAAGCAGAGTATACAGAAAGAACGACAGAAATTGAAAAGAAACTCGGAAGTACAAAACAGGATATTATTAATCAAAGGTCAGGAGATGAGCTTGTTAAAGAGTATCAACTGAAAATGAAGCACTTAGATACGAATACGCCACCTGCGGGTGAATCACCTCTAGCCTTTATGAGAGACACCGGATTAATTGTTTTTCCTATTTTATTACCATTTATTCTTGTATATGCCAGTACAATTTTCGCAAATGAGTACAACTGGGGTACTTATAAATTTTTAATGATTCGCCCAGCAAATCGATTTAAAATTTTAACAGCGAAATATGTAGCAATTGTTATTTTCTCTGCATTAATGTTTATATTTAATATGCTTTTCTCACTGTTATATGGGTTTATTATTTATAAATTTCAACAACCAGCATGGACGGAATTTATTGTACAAAATGGTAACATTATCGAGCGAAATATACTTGGTGATGTGAGTCAGTATTATATATTAGAATGGGTGCCAACTCTTGTGTATGCAGCACTTGCTTTTATGATATCTGTTTTAACGAGAGCGAGTGGGGGAGCAATAGGTATCTCTTTATTTGTGGCGTTATCTGGTGGAATCATTTTAATACCAGCATCTAAATATGAATGGGTGAAATTTTTATTACCGGCAAATACAGATTTGTATGGAATATTAAAAAGTGGAAATTTAGTTCAAGGTGTATCATTTCCGTTTGCGTCTTGTATTCTGATGATTTATTTATTCGTATTCCTAGGGATTTCCTATACTGTATTTTTAAAGCGCGATTTAACATAAAGTGAAACTTCCATCAGTGGGGGATTACTGCTTACGAATAGCGAGATAATGACATATGAAAAAGCCGTTAAGGATACGCTTAACGGCTTTTCTTTATGATAATTTGTTAATAGCTTCCTCAGCTAACAAGGCAAAATATTGTGCGCTAATAGGTAATGCCTTTTCATCTAATGTAAAGGAAGGGTGATGCCATTCATGTGTACCTTCTGTTCCCATAAAGACAAATGAACCAGGAATTTCTTGTTGATAAAATGAAAAATCTTCTCCCGCCATAGAGGGCTTTGGTGAAACAACTTGAAGCCCCATTTGTTGTGCAATGCCAATTGATAATTCGGTAAGTTCTGTATTATTATGAACGGAAGGTGGGCCCGGATACCAATGAAGTTTTGTTTCAACGCCAAGCGCAGCTGCGACACCTTTAATAATACGGTCCATCAGTTCAGGGATTCTTTGGCGCGTTTCATCTTGGAATGTACGAACGGTTCCTTCTAGTGTTGCTTTCTCAGGAATAACGTTCCATGTATTTCCTGAATGAATGTTTGTTACACTTACGACAGCGTTATGAAAAGAACTTACATTTCGGCTCACAATGGTTTGCAGTGCCATGACAATTTGTGAAGAGGCAACTATTGGATCAACACCAGCATCAGGTACAGCTGCATGCGTTCCAACCCCTTTAATTTCAATTTCAAAACGATCTACTCCCGCCATGAGTGGACCATCCTTAATACCGATTGTACCGACTGGTAAATCTGGTTTATTATGCATTCCAAAGATAGCTTTTACATTTTGTAAATGGCCAGATTTTATTACTTTTGAGGCACCGCCACCACTTTCTTCAGCAGGTTGAAAAATCAATCGGATAGTTCCGTTAAGTGAAGCTTCTTTTTCTTTTAATAAATAAGCAGCTCCGATAATAGACGATGTATGAAAATCGTGACCACATGCATGCATTTTACCAGGAATTTGTGAAGCATATGGAAGCCCTGTTTCTTCGTGAATCGGAAGGGCATCAATATCAGCACGGAGAGCGACAACTGGGCCGTTTTTATTACCAGAAATCTCTGCAATGACTCCTGTTTTTAAATTGGAATCAATAATGGTGATGTCAGCTTTTTCTAACCAATTTTTAATGGATTTCGTCGTTTCAATTTCTTCATATGATAATTCGGGAAATTGGTGTAAATGACGACGAATGGAGATTAGTTTTTCAGTTAAATCAATCGTTTCGTTTTGCAAATGAATTGCTTTCATGGTCGTTACCTTCTTTCTAAAGACGCATTTTATCTCTTATGAACGGACGGTAAGCTTCGGTTGATGGATGGTATCATTCATTTCAAGAAGTAAGGGAATTAGAAAAAATGATTTCGTAAGTAATTATATAGGAAAATAGGGTGTTTAATAAATCTCTTTAGGATAAATCTTTTATCCCGCATTAACGGGCAGTAATACCCCCACCTCAAAGTTCTGCAAGGAGCAAAGAAGTTAGGTGGGGGATAAACTGCCCGTAAAAGCCCGATTCGTTCAACTAATGATCAGTGGGGGATGAAGAAAACCCCCACTGATCAAAGTTTCACTTTATCAGAACGTTAAAATATACGATTTACAATCTTTTACATATAAATATAAAAACCTTTACAATTCGCCGGTTTTATTAACGGAAAATTCATAAAAATACAGTGTACTAAATCATGTAAATGATAAGTGAATATAACATTGGTGTGAATACGAGAGACTCTATTATAACGCAACTGGGAAATTTCCAATAGTTATCGTTATTTATGGTCTTTTTTGTATGTAAAGGAGACAAGTGAATATGAGAGAGGAATTTTTCAATTGTTTAGCGGAAGATCAAGGAATCTTCGCATTGCATTTCTGATAACTGGAAATATAAGTGTCATCAAACGATATGTTGATGTGCTAAAGAAACATAACCGTTTAGTGTTTCTTCATCTAGAGAAAATTGCCGGTATTAGTTATAACAAGGAGGGGATCAAATTTATTGCAAAGCTTGTACAACCGACAGGCATTATTAGCACGAAAGGAAGTTAAATTCAGCTTGCGAAAAAAGAGGTTTCTCAACTGAGAAGCCTCTTTTCATTATGCAGCAACTTTTTTATGAGTAGGATGTTTTTGGTATCTTCCGCGCATTGTATACGCAATTTGTGGAATAGCGATTCCGACCAGAATAAGACCTACACCAAACCACTGAGAAGACAGTACTGCTTCTTTTAATATGAATACAGACATAATTGTTGTAACAGGAAGTTCTGCTGCGCCAAGAATGGTTGCTAGACCAGAACCGATTTTTGGAATACCAATTGTAAAGGCGATGGATGGAATAACAATACTAAATGTTCCTAATGCTAATCCGTATTTCCAAAGTCCTTGTGTAATGGCACCATTAAAAATAAATGTTGGTGGGAAAACGATCATAACTAACGTTAAGGCCCCAGCCATTAATAGTACACCGCGAGGTAATGATGGTACTTCGATAGCAACTTTACCACTTACAAAAATATAAGTTGCAAAGGTAACCGCTGATAATAAGCCTAATAGAATCCCTTTCATCTCAAAGCTGCCGGCTGATGATTCCAATAATCCGCTCGATAAGAATGTACCAGCAAGTAAAAAGATAACAGAAATTACTTTTTCTCTTGAAGGTAACGTTTTTGTCACGACAGCTTCAATGATAATGCCAACCCAAACGAATTGGAATAAGAGAACAATGGCAATAGATGCAGGAACAGTTTGCAAAGAACCGTAATAAAAAATACCAGTAAAGCTAGCAGAAGTTCCGGCGATAAATAAAATAAGCATTTGTTTTAGTGGCACGCGATGTCTAGAAACCAGTAGTGTAATGCCAAGTAAAATAAACCAACCGAACAAATATTGACTACCAATGACTTCTCCAAGTGAAAAGCCTTCTGCATATGCAAGTTTAACGAAGATAGCTAAAATCCCGTAACTACATGCTCCTAATAAAACTAAAAGAGAATAACGAAGCATGAAAACTCCTCCCATCTATATATGTGTTTTTTCAAAAACGGACATGTATAACTAGATGGAAGTATACAAAATTAAAAATGAAGGGTCAACTGAAAGAAAAGTATGACATTTTATAGAATAATAATAAAAGTATGATATTTATGCATAATCTTGAAATTTATTCTTATAGAAGTATCGTAAAATAAGGAAAAGGGTGTATAAAGTTTTCATTGTAAAAAAATATTTTTTTACAAGAAATGTATAGAACGAGGTGGAAGATATATAAATACAAATTAAAAAACCGACATAAAATCCTTCTTTTTAGGTGGGAGAGAGCATCCGGCCATGCATAGAAGCAGTCAGAACCTTTTCCTGCCCAGACATAGTGAAAACAAAGAGAGAAAACGAGTGCAGGTCACCTTTTGTTATCCATAGCCGCGGTTTATATGTCGAAAAATCAAAATGGATTTATATAAACAAATGATTTGTTGAATGAAGGAAGCTTTGTTATGTTAATGAAAGGTTGAATATATTTATAATAGAAGGAAAATGAAACCGTTTTACAGAAAACGATTGTGTGCAGTTATAGTAGAATTTCTCTTATTAAAATGTTGTAAATAGGGAATTCATGAATTGTTCATACTATTTTCTTTCGTTTTTGCTACAATATTGTAGAGGAGAGGAGTGAAACGATGCAGGATATTAATATCTTTTTAGCGTTCGGGGCTGGGTTTTTATCGTTTATTTCACCGTGTTGTTTACCACTTTACCCGGCGTTTTTATCGTACATAACAGGAATGTCAGTTTCAGAATTGAAAGAAGAAAATGCAATGCTTCGCAGAAGAAGTATGACACATACAGCGTTTTTCTTACTTGGATTTTCAATTGTGTTTATCGCGATTGGATTTAGTACAAGTTTTCTCGGATCGTTCTTCCAAGATTATAAAGATTTAATAAGACAGTTAGGTGCCATCTTTATTATTGCTTTTGGACTTGTCTTAATTGGTCTTTTTAAACCTACTTTTTTAATGCAAGATCGTAAATTCACGTTTAAAAGCCGGCCAAGTGGTTATATCGGATCTGTTTTAATAGGTTTGGCATTTGCTGCTGGTTGGACACCTTGTACAGGACCGATTTTAGTTTCTGTAATTGCTCTTGCTGCAACGAATCCAGAATCAGCAATGATATATATGATTGCTTATATATTGGGGTTTGCCATTCCATTTTTTATCCTATCATTTTTTATTACGAAAATGTCTTGGATTAAAAAACATAGCGGGGCATTTGTGAAAATCGGCGGATATATCATGATCATTATGGGGATATTCCTATACTTTAACTGGATGACAAAAATTATTGCATATTTCTCAAGTTTATTTGGTGGTTTCACCGGTTTTTAGTATTATCCTGTGAAAATGTTGGAAATACTAATAGAAAAGCATATAATAAAACTATATGTTTCATATTTCCACAAAAAAGGATGAGAAAGTATGAACTTAGTTCTTTTATCAAGTATTGTTGCCGTGTGTATGGCTGTTGGGGCGATGTTTATTCGTTTAAAAGCAGCAAAGAAACCGGCAACGTTGAAAAAAATTATACTCCCACCGTTTTTTATGAGTACAGGGGCACTGATGTATATCTTCCCAGAATTTCGATTAACACCAGCAGAAATATTAGAATCAATTGGTGTTGGTTTGTTTTTCTCCATTTTTCTTATTAAAACATCAAAATTTGAAGTGCGTGAACAAGACATTTATTTAAAGCGCTCAAAGGCATTTGTATTTATTTTAATCGGTTTGCTTGTTGTTCGTATCGGTTTTAAAACGTATTTAAGTCAATCACTTGATTTAGGACAATTAAGCGGTATGTTCTTCTTGCTTGCCTTTGCGATGATTATCTCTTGGCGTATCGCAATGTATCGTTCATTTACGAAATTGCAAAAGGAAATGAAAAAAGAAGACGGATTTTATAATGAAAAAGATATGAAGTTAACGTAAAAAACCTCAAGAGCCCTTGAGGTTTTTTACTTAGCCAGCAATGATTGGTAACGAGAATAATCAATTTGCTTTTCCTGTAGCTTTTTAACGAGAAATTTATGATCTCGCTTTGGTGTTGCAACAATATACCCTTTAATAATTAAATCTTCTGTTATTTTTGTAGCTCTTTCTTTTAAGGCAAGCTCTCCAATTTTACCGGCAATTTTAGAACGTGCGACATCGCGAAATAATTCAGGAACAGGACTGACCAGTTCTTCTAATAATTGCTTCTGTTTGTCATCCCATAAGTGACGTGTTTCATCAATATAGCGCTGTTCCCAATCTAAAATAGACATTCCATCTTCTTTTGGTAATCGTTTTAAGAATTTTCGGAACATAAAGTATCCACCAATCGACATAAGACCTAATAATATAACAGTCCAAATGACGATAAACCAACTAAACCATCCTTCAAGCAATCGTATACCCCCTTTACGATAGCAATTTTCCCTTTACTTGTATTATAAGCAGTGAGATTGATAGAAAGCAAGAACGCTTAGCCATTTTGGCCAAGCGTTGTGAATTAAACGAAGTATAGTTGCTCTACACGTAATATGTTATCTTCATCTTGTAAATATTCAATGATTAGTGTACCAACTTTACGATCTTTATCTTCAGTTGTAAAAACAGAATAAGAAGTAAAACGTTTTGTTGATAAGCCGCTAATATGTGTAGGAAGGACAATGTAGTCATTGTCGCGGAAGAAATTCATAAGTTCAACATCTTCAAAATGTTTTCGATCCACTTGTTTTTTAGTGTAGCGGCGTTGTAGTTGTTTTAAAGATGCGTTCCAAGAAATTACTTTTGTGTCGTATACCATTTGTTCTATCTCCTTACTATATGTAATCGTTAAGAACATATGTTCTATTTTAGTATACCTCTTTTACTATATAAATACAAATTAAAAAACCGACATAAAACCCTTCTTTTTAGGTGGGAGAGAGCATCCGGCCATGCATAGAAGCGGTCAGATCCTTTTCCTGCCCAGACATAGTGAAAACAAAGAGAGAAAACGAGTGCAGGTCACCTTTTGTTATCCATAGCCGTGGCTTATATATCGAAAAATCAAAATGGATTTATATAGAAAAGAGAAAGCAAAAAATAATGTAAGCTCGGAACTCCAAGCTTACATACAATACGTTCATGATAGTCTCTGTTTTTTATTATAAGCCAGATAGAAATAGGAAACAAGGTGGGAAGTATTTTGTTGATTGTTTGTAAAATTCTGTTTATTGTAAAATTGAGTGTTATCATAGTGGGAAAGGAATGATTGTAATGACGTATGTAATCTCACTTCAAGGGTTTATGGCAAGTGGAAAAACAACGCTAGCAAGGAGATTAGAACAGAGGGGAATATCAATTGTATATGAAAATCCTCATGCAATTATAGAAAAAAGAAGAAAATTGAATTTTGATATTTATACAAAAGAGGGGTTTATTACAAATCAAAAACTATTTATTGAGGCAAAAATAAAAGAATATCAGGATGTAGAGGGACGTATAGCAATATTTGATCGTGGTCCGGAAGATATTGAATTTTATACAATACATTTTCCAAAACTTATAGGAGTGGATTGGGATATTGAAAACGAACTAAAAAATGAATTAGATAAATTAAGAGAATGCCGTTCAAATGCAATTTTTTATTTGGATGTTTCTAAAAAGAGATTGCAAGAGAGAAAGGAGAAGGATAAAACGAGAAGGCGCAGTACATTTGAAGAGCAGCTAGAGTTAGTAGAAACTGAAAAACAGTGGTATAAACAATTTCCAGTTACATATGTGAATACTGATGAAGTGACAATAGAAAAAATCGAATTATATTTTATGCGATGGATGAAGGAGAAAAGAATATGAAAAAAATACCATTATTTGTATATCCGACGTTTGCTGAATTTGAGATTACTGTGGTAACAGCTTTGTTGAAGGAGTATTATACAATTGAAACAGTGGGATTAACAAAAGAGGTAGTTATAAGTGAAACGGGATTACAGGTGCAACCGCATTATGAATTAAGATTATGAGGCAATCATTATTCCTGTTGGGGACGTAATACATATTAAGGATTCAAAGCATTCGCTTTCCATCGTACGTCAATTTCATGAAAAAGAAAAGAAACAGAATAGTAGCATCCCTCTTGAACGCTATTTCCTCTGAAATTTCCAAATGTCTATTGTTGTCTATAAAAAAAGACCATATCATTTACATATGGCCTAAAAAATCTAATAAGTAAACATTGCTATCATAGTTGGTAGCCGTTCACGCTCACCAGGCGGTAACCTTGCGCAACTAAACTGTCAAACGTCTGCTGGTACTGGTCGGCCGTCAAGCCATGCCGAGCCTGCCATGCGGGACCACCTCGTTTTTCCCAAATAGCCGCGAAACGACTTCTACCATTACTACCATAGCCGCTTACTTGTATCAGCCGATAGCCTTGAGAGCTTAGTTCGTTGAACGTCCGTTGATATTGCTCTGCGGTCAGGCCGTGTCGGGCTTGCCATTCGGGACCGTCCCGTTTCTCCCAGATTGCAGCATAACGATCTTTGCCATCGTTTGTGTGACCACTAACGTAGATGAGCCTATAACCTTGAGACGTTAGTTCATTGAACGTCTGCTGATACTGTTCTGCAGTCAAACCATGCCGAGCTTGCCATTCGGGGCCATCCCGTTTCTCCCAGATCGCAGCATAGCGATCCTGCCCACCACTGCCATAGCCACTCACGCTCACCAGGCGGTAACCTTGTGCAACCAAACTGTTAAACGTCTGCTGGTACTGGTCGGCGGTCAGACCATGACGAGCCTGCCACGCAGGACCACCTCGTTTTTCCCAGATTGCAGCATAATAATCCTGCCCGTTCACGGTATAGCCACTTATGTGAATCAAGCGGTAGCCTTGCGCAACCAGTTCGTTAAACGTCCGCTGATATTGCTCTGCGGTCAGGCCATGTCGGGCTTGCCAGTCCGGGCCATCCCGTTTCTCCCAGATGGCCGTGTACAAGACATTATCTTGACGAAGGTTATCGTAATAATATTCTCCTTCATATAAAGGAGAAACCAGGTCATTACGATAATGGTAATAAGGTGAATAAGCATAATAGGCATTCATTGGATAAGCTGTTCGAACTTCATAGTAGGGGGGATAATATAAGTAAGGATAGACCGGGTAATACGGGGCACAAGTATAGTAATTCAATTTATCACATCCTTTCCATAATAAAGATATGATGGTATTGCTTGGATCGTGTCAGAGGGGGGGCAGGCACGAAAATAATTTGATAAAAAACAGGTTAAAATATCTGTTTTATTTAGTCCTTCATAGGCAAGTGATGCTTCAAATCTTTCTAGTAATCTTTCATCAATTCGAAAGTGAACATCCTACTCAACGCAGATGTGAATGGTTCCTATAACATATTGAAAAAAGTAGTTCCAAAGGCGTTTGCCAATGGAATAGAGGGGTTGTGCCATCAGGCAGCCGAGTCAACTCCACTCATGTTAAGCATCTGCCACAGATGATACACGAGAAACCCCCACTTCAAAATCCGAAGGAGATAAGTGGCGGGAGTTTTCATTCAAATTATTATAGTAAAAACCATTGACGATTTAACCGTTTTCATATATTCTTAAAGTAAGTAATATTCAAATAATTCAAAAGAAAAGAGAGAGTCACATGCTTCTTCAAGGAACACATCGAATTGGTCGCATGGCGATGTTGCTGGCACTTGCGGAGGAACAAGAAAGTCCGGTATTATCACTTCCAAAAGGTTGGAAGTATTGTACAGGGAAGGTCGGTTCTATGAATTCGCAAAAAGTTGTCGCAGCAATAGAAACAGCGGCTCGAAGCAACAATGTAATTGAAACAGATGTTTACAGAGAAACGCATGCACTTTATCATGCAATCATGGAAGCGTTGTACGGGGTAACGAGAGGTCAAATTCAGTTAGCAGACGTTCTTCGTACAGTAGGTCTTCGGTTTGCAATTGTGCGCGGCACACCATACGACGGTAAAAAAGAAGGCGAATGGATTGCTGTTGCACTTTATGGAACGATAGGTGCACCTGTAAAAGGATCTGAGCATGAGGCGATTGGTTTAGGAATTAATCACATATGATTTGCCCATAGTCTATTAGTTAGAAGGGGGCCTTGCTTTTTAGGACAGAAGTCTGTCTTAAAAAGGTAAGGCCTCCTTCTGTCTTTATAAGGAGGAAAAATAATGATTACGTTAACAGGACATTCATTAACAGTACAAGAAATGAAACGGTTGTTATTTAAAGGAGAAGGGGTAACGGCTTGCTCAACTAGCATGCAAAAAGTTGCGGAATGCCGTGAAGTTGTTGAAAAAATCGTAGAAGAGGGAAGAGTTGTCTACGGCATTACAACAGGGTTTGGAAAGTTTAGTGATGTACTCATTCAAAAGGATGATGTAAAAGCTCTGCAACACAATTTAATTCAATCGCATGCATGTGGCATTGGTGATCCTTTCCCGGAAGAAGTATCACGAGGAATGTTGATTTTACGTGCAAACACCATGCTAAAAGGTGTATCTGGTGTTCGTCCGCTTGTTGTAAATATGTTACTAGAATTTGTGAATCGTCAAATTCATCCAGTGATTCCACAGCAAGGTTCACTTGGTGCAAGTGGCGACTTGGCTCCGTTATCTCACCTGGCTCTTGTTCTATTAGGAGAAGGAGAAGTGTTCTATAAAGGGCAACGTGTTCATTCAATGGTAGCCCTTACGAAAGAAGGCTTAGAACCAATTACATTAGAAGCAAAAGAAGGTCTTGCGCTTATCAATGGAACGCAAGCAATGACGGCACAAGGGATTCTTGCATACCTAGAGGCTGAAGAAATTGCAAATCAATCAGAATTAATTGCTTCGATGACAATTGAAGGATTACGTGGCATCATTGATGCGTTTGATGAAAATGTTCATAGAGCTCGTGGTTATAAAGAGCAAGTAGAAGTTGCAAGTCGCATTCGTAATGTTCTTCAGGATAGTAAACTTGTTACAAAACAAGGAGAACTACGTGTACAAGATGCTTACTCGCTTCGCTGTATTCCGCAAGTACACGGTGCATCTTGGCAAGTTTTAAATTATGTAAAAGAAAAACTAGAGATTGAAATGAATGCAGCAACAGATAATCCACTTATTTTTGATGATGGAGAAAAAGTAATTTCCGGTGGTAATTTCCACGGTCAGCCAATTGCGTTTGCAATGGACTTTTTAAAGGTTGGAATGGCTGAGCTTGCAAATATTTCTGAGCGCCGTATTGAGCGTCTTGTGAATCCGCAGTTAAATGATTTACCACCATTTTTAAGTCCAGAGCCAGGTTTACAGTCTGGTGCGATGATTATGCAATATGCAGCAGCTTCACTTGTTTCAGAAAATAAGACGTTAGCACACCCAGCAAGCGTTGATTCTATTCCATCATCAGCAAACCAAGAAGATCACGTAAGTATGGGGACAATTGCATCACGTCATGCGTATCAAATTATTCAAAACGTAAGACGCGTTATTGCGATTGAAATGATTTGTGCGATGCAAGCGGCTGAATACCGTGGTATTGAAGAAATGAGTACAGTAACAAAAATCTTTTATCACCAAGGTCGCCAGCAAGTGCCTTCTATTACAAACGACCGCGTTTTCTCAACTGATATTGAAAATCTTGCGCACTGGTTAAAAACAAGTCATTGGACAATGGAACGCATTGATGTAAATGCAGCACTATAAAGGGAAAAGGGAGAGATTAGAATGGAAAACGTAAAACAAACAATTCGCGCGCCAAGAGGAACAGAACTACAAACAAAGGGCTGGGTACAAGAAGCAGCACTTCGTATGTTAATGAATAACTTAGATCCAGAAGTAGCTGAAAAACCAGAGGAGCTAGTTGTATATGGCGGTATTGGCCGTGCAGCTCGTAATTGGGATAGCTACCATGCAATTGTTGAGTCTTTGAAAACATTAGAGAGCGATGAGACGTTATTGGTTCAATCTGGGAAACCAGTTGCTATTTTTAAATCCCATGAAGATGCACCGCGTGTTCTTTTAGCAAACTCAAACTTAGTACCGAAATGGGCAAACTGGGAGCACTTCCGTGAACTTGAGAAAAAAGGCTTAATGATGTATGGCCAAATGACAGCGGGTAGCTGGATTTATATTGGAACACAAGGGATTTTACAAGGAACTTATGAAACGTTTGGTGAAGCAGCACGTCAGCACTTTGGTGGTTCATTAAAAGGTACATTAACACTAACTGCTGGTTTAGGCGGTATGGGTGGTGCACAACCACTTGCTGTAACGATGAATGGTGGTGTTGTCATTGCAATTGACGTCGATAAGCGTAGCATTGATCGCCGTATTGAAAAAAGATATTGTGATATGTACACAGAATCTTTAGAAGAGGCATTGGCTGTTGCGAAAGAATACAAAGAAAAGAAAGAGCCAATTTCAATTGGACTATTAGGAAATGCGGCAGAAATTTTACCAGAGTTAGTTAAGCGCGACTTTACACCAGACTTAGTAACAGATCAAACGTCTGCACATGATCCATTAAACGGTTATATTCCAGTCGGTTATTCATTAGAAGAAGCAGCAAAGCTTCGTGAAGAAGATCCAGAGCGCTACGTACAATTAGCAAAAGAAAGTATGACAAAACATGTAGAAGCAATGCTTGAGATGCAAAAGAAAGGCGCGATTACGTTTGATTACGGTAATAATATTCGCCAAGTTGCTTTTGATGAAGGGTTAAAAAACGCTTTTGATTTCCCAGGATTCGTTCCAGCATTTATTCGTCCATTATTCTGTGAAGGGAAAGGCCCATTCCGCTGGGTAGCACTTTCTGGCGATCCAGAAGACATTTATAAAACTGACGAAGTCATCTTACGCGAATTTGCAGATAATGAGCATTTATGTAACTGGATCCGTATGGCACGTCAGCAAGTTGAATTCCAGGGTCTTCCATCACGCATTTGTTGGCTAGGATACGGAGAACGTGCGAAATTCGGACGTATTATTAATGAAATGGTTGCTAGTGGTGAATTGTCAGCGCCAATCGTTATCGGTCGTGATCATTTAGATTGTGGTTCAGTAGCATCACCAAATCGTGAAACAGAAGCGATGAAAGACGGCAGTGACGCAGTAGCGGATTGGCCAATTTTAAATGCATTAATCAATAGTGTTAACGGTGCAAGCTGGGTATCTGTTCACCACGGGGGCGGAGTTGGTATGGGTTATTCACTTCATGCTGGAATGGTGATTGTTGCTGACGGAACAGAGGCAGCAGCAAAGCGTATTGAACGTGTATTAACTTCTGACCCTGGAATGGGTGTTGTTCGTCACGTTGATGCGGGCTATGACTTAGCGGTAGAGACAGCGAAAGAAAAAGGCGTTAACATTCCGATGATGAAATAAGGGGGAGAAAACATGCTAGACATTTTACTAACGAATATCGGTCAATTACTGACAATGGATCAAGAAGATGGCTTGTTAAGAAAGGAAGCGATGAATACGCTTCCTTTCATTGAAAATGGTGCGGTCGGAATTGAAAATGGTGTGATTGCTTTCGTTGGTACCGCGGAAGAAGCGAAAGAATTACAGGCGAAAGAAATCATTGATTGCCAAGGGAAAATGGTTTCACCAGGACTTGTTGATCCGCATACGCACCTTGTATTTGGTGGGTCTCGTGAAAACGAAATTGCCCTTAAGTTACAAGGGGTGCCATACTTAGAAATTTTAGAGCAAGGCGGCGGGATTTTATCGACTGTGAATGCAACGAAACAAGCGTCAAAAGAAGAACTTGTGCAAAAGGCGAAGTTCCATTTAGACCGCATGTTATCATTTGGTGTTACGACAGTGGAAGCGAAAAGCGGATACGGATTAGATGATGAAACAGAGTGGAAACAATTAGAGGCAGCAGCACAGCTGCAAAAAGAGCATCCAATTGACGTTGTTTCAACATTTTTAGGAGCGCATGCTGTTCCGAAAGAGTATAAAGGCAAGTCAAAAGAGTTTTTACAATGGATGTTAGATTTATTGCCAGAAATGAAAGAAAAACAATTAGCAGAGTTCGTTGATATTTTCTGTGAAACAGGCGTGTTCTCTGTTGCAGAATCAAAAGAGTTTTTATTAAAAGCGAAAGAACTTGGCTTTGATGTGAAAATTCACGCCGATGAAATCGACCCACTTGGCGGCGCGGAAGCAGCAGCAGAAATTGGAGCAGCATCTGCTGATCATTTAGTTGGCGCATCGGATAAAGGAATTGACATGCTCGCGAATTCAAATACAGTAGCAACGTTATTACCAGGAACAACTTTCTACTTAAATAAAGAAAGCTTTGCACGAGGTCGTAAAATGATTGATGAAGGTGTAGCAGTTGCATTAGCGACAGATTTTAACCCTGGTAGTTGTCCAACTGAAAATATTCAGCTGATAATGAGCATTGCGATGCTGAAGCTAAAAATGACACCTGAAGAAGTATGGAACGCAGTAACAGTAAACTCAGCGTACGCAATTAATCGCGGTGATGTTGCTGGGAAAATTCGTGTTGGACGTAAGGCAGACATCGTATTATGGGATGCATATAATTATGCCTATGTACCGTATCATTACGGTGTAAGCCATGTGAATACAGTATGGAAGCAAGGAAATATTGCATATACAAGAGGTGAAAAAGTGTGGAGCGTGACCACTATTTAAAGAAAAATGCAAAGTTTATCGACCGTGAAGTAACGAAATGGAGCGATATGATTAAGAATTGGGATGAGGGTGAAGAAATTTTCGGAGCAGCATTAATTGGTGCGCCGCTTTCGAAACCATCCATTAGTCATTCAGGTGCCTGTTTTGCACCGAAAACGATCCGGACAATGTTAGATGCATATAGTACGTATGCTATTACAGAAGAGCATGATATGAAAGAGAGTGTCTTGTATGATTGCGGTGATATTACGATGCATGTCACGGATATAAAAGAAAGTCATGCTCGCATTGCAAAGACGCTAGGAAATCTGACAAAGTTGAATCCACAAATGGTACCCATCGTACTTGGCGGTGACCATTCAATTAGCTTTCCAAGTATAAGTGGTTTTGCGAGTAGTAAAGGAAAGATTGGGATCATCCAATTTGATGCCCATCATGATTTACGTAACTTAGATGATGGCGGACCATCGAACGGAACACCATTTCGTAGTTTACTAGAGAATGATGTTATTACCGGAAAGCAACTTGTCCAAATTGGCATTCGCAACTTCTCGAATGCTCGTACGTATCATGAATATGCGAAAGAACATGGTGTAACGGTATATACGATACAACATGTTCGGGAACGTCTTATAAAAGATATTATTACAGAGAGTATTGAAAATCTGCGTAGGCAAGGGGTTACTGCTATTTATGTTTCTGTTGATATGGATGTGTTAGACCAAGCGTTTGCACCAGGTTGCCCGGCAATCGGTCCGGGGGGTATGGATAGCACGACATTACTTGATGCAATGACAGCGCTTGGGCAAGAACCTCTCGTTACAGGTATGGATATTGTGGAGATTGATCCAACACTTGATTTTCGTGATATGACAAGCCGGGTCGCTGCACAGGTTATTATGAGTTTTCTATTAGCAAGAGAAACGATTAGTAAGCAAGTTAGCATTTAACATAAAGAAGCCTCTTCATATTGATATGATCCCCTTATAGTAGACAGAGAAAAGAAAGCCTTATATCTGTCTACTATAAGGGGGATTTTTTTATGGGGAAAATTAGAAGAACATATGACGTATCATTCAAGAAAAAAGCGTCCTTATTTTGTATCAAAAGAAGCATATGTAGTTTCAAAAAATTACTTAAATCGAGATTTTAAAGCTTTACAGCTCAACGAAAAATGGGTAACGGATATTACTTATCTCATTTTCAAAGGAAAAAAATATATAAATACAAATTAAAAAACCGACATAAAGCCCTTCTTTTTAGGTGGGAGAGAGCATCCGGCCATGCATAGAAGCGGTCAGATCCTTTTCCTGCCCAGACATAGTGAAAACAAAGAGAGAAAACGAGTGCAGGTCACCTTTTGTTATCCATAGACGCGGCTTATATGTCGAAAAATCAAAATGGATTTATATATATTTGTCTACCATTAAAGATCTTTATAACAATGAAATTGTAGCTTACCATATTAGCCTTAAGATGCTAGAGGAAAGTAAAGTGGTAATATTGGATGTTTCAAAAAAATAATCGATAAATTATTATGTAATTCATGATATGCACAAAATAATATGGAATTCATATAATTTAGACTATATAAGATAAAAAGGAAGGGGTGTTTTTCCTGAATCAAGAAAACATTATCGAAGAGAGAAACACTTTAATCGGTCGTTTATTTACCTTAGGTGGGTCAGTATTTTTTTGACTGAATCATTGATTGCTGTAATTATTGCCTTTAATTCATATTGAAAAGCACTTGCTAATCAATAAACATTTCAACTACAAAGCTGAAATCACATATACTGTATTTTATAATGAGGAGAATAGAAAATGAATGTTTTTTTGAATAGAATGCATGTCCCTCACCTTATATTTCATCCTTTATACGGCAGTTACCCGATTGTGCACACTTATATAAAACCGATTTATTATCAATACGTACCAACAACTTCTGCTTCATCCTACTCAATGCATTCTGTACCAAGTAATCCTGTACACAATTCACTGCCTGGTGATAATGTATATGGAAGTCTTTTTTATAAACATTTCAATCATATAGTGAAAGCACAAATTTGGGATAGTTAAAAGAAGTTAGAAAAGTGATTTTCTAGCTTCTTTTTCATTTCGCTTTTAATGAAATTGTTGGAGTGGATAATTTAAATCCGCAAGAAGCAGAGGATGCATTGCAGGAAGGAAGCATTGATGTAGCTGTATTCGGTCGGCCGCTAATTGCAAATCCAGACTTTGTCTATCGTGTAAAGAATGGGAAATGTTTAGTCGAGTATGATGCGAAACAACATCTTGCTGAGCTGATATAATCGTTGACAGAAAAGGAGAGCGTGATGCTTCCTTTTTTTATGGTTTTCAGAAAAAATGGTGGTTCTGTTTTCAGTTGAATGTTTTGTTATGTACTGTAGTGACGTGATAGGGGATATACATAAATAAAAGGAAAGAACCGCTAGGGGGAAGCAAGCTGATGAGCCAAACACTGCTCGTAATCATAAGTGTATTATTGTTGTTAATAGTACTATTCATTACTTTTTTTGTAGTTACTTTCTTTATTAAGAAAAGGACACACCATTCGATTTTGAAACTTCATCCGTATTTGGGAAGAATGCGTTTTTTACTTGAAAAAATAGGTCCAGAATTTCGGCAATATTGGTTTGATCATGATACAGATGGAAAACCATTTTCTCGTTATGATTTTCAAAGTATTATGTTTCTAGCAAAATATCGATCTGAAGTTCTTGGATTTGGTTCAAAACGTAATTTTGATAAAGCAGGGTACTATATTTCTAACACTCTTTTTCCCGTACTTACTGAGGAATTAAATGTGAATCTTTCTATAGAGCGTCCCGCGAAGAAATATATTATTCATAAAGAAGGAGTGTTCTCTAGAAGAGAAAAACTCACAGTAGATCAAACAAATCTTTGGTTATACGAAGAAAATGATGCGATTGTAGTAGGTCCGAGTCGCAAATATCCATGGAAAGTAAACGGGATGTTTGGAGCATCAGCAACTTCTTACGGCGCAATTGGAGAAAATTATATTCTTTCAACTGGAAATGGAGCAAAAATGGCTGGTGGTTCATGGGTGAATACGGGGGAAGGTGGCGTGATTCCAGAGCATTTACAAACTGGAGCTGATATTATTGCACAAATAGGTCCAGGTTTGTTTGGTTATCGTGATGAAAACGGTAATTTTTCTATGGAAGAATTTATCGAAAAAGCAAAAGAGCCCAATATTAAAGCATTTGAATTGAAATTTGGGCAAGGTGCGAAAATACGTGGAGGTCATTTGGAAGGGAAAAAAGTGAATCAGAAAATAGCTGCTGTCAGAAAGGTGAAAGAAGGGGAGACGATAAATTCACCAAACCGTTTTGCCTTTTTGCATAATACAACAGAAGCGTTACTTTTTATTCAAGACTTACAGGAAAGTGGCGGTAAGCCAATAGGAATGAAATTAGTGATTGGACAACAAAAGCCATTGGAAGAGTTACTTCAAATGATGAAAGAATTAGATGTTTATCCGGATTTTATTACAATTGATGGCTCAGAAGGTGGTTCAGGTGCAACGTATAAATCAATGGCAGATAGTATGGGCATTCCACTCATGCCTGCTTTAATTACGTTTATTGACACAGCCTGCCGTTTTGAGGTTCGTGACAAGTTTAAAGTTTTTGCGTCTGGAAAGCTTGTAACCCCTGATAAAGTAGCGATTGCTTTAGCGATTGGTGCCGATGCGATAAATTCTGCACGTGGTTTTATGATGGCAAATGGTTGTATTATGGCACTTCAGTGTCATACCGGGCAGTGTCCTTCTGGAGTTGCGACAACAGATCCACGCTTTCAAAAAGCATTGGATCCCAATGAAAAACAATGGCGCGTGATGAACTATATTATTAGCATGCGATATAGTTTGTTTGCTTTAGCGGCAGCTGCAGGTGCAAAAAGTCCACGTCATTTAACAAGAGGTCATATTGTATTTAAAGATGAAGTAGGGAACATTATTCCATTATCGAAGTTATTCCCTGTTGTACCTTATGGGGAGAAAAAATGAGTAATTAATGGCGCGAAAAGCCTCTTGCAATATTGGCTGAAGTATTGCAAAGGATTAACGAAAAAACGGTTGATTTTAATCATCCGTTTTTTCCGAAAGAATAGGTAACCGAATGTCTACAGTGGTTCCTTTATTTAATTCACTTGCGATTTGTAATTTGCCACCATGTTCCTCAATAATTTTATAGCACATCATTAAACCGAGTCCTGTTCCTTTTTCCTTTAAACTATAAAAAGGTTCGCCTAAACGGGAGATTCGATCTTGTGGTATACCACAGCCTTCATCTGAAATACGCACTAACACAAAATTGTCTTCTACGTGCATTGTTTGAATGAAAATATTTCCTCCATAAGGCATTGCTTCTATTGCGTTTTTTAATATATTTATAAATACTTGTTTTAATTGATTTCCATCACATTGAATTGTCGGTAGTGTTGGTGCATGATCCATAATAATATGTGCGCTATGCATAATCGCTGTTGGTAAAATAAATGTTACCACTTCTTCAATTAATGACTGAATTTGACAGGATTGTATAGATAAAGCCTGTGGTTTAGACATTGCCATAAATTGATTCGTAATAGATTCCATTTGGGAAATTTCACTTAACATGACATCGACATACCATTTGTTATTTTTGCTAATATCAGGTTCTAATAATGTTAGAAATCCTTTTAAAGAAGTTAATGGATTTCGTATTTCATGAGCAATTCCCGCTGTTAGCTGTCCAACAACTGCCAGTTTTTCAGATTTCCGTAATAGTTCCTCGGTCTTCTTTAAATCTGTAACATCGCGCCCCATAATGACGATCCCTTTCCGTGATCCATCAGGATGAAAAAGAGGGACTTTTATTATATCAAGAATGAGAGGCGTAGAACTAGCATGTATAATAATTTCTTCACCACGTATACTCTCTTTGTTCTCCCATGCGAATTCATCAGATTTTTCACAGTATAAGAAAGAATTCCGATAGGATTCGTTATATTGGATTAATTCACTATCTTTTTTTCCACGATAGGGCACATTTTCAAAGCCTAAACTGGAAACTGCGTAGTCATTTGCTTCTAACCATCGACCTTTATGATCTTTAAATAACACAAAAGCTGGCATGGAGTTTAGTAAAGTACGTAAACGTTTTTCACTTTCTTGTAACATTTTTTCGATTTGCTCTGATTTTTCCAGATGTTTCATAATCGCATAAATACCTATAATTTGATTATTTACATAAATAGGAACAAATTTTGTGACTACGTCAATTTGATAGCCATCCTTATGATTGATAGAAAGTATGTATTCTTGTTGGTTATCAATTACTGCGTTTTTAATATATTGTAATACTTGGTCGTAACTGTGTGTTAACACAAAAGATTTTATTGTTTTTCCTTCTAGTGCTTTCGTAGAATATCCTAATATTTTTTCAGCAGAAGGATTTACATGTAATATGTTCCCTTGTAAGTCAAATGAAATAATACTATCAGGATTATATTCAAAAAGAGAAGCATACATTTCTTTTAAAGATTGGTTTTGTTTCATAATGTTTTTTTGTATATGATCTCGGGAACGACGGTGAATAACTGAACGATCACTTTTTTTTATGGATGATAACTTTTTCCTACTCATAACTTTTCCTCCGTACAACTAACATCTAAAAAAGATTCACTGTAATCTATTATAGACATATTATATGAAATGCGTTATACATTTTTTTAAAAAGCTACTGTTGTAGAATATATTTTCGCTTTATTTTGTTTTTTAAATCTTAATATATAAATCCATCTTGATTTTTCGATATATAGCCGCGGCTATGGATAACAAAAGGTGACCTGCACTCGTTTTCTCTCTTTGTTTTCACTATGTCTGGGCAGGAAAAGGATCTGACCGCTTCTATGCATGGCCGGATGCTCTCTCCCACCTAAAAAGAAGGGGTTTATGTCGGTTTGTTAATTTGTATTTATATAACTTAAAGGATAGATAAATAAATGTAAGGGTTGTTTTAAACAGAATTGACGTGGTCGTTGGGATGTAGTAATTATATGTATCTTAAACTTTCACTTTTCTTATAAACTTCTATAAGAATTACATAAGTTGCTTATGAAGCAACCTTATATACAATAAAGATATAAAAGGGGGAGATGATTATGTCATTTCATATTCAAGGAATTGATCACGTACAAGTTGCAGCACCAGCAGGCTGTGAAGAAAAGGCAAGGGAGTTTTATGGACACAAGATTGGTCTAGAAGAAATTCCAAAACCAGAAGAGTTACGAAAGCGCGGGGGATGCTGGTTTCGCTGTGGAAATCAAGAAATCCACATAGGAGTAGAGCAGAATTTTTCTCCAGCTAAAAAAGCGCACCCAGCCTTTTACGTTCAACAGATTGAAGAATTTAAAGCCGCTTTAATTCAAAAGGAAGTTCAAGTTATAGATGATAAAGCTCGTCCAGATGTATTACGGTTTTACGTATTTGATCCATTTGGAAACAGAATTGAATTTATGGAGTATAAATAAAGTGAAACTTTAATCAGTGAGGGTTTCTTCATCTCCCACTGATTATTAGCCCTCACCAATCGGGTTTTTACGAGCAGTTTATCTCCCACCTAACTTCTTTGCTTTCGCTAAATTTTGAGGTGGGAGTATTACTGCCTGCAAATAGCGGGATAAATGGTGTTTTGTGGTCTATTGGTATCGAATCAAAAAATTGATGGAGCGATAAGAAGGGTTTTGAGTTGGCTTCTAGTAAATAAAAACACTAGGTGGATTATACCTAGTGTTTTAAACTTTTCTAAATAACCCCAATACTTCAACGGTTTCTGTAATATTGACAAATGCCTGCGGGTCAATTTCAGAAATTGTTAATTTCATGCCAGCAAGCTCTTCGCGTGAAACAACGGTCATAAGTACACGTTTTTTCTCACTTGAATAGGCGCCTTCACCATCAAGGAGTGTAATCCCACGTATAACGGTTGATAGGAGTTGCTTTTTCATTTCTTCAGCATGGTTTGTTACAATCATAAGTGTTACTTTACGATGTTTTGTATGAATGGCATCAATTACTTTTCCTGTTACATAGATGGATAGTAAACTTGTTAATGCTACATCCCAGTTAAAGAAAAATCCAGCAATGACAACAACCACTGTATTTAAAATAATAAGAAATCCACCAAGTTTAATATCTTTTTTGCGAGATAATAACATACCAATGATATCAAAGCCACCTGTTGACCCACCACAGTTAAATACAAGGCCGATTCCAGCACCAGCAATTACGCCTCCAAATAATGAAGAAAGAAGCGGATCAGTTGCGACTATTTTTACAGGAATCCAGTACAGTGCAGCAGATAATACAATGACAGAAACAATCGTATTAAAAATTACTTTTTTTCCAAGTCCTATGTACCCTAAAATAAGAATAGGTAAGTTTAAAGCAAAGTTAATAATACCTGTGTTTATAGGAGTTGCAATGCCCAAGATAATAGCAATTCCGCCTATTCCACTGCTTAAAATCTTGTGGGGAATAAGGAAAAGATTAAAGGAAATTGCTATAATGATAGAACCAATGATAATGCCGAAAAATCTGACCATCTTTTTCCCGTCCTTCACTAAAAAATCATATTATTTCAAGATTATATATGAAATTGTGAGATTTGCGGGAAAACAGTTTATTTTGGAAAATTAGATTAGTCCAAAAAATGAAATCGGTTTCTGGAGTTGTGAAAAAGGAGTGAAATCATGCAAACTGTAACGTTTCAGCAAAAAAGTCCCACAAAAAAAGAATGTGAAGATGCACTCATTCGCAATGAAGGATTAAAAGTATACGGTGTATGCGATGGAGCAACACCACTTGTACCATTTCAAGATGAGAATGGTCATAATGGAGCTTACCTTGCCTCTCATTTGTTTAAACAGTATTTTGAATCACTTGAAGGAATAGAAGGGTTACAAAAGGAAATTGCAAATGTGAATCGAATATTACAAGAAAAAATGAAAGCTTACGATGTTGATATAACAAAAAAAGAACAGCTTTGGAGTACGTGTATCGCAGTGGTGCATATAACAGATGAAACAATTCAATACGCACAGCTCGGAGATTGTATGATTGTTGCTACATTTCGTGATGGAACAGTGCAGGTATTGACGAAAGACACAGTGAAAGGAATTAGTAGGCGGGCAAAGAAGAAACGTGAAGAAGATCGGAAAAATAGCCTGTCTGTACCGGGTGAACATGTATTTAACGATATACGTGAACAACTCATGTACAATCGGTATTTAGCAAATATGCCAAATGGTTATTCGGTTGCAAACGGGATGCCAGAAGCGGTTGCACTTATTCAGCAAGGAACATTGCCTCGTGCAGAAGTTACTGACATATTTATTTGTTCTGATGGACTATTTCATCCAGATTGGTCACTTGTACAAACAGCGCAATATATGATGGAAAAGGGTGCGGCGGCTTACGTTAATATAATAGAAGAACTAGAACAGAAAAAATGGATTCGTCCAGATGATAAAACAGTAATTATGATTCATATGTAAAGGAGGAATCATAGATGGATATTCAAAAAGCACAGCTATCTTTCCAAGATGAACTTCAGCCGTTGCAAAATGTAACGAAGATTATTATTCATCATACTGCTAAAGAAGGATGGGACGTATATAAAACCCATGCATTTCATCAAAAAGTGAGAGGATGGAGCGGAATCGGCTATAATTATTTTATCGAAGAAGATGGGACAGTATATGAAGGAAGAGGTTTGTTCATCGGTGCACATGCGAAGGGACATAACAGCGAAACAATAGGTATTTGTATGACAGGTAACTTTGATAAGTATGATCCGACTTCGGAACAAGTTCATTCCTTACATCGTTTATGTTATACTTTTATGCAACAGTTTTCTTTATGTGTAGAGGATATTCTCGGTCACCGAGAACTAGAAGGTGTAACGAAAACATGCCCGGGAACACGCTTTTCTATGCAATATTTACGTAGAGTACTATCCAAAATATAGAGGAGAAGATTTCAAATGATGGTTGTGAAAATACCAAATGAGAAAAAAGAACAGCTCGTAGAACAGATTCAGCAACTTTTTGAAGAAGAAGAGTTAGCAGCGATTGGCCGTTTTCAAGCGGAGCGTTTAATAGAAGAGATGATAAAATTACTTGGACCATATGCATATAATCAAGCAATTGGAGATGCGAGAAAGCTTGTTACAGATAAACTATCGAATTTAGAAGAAGATTTATATGTATTAGAAAAGCAAATTAAAGAATAATGAAAAAGGGCCTTTCGAAGGCTCTTTTCTATTTATCCTGCTATTCGCGGGCAGTAATACCCCACCTCAAAGTTCTGCAAGAGGCAAAGAAGTTAGGTGGGGGATAAACTAACCGTAAAAGCTCGATTGGTGAGAGCTGATGATCAGTGGAGGATGAAGAAAACCCATACTGATCAAAGTTTCACTTTATGTTCTTTATGGTTGTTTTCCTTCTAACTTGTGGTGAGAAAAGGATCAATTTTAATAGAAGGGAAATAATGGGTTGTTGTCGAAAGGAGTAGAAAAGAACAAAGGCGGTGCTCTCATGCAAAAGGTAGAAATACACATATGCTCTTATTGTGGGTCTAATCATATTGGAGAAGGAGAGTTTATTGGATATGCACAAATAAGAAAGAAAGAGACGATGTTTACGTCTTCTCCAGTTGATGCATATATTTGTACAGATTGCGGAAGTGTACTTCTCTTAAAAGTACGAAATCATCAAAAGTTTAAGAAGAAGCCACTATGATGAAAGATAATCCTACATATAAAGCATATCCAATCCTGTATACAAACCGTCTTATATTACGGACATTACAGATACCAGATGTTTCGGATATATTTGTAAAGGGTGCGTATCGAGATACATATAATACAAATAATAGAGAGCAGTAACCTTACGAGGTTACTGCTCTCTATTATTTGTGAAGGAAAATGAAAGGAGTGTATATAAATATAAATTAAAAAACCGACATAAAACCCTTCTTTTTAGGTGGGAGAGAGCACCCGATCATGCATAGAAGCGGTCAGATCCTTTTCCTGCCCAGACATAGTGAAAACAAAGAGAGAAAACGAGTGCAGGTCACCTTTTGTTATCCATAGTCGCGGCTTATATGTCGAAAAATCAAAATGGATTTATATAGTTGTGGAAAAAGATACTACACCTAGTGATATGAAATAAGCACTTATATAGTAGGGAGATACTATGAAAAATAGAGATAAAGAACGTTATATACATCTAATAATTATTTCTGTGGAAATAATTCAGAAAATACCGAAAAATTACATTATTTATCAGGAAAGTCTGATATAATATTCAAAAAGTGAAAACGCTTTAATGGGAGGCGGAACGAATATGATGATGAATGTACCATTAACAATTAGCTCAATGATTGAAAGGGCAGAAAAATTGTTTCCAAAGAAAGAAATTGTTTCACGCACGCATGATACAATCACAACGCTAACGTATAAACAATTAGGAGAACGAACAAGAAGGATTTCTAGTGCATTAAAGAAGTTGGGTATAAAAGAAGGAGAGCGTGTTGGAACTTTAGCGTGGAATCATCATCGTCACGTGGAAGCGTATTTTGCGATTCCGAGTATTGGGTCCGTATTGCATACAATTAATATTCGGCTATCTACTCAGCACATTTCCTATATTATTAGGCATGCTGAAGACCGCATTTTATTTGTCGATGAAGATATCGTACCACTTGTAGAAAAAATTCAAGATGAACTATCGACTGTACAGGCATATATCATTATGACTGACAAAAAAGAGCTTCCAGCAACTTCACTTCATCCTGTCTATCACTATGAACAACTTCTTGAAGAGGGAGATCCTCACTTCCCGTTTATAAAGGATATAG